>JAEWCW010000128.1 GCA_023390415.1 Pseudomonadota bacterium | reverse complement strand
CAGCCTGCCCGCGCCGGCCGCGGCTTCGGGGTGGCCCGCCGCTCGAGGCGCGGCGGTGCGGGCCGCAACCTCGTGCCGGGGCTTAGGGCTCCCGGCGCCGATGCCCGGCGCTCGAGAACGGAGACCCGCCATGCACACGACTCTTGCCGCACAGCTCGCCGCCCTAGCTCGGCCGCCTCAACATTGCCGCGCTCGACTGGACGCCCTGCACGGATCCTGTCGATCCGGAAGCGGCGCAGCAGACGCTCGCCGCAATCTGGTCGGACCTTTTCGCGCTCTTCCCCGACACCGCGCTTGAGGACGACGCCGAGGAAATCGCCTGGAGCTTCGTCAATCTCTTCCACCGCGCGGCGGCCAAGAGGTCCGCCCAGATCGACCGCGCGACCTTGACGTCCTGCCCAAAGCGGTTAAACAAACGATTGTTCGGTACTCGACGCAGATCGGGACCTGACCTCAGGCACAGAGGGAGGACGCCTTGAACAATCTTAACTTGCGGCTCGCGCTGCTTGCAACCGCGGCTTCGTTCGTAAGCATGCCGGCCTGGGCCCAAGAGGCTCCGGTCCCCGCCGCGGCCACAGGGGTCGAGCCGGTGGATGCAGAGCCCACGGCGGACTCCCCCAATGCCGAAGGTTCCGGCGACATCGTCGTGACCGCGCGCCGTCGCGACGAGCGGCTGATGGACGTGCCGGTGGTTGTCTCCACGCTGAGCGGCGAAACGATCGCGCGCTATAATTCGAACAGCCTTACGGCGATTGGAGAGCTCACTCCGACGGTGATCGTCGGCGCGTACCGAGCCAATGGCGGCGGCACAATCGCAATCCGTGGAATCAGCTCGCCGGCCAACCAGACCGGCTTCGAGCAAGCGGCTTCCGTCGCCATCGACGGCGTCCAGACCAGCAACGGCCGGATCGCCCAATTGGGCTTCTTCGACATCGAGCAGGTGGAAGTGCTCAAGGGGCCCCAGGCCCTGTTCTTCGGTAAGAACAGCCCGGCCGGCGTGATCTCGATCCGAACCGCCGGGCCGACCAGCGATTTCGAGGCCGGAATTCGCACCTCCTACGAATTCGTCGCGGACGAGGCGACCGTCGATGGCTTCGTCTCCGGCCCGCTGACCGACACCCTCGGCGCCCGCCTTGCTTTGCGGTACCGTCACATGGACGGCTATTTGCGCAACCTCGCCGGGCCGCTGACCAACCCCTTCTACAATGCCGCCACCGGGGCTCCGGCCGCCGCCGCTCTGTTCCCGGGCACCTCCGATCCGCGCCCCGGCGAGGAGGAAATATTGGGGCGGCTGACGCTCGCCTTCGAGCCGACGGAAAATTTCTCCGCAACCGTTCGTGTGTTCGGTGCGCATTCCACCGATCCAGGGGCGGGCGTCGCAACCCAGAATATCGGGCCGTGCACCGGCCCTAACCCGCGGGTCAGCGGCGTTCCTGATCCCTATGGCGAATGCGTGATCGACAACCGCACGACCGTCGGCGATCTGCCCGCGGTGGTCGGCTCCACCTTCCGCGGAGTCCTCAACGACGGCACCTCGAGCGGCGAGCTCAATGCGATCATCTCGTCGCTGTCGATGGAGTGGGACTTCGGTCCGCTCAGTCTGGCGTCGCTGACCGGCTACAACCGGATCAGCTACGACACCTTCTCCGGCCTCGACCAGACCACCTTCTCGCAGCTCGCCCAGACCGAAAAGCTCGGCGCGGAGGAGTTCAGCCAGGAGCTTCGCCTGACCAGCGACTTCGAATCGTCACCGGTCAACTTCGTCCTCGGCGCTTATTATCAGCGCGCGACGCTCGATTCCTTCTCGGACACGATGTTGGGCCTGCAAAATTACAACCGGCTCGCCGACCGCTACACCTCGTTCGAGACCGTCGCCGCGCAGAGCGGCCGCACCTATTCGGTGTTCGGCCAGCTCATCTGGGACATCACCGAGGAGCTCGAGCTCGCCGGCGGCCTGCGCTGGACCCGCGAGACCAAGACGTTCGACAAGGAGAATGTCTACGGCATCTCGGTGTTCAATACCGCCGCCACCAACTATCCCGGCTCGAACCAGGTCGGCCATCTCCAGGGCCGCTTCGAGGATTCCAACATCTCCCCGGAGGTCACTCTCAACTGGCGTCCCGACCGCGACCACACCATCTTCGCAGCCTACCGGACCGGCTTCAAATCCGGCGGCTTCGGGCTCAGCAATCCGCTCCAGGTCAGCACCCGGATCAGCGGCGTCGATTTCGAATCGGAGGAGGCCGAAGGCTTCGAGGTCGGCGCCCGCGCGATCATGGCCGACGGCCGGCTGAACATGAGCGCGGCGCTCTTCGCCTACAATTTCTCCAACCTGCAGGTGAACACCTACGATCCCGCTGCCATCGCCTACACGATCAACAATGCCGGCGAGCTTCGCCAGCGCGGCGTCGAGGTGGACGGCAATTTCCGGGCCAACAGCTTCCTCAGCCTCCACGGCGCGATCGCCTACGTCCGCAACCGGTTCCGCGACTTCACGGGCCAATGCTATTCCTACGCCTTCCCGGCCGGGACGGTTCGGGCGACCGCGGTGCCCCCGCCCAATTGCTCGTTCGTCAACGCAACGGCATTGACCCTACAGCAGGTCTATGACGGCCGCCCGCCGGCGCGCTCGCCGGAATGGTCGGGCAATTTCGGAGCCGTGGTGACCGTGCCGGTGGCCGGCAACGAGGTCCGCCTCACCGGCGACACCTATTACAGCAGCTCCTATTACGCCGCCGACACGCTTGCTCCGCCGACTCGCCAGGAAGGCTTCTGGAGGTTCAATGCGAGCATCACTTATGCCCATCCGGACAATCGCTGGAGCTTTGGCCTCGCCGGGCGCAACCTCACCAACCGCTATTATCTCCTCTATGCCGCAGACAGGACCGGGGGCGCCGGCGTTCCCGGCTCGATCGGCGAGCAGCGCGGCGTGGTGTCGCGCGGACGGGAGATCCTGGCCCAAGCGAGCTTCCGCTTCTGATCGTGCAGCCTGCCCGGCAGGCGCCGGGCAGGCGAGCGGCCCTGTGCAACGAAAGTGGAGCGATGCCGAAGCCGATTCTGATCGCGATGACCAATCCGGTGTCCGAGGCGCGCGATGCCGAGTTCAACCGCTGGTACAATGAGGTCCACGCAGGGGACATCCTGTCGCTGCCAACGGTCCGCTCAATCACCCGCTACCGATCGGTCCGCCAGATCCGTCCGCACATGGGCGAACCCAGCCACCGTTACCTCGCGATCTACGAGATGGACGATCCAGAAGCCGCGGTGGCGGCATTGATTGAGCGGCGCCCGACCTTCCGGATGTCCGATGCGCTCGCCGATCCCCTGGCGATCAGCTGGGTCCCGATCTACTCGGAACGGAACGGTTAGGATGGCCGCTCAACCAGCCAGTGCGGACTCGTCGTCCGTCGCGGCGGCAGCCGAAAGCGGCGGCCTCTACCGCTGGTACGTTCTTGCGGTGCTGATGGTCATCTACGCGATGAACTTCATCGATCGCCAGATCATCACCATCCTTGCTCCTTATCTCAAGGCCGACCTCGGCCTCACCGACGCGCAGATCGGCCTTCTCTACGGCACCGCGTTCGCAATGTTCTACGCTCTGTTCGGGATCCCGCTCGCCAAGCTGGCAGACGGGTGGAGCCGGGTGAAGACCCTCTCGATCGGCCTGACCTTTTGGTCGGCGATGACGACCGTGTCCGGATTTGCCGGCAACTTCACTCAATTGGGCCTGGCAAGGCTCGGTGTCGGGATCGGCGAAGCGAGCGGTTCCCCCGCCGCGGTCTCGCTTCTCGCCGACTACTTCCCGAAGCGGATCCGCGGCTCCATCTTCGCGCTCTACACCACGGGCATGTATGTCGGGCTCGGTGCGTCGCTGATGATCGGCGGCTATATCGTAGCCAATTGGGATGGCTCGTTTGGGATCGTCGGCTGGCAGGCCGCATTCATCATCGTCGGGCTTCCGGGCATCGTCCTCGGTCTGCTCGTCTACCTGACCGTCCGCGAGCCGGTGCGCGGCGCGCTCGACGGGCATCCGCAGCCGGGCAGTCCGCATCCTTTCCGTGACGTGCTCGCCGAGGCGGCGACGATGTTCCCGCCGTGGAGCATCGCCAGCCTTCGCAAGCTCGGCGGTTCGCCGCAGCTGATCCGGCGCAACCTCCTCTGGCTGGCGGTCATCGCGCTCGCGGTTGTTGGGCTGACGATCGGCTCCGAGGCGATCCTGTCGCCCGAGCGGCGCCCGGTCCTGTTCGAAATCGGCGGCTTCAGGGGAACCAGCAATTTCATCCAGTGGCTGGCGATCGGGATCGGCAGCTATGCCGCGGTGAGCTGGATTCAGGCGGTGCGGCTGCGCGATCCCGTCGCCTTCGCGGTGACGATCGGCGCACCGGCTTACCGGGTGATGGCGATGGCCTGCGGCCTGCTTGGAATCTACACCTATGCGATCGGGGCGTTCGTCTTCCTCTATGGGTCCCGTCATCTCGGGCTGGGTCCGGAGGCAGGGCTCACCCTTGGCGGAATCTCGGCAATCGCCGGCGCTTCGGGCACCGCGATCGGCGGCGCGCTCGGCGACGTCGTCAAGCGCCGCAACCCGGCCGGTCGGATGTACATGCTGATCGTAGCGATGTTCGGCTTTGCCGTGCTGACCGCGGTCCAGTTCACGACCGAGCGTTCCGACATCTTCTTCGCGACCTATTTCGCCGGGCTGCTGCTGCTCACGGTCTGGCCGCCGATCATGCTCGCGACAGCGCAGGATCTCGTCATTCCGCGGCTTCGCGGCGTCGGCTTCGCGGTTCAGACCTTGTCGAGCAGCCTGGTCGGCCTCGGCCTAGGACCGTATATGGTCGGGCTGATCAGCGACATGACCGGCGATCTCCGGTTCGCGATTCTCTCCCTGCTGGTCCTGATGCCCGCCTTGCTCGGGCTCCTCGTCTGGTGCGCCCGGATCCTCCCGGAGGGCGAGCGCAGCGTCGTCGGACGCGCGCGGGCCGCCGGAGAGCCGATATGAGCGACGGGAAGCGGATCGAAGATTATCCGGCCCTGATTGTCGAGAAGGTCCGCTACAGCGACACCGACCGCCAGGGCCACGTCAACAACGTCCTGTTCGCCTTCTTCTTCGAGGCCGGGCGGGTCGACCTCCTCCACGGCGAGGTCGATCTTTCCGCTCCGGGCTGCTTCTTCGTTCTCGCCCGCTCGACGATCGACTTCCTCGGCGAGCTGAACTGGCCCGGCCAAGTGGAGGTCGGCACGAGGCTGGCGAAGGTCGGCAACAGCTCGATGACGGTCCAGCAGGCGCTGTTCCAGAACGGGCGCTGCGCCGCCACCTCGGAAAGCGTCATGGTCCAGGTCGACATCGCCTCGCGAGCGGCCAGCCCGCTCACCGACGACGCGCGCGCATTGCTCGAGCAGCTGGTAGCGGTACAGGAAGTATGACCGAAGGCCCGCGCGCGCTGCCGGCGCCGGCGGAGCGGCGTCGCGGCCTCGATGCCCACCATCATCCGTGGCGCCACCAAAGCCTCGGCGGCCTGTTCGAGGCCGCCGCCGCGCAGGTTCCCAACCGCCCGATCGTGCTGACCGAAGGCCGCGAAATCAGCTATGGCGAGATGGCGCGGTGGGCGCGGCGGCTGGCCGCCGGCCTCGCCGATTCGGGCCTGGGTGTCGGCGACCATATCGCCTTGCTGATGGCGAACGGCCCCGAGTTCGTCGCGGCGAAGCTCGCTGTCGCTCTGCTTGGAGCGGTTGCAGTGCCGCTGAATTTCAACCTGCTGCGCGACGAGCTGCACTATGTCGTCCGCCAGTCGAAGGCACGCGCCTTGATCGCAATGGATGGCTTCCAAGGCCGCGACTATGTCGCCGATCTCGAGGCGATCGCTCCGCCGGGGCTGGAGCTGTTCATCCACCCGCTCGCCGGCATCCCCCACCGCTGGCGAACAATTGCAGCACTGGAGGTCGACTCCACGCGGTTCGAACCCGCGGCGGTGCGCCCCGACCAGCTTTCGGACGTCATCTACACGTCGGGGACGACCGGTCTTCCAAAAGGGGTCATGCTCACTCACGACATGGTGCTTCGGACCGGCTTCGCATCGGCGCGCGTGCGAGCATTCCAGGACGGGCGTCGGCTGCTCTTCGCGGCGCCGATGTACCACGTCCACGGCTATGTCGAGTGCCTCGTCGCCTGCCTGTTCGTCGGCGGCGCCGTGATCCCGCAGGCGAAGTTCAATGCCGCCGCCTTGCTCGACCTCGCCGTCCGCCACCGAGCGGACGAGATCAGCGGCGTCCCGACTCTGACCGAAAAGCTGCTAGACTCTGCTCGCGAGCGGGGCTTCCCGCGCGGGAGCGTAGCGGCCGTGTTCAATACCGGCAGTGCAAACCGGCCGGAGATCTGGCGCGAAATACGCGAGCTTCTCGGGCCCGCGGAAATCCTCACCGCCTATGGAATGACCGAGACGACCGCATCGACCACCTGCACCCTGCCGGAGGGAGAGGGCGATCGACTCTTGAGCACCAACGGCTGCCTCAAGGATGCCGGTCCGGCCGCTCCCGATCCCGCCGATCCCCATCTCGCGCGCTACAAGGCGATCGATCCGGTCAGCGGCGCTGACCTGTCGCCAGGCTCGACCGGCGAGCTGGTGGTTCGAGGCCCCGGCGTTACCGCGGGCTATTTCGACAAGCCCGAGGAAACTGCTGCGGCCTTCACGCCCGATGGCTGGTTGCGCACCGGCGATCTCGGCCGGATCGGCGCGGACGGCTATCTGAAGCTCAGCGGTCGGATCAAGGAGACCTTTCGCTGCGGCGGCGAGACCGTGATGCCCCGGGAGATCGAGGCCTTGCTCGAAACCGCCGATGGGGTTGCCCAGGCGATCGTCGTAGGGGTGCCAGATCCGCGCATGGGCGAAGTGGGCTGCGCCTGCATCGTGGCTGGCGGCGCTCGGCCTTCTACCGCAGCGCTGACCGAATTGTGCGAAGGGCGGCTGGCGCGTTTCAAGGTGCCGCGGCACTTCCTGTTCTTCGAGGCCGACGAGATTCCACTGACCCCGACCGGCCGCCCGCGAAAGTATCAGCTCGCCGAGTTGGCGCGCGCCCGGCTTGGCGGGTAGGAGGGCCCATGCGCGCCCTCGTCGCCTACGGCCCCCGCGATTTCCGGATCGAGGAACGGCCCATGCCGAAGCCCTTGCCCGGCGAGGTGCTGCTTCGGCCGCTGGTCAACGGACTCTGCTTCACGGACAAGCATCTCTTCGACGGCCATCTCGAGCGGCCGGGGGGGATCGCCATCGGCCATGAATTCACCGCCGAAGTGGTCGGGCTGGGCGAGGCGAGCGCGGGCTGGCGGGTCGGCGATCTGGTCTCCGTCGATCCTCGCCTGCGCTGCGGCTCCTGCCTCCCGTGCCGGGCTGGCCTGGAGATGCTCTGCAAGCAGGGCCGCTTTCTCGGAGTCCACGGCGCCGACGGCGGTCTCGCCGACTTCTGCATTGCGCCCGCTTATTGTCTCTACGAGCTCCCCGCCGGTTGTAGCCCGCTCCAGGCGGCCTGCGCCGAGGCGGCATGCTGCGCCACGCGCGCGGTTCGCTCCGGAGCCGTCGTCCCCGGCGACAATGTCGTGCTGCTCGGGCTGGAGGATTACAATCTCTATATCGCGCAGTGGCTGAAGGGCCTGGGCTGTTCGGTCGTGGCCGTGGACCCGAATCCGGTTCGCCGAGAGGCTGCGCTCGACTTTGGCGCGACCTTGGCTCTCGACCCCACGAGCGATGACGTAACGCGTGTGTTGCGCGGATCCATGCCGTTCGGCGCCGACGCCGTCGTCGTTGCGATGGAGGATTATGTCGCCGAAGCCTCGGACTACCTCGCTCTGGCCTACCGTCTCGCACGCATCCAGGGGACGGTGATCATGCTCAGGGCCTATGGAGGCGCCGCCTTCGCCCGGATTCAACCCTCGGTGCCGTGGCTGAAGGAGCTGACCGTCCGGCATTTCGGCAATTTCTTCGGTAACGAGCCCGCCCGCGGCGGACGCGCGCGGGGCGACTGGCAGGTCACGCTCGATGCGATCGCCAACGGCAGGCTGGCGGCGCCGCCGCCGCGGGCGCGGATGGTCCGCTTCTCGGATCTGCGGACGCAAGGCGACATTGCGGAGCTGTTCGATTCGCTTCCCGGCGGCGCCAGCAAGATCCTCATCGAGATGATCGCCTAGAGCAGTCGCTCGATCTCCTCCGGAGAAAAGCCCGCCTCTTCCAGGATCTCGCGGCTGTGCTCGCCGAGCCTCGGCGGGGGCCGACGCACGGCCTTGCCTTCGGGATCGACCGGAAGCCGCGGAACCACGGTGCCGCCGGCGGTTTCGACCAGCGGCCGGCGCTCCTTTGCGATCGGCGTTTCCAGCGCCTCGCCGAGGTCGTTGACCCGGCCCGCCGAGAGCCCGGCGGCGCCGAGGATATCCAGCCACTCCTCGACCGGCCGCTTGAGGATCTCCGCCGAGACGAGGGCATCGATCTCGCCCCGGCCGGCAATTCGATCGGCCATCGCGGCAAATCGGGCCTCCGTCTCGAGGCCGAGCGCCGCCATCAGCCGCGGATATTGGGGATCGCTCGCGGTCGCGATCATCAGATGTCCGTTGCTTGCAGCATAGACCCGATAGGGCACCGCGCTAGGCGTGCCGGAACCCAGTTTCTCGGGAAGATCGCCGGTGGCGAGATAGCCGAGGAGCTGATGGCCCATCAAAGCGAACGCGCTATCGGCGAGCGCGCAGTGAAGTGCGGCGCCCAAGCCGTCTTTGTTGCGGCGCGCAACCGCAGCCATGATGTTGATCGCCGCCCACATGCCGGTCGAGAAATCAAGAACCGAGGGCGCCAGCCGCACCGGCGGGTCGCCGGCGTGGCCGGTGAAGCTCATCAGGCCGGACACCGCCTGGACGAGGGCGTCGTAGCCGGGCATCGCCGAGCCGATCGGGCCATCGCCGAAGGCGGAGATGGTGCAGACGATCAGCTTCGGGTTGGCCGCGCGCAAATCTTCGGCGGTCAGGCGGAGCTTTGCCGCCACCCCCGGGGGGAAGCTCTCGATGACCACATCCGCACCCTCCGCCAGGCGGAGCAGGGCGGCGCGCCCCTCGGCCGACTTCATGTCGAGCAGAAGGCTGCGCTTGTTTCGGTTCATCGCCAGGAAGATCGTCGCCTCGTCGCCCCAACGCGGCGGAAGCGAGCGGGTGTCGTCGCCGGCCGGAGGGCGCTCGATCTTGACCACGTCGGCGCCGAGATCGGCGAGGATCATTGCCGCCGAGGGCCCGGCGATGTTGGTGCTGAGGTCGAGGATTCTGAGCCCGGAATAGGTCTGCGCTGCGCTCAAGTTGTGCCTTTCTCCGCCCGGTCAGGAGTCCACAACTTGTCGGTGACCTGGACGACCTCGACGCTGCTCACCTCGGGCAGCTCGGAAAGCACCCCGGCGATATAGGACTGCATCGAACGGAAATGGACGCAGGCCGGGTCAGTGAGGCAGAGCGTGACCGTGACATGGCCGTCGTCGAAGTTCACGGCGTCGATTAGGCCCATCTGGGCGATGTTCACCGGCTTCCGCATGGCGATGCTGCACGGTTCCGGAACCAGCGCAAGCCGGGCATCGATCCGGGCGCGCAGCTCCGGGGTCACTCCGAAAGCTCCGGACGGATCGCGCTCCACGGCCGCGCAGACCCCGCCGAGCGACGCTGCGCGAATTCGTCATCGGCGACCGCTGCGATCACCTTGTTCGAGTCGAGCCCATGAAGCCGAAGCGCGTTCTCTCCCAGGATGTTGCGCCGGTCCTGCTCGGTCAGCGGCTCGAGGCCGAACTCCTCGATAAATTCCGCCGGGAATTGGTAATCGACGAAGTTCGCGAGGAGCGGGGCCGGATGCGCCAGGTTGTTGCCGCTGGCGAAGAGCAGCCGCTCGGACCCGACCCGCTTGATCATCGTGCCGAGCACCTTCGCGAACACGCGCGGCTTGACCAGCAGATAGGAGAAGGTTGTCTCGAGCGTCATGTAGAGATTGGCATGCTTCTCCATCAGCTCGAGGGTCTGGTCGAGGAACGCGGCCCCGCCATGAACCATCTCGAAGCTCATTTCGGGAAAGCGGGCCAGCGGCGAATCCATGTCGCCGACCTCGAACGCTTCGCGCGGCGCCGGTGTCAGCCACAATGCCTTGTGGATCGCGACGTGCCGGACGCCCATGTCGAGCGCCGCCTCGAGCAGAGGAGTCGCAAAATCCTCGCCGTCGAGCCGCCACCCCTCGGCGTGATCCTCGTAGAAGAAGGCGGGATAAAGTTTGAGGCCGTCGAGGCCATGTTCCTCGACCTGGCGTCGAAGCTCGGCAATCGCGCCTGAGCCAAGCGGCGTCCCGACCGTGCCGTACAGCTTGAACCTGTCGGGATAGCGCGTCCGAAAAGCGGCGGCGCGGTCGGGATCGGTGACGTGGCCTCGGGTGAATCCGAGATTGGGAAGCGAGTGGATGACCGCCAGATCCACCGGGCTCTCGACGAACTCGGCTTCGGCGAGGGTTTCGAAGCTGATGTCCGTGAACAGCTCCTCGGGCGACAATTTGTAGGCGAGGTGGCGATCGTCGACCGCGAGCGCGTGCGAGCCGTACACCGCCTGAAGCTGCGGTTGGGCAAGCGGGTTCTGGTTGGCCGGCGACAGGTTCCAGGGGTGGAATACGGCATCGACGATGACCCTATCGTCGATCATTCGCCGTCGCCTCGGTTGAAGCGCGGCGGCCGCTTCTCGCGCGCGGCCGCAACCCCCTCCCGGAGATCGTCGCCGCCGGAGAGCGCGGCGACCGCCCAGAAGCTGGCGTTCATCGATCCGGCGAGGTCCATGTGCCAGCTTTGCCGGAGCTGCTGCTTGGTCGCCTCGATCGCAAGGCGCGGCCGCTCGGCGATACGGGCCGCGAGGGCTAGCGCTTCGGCAAGCAGATCGTCGGCCGGCACGATTCGGTTGACCAGGCCGATCGCTAGCGCTTGCTCGGCATCGTAAATGTCGCCGGTCAGCGCCATTTCGGCGGCCATTCCCGATCCCACCAGGCGGGGGAGGAAATAGGTGCCTCCGTTGCCGGGGTTGAGGCCGAGCTTGATGTAGGTCTCGCCCATTTTGGCTTTGTCGGAAGCAAGCCGGATATCGCAGGCCAGAGCCAGGTCGAGGCCGCCCGCGGTTGCGCCGCCATTGATCGCAGCGATGACCGGCAGCCGGCACGACACCAGTTTCTGCGTCACCGGCCAGAGCACCCGGGCATTGTAGGGCTCGCCCGTCTTTTTCTGCTCTTCGGCCAAATAGGTCTGGAATTCGACCAGGTCTGCGCCAGCGCAGAATTGCTTGCCGGCGCCGGTGACAACGAGCACCCGCAGCCGCATGTTGGCTTCGATCTCGGCGATCGCCGCGAGCAATTCGCGCGCCATTTCCGGCACCACACCGTTGCCCCGCTCCGGGCGGTTCAGGGTGATCAGTGCAACGCCGTCCGCTGGCCGTTCGACGACGATCATCTCATAGTCCATTGCGTCAGACCTTGCGCAGGATGGTCGCCACGGCAAGGGCGTAGGACCCGTCGAGCCAGCCGCCGCCGTTGATCGCCAGCGCGGTCCGGGCATTCTCGACTTGGCGCGCGCCGGCTTCGCCGCGAAGCTGCGTCGCGAGCTCGACCACCTGGGCGCAGCCCGTCGCTCCCAAAGGATGGCCGCGGCTGAGCAATCCGCCGCTGGTGTTGACCGGGATTCGTCCGCCGAGCGAGGTCTCGCCGGAACGGACGAGGCTAGGGCCGTCGCCCTCGCCGCAGAGGCCGATCTCAGAATATTGGATCAGCTCGGCAGGGGCTGCGGCGTCGTGAAGCTCGATCAGGTCGAAATCCCCGATCCCGATCCCGGACGCTTCGAAGGCGGCCTTGGCGGCACGCGCGACCGGCTCGCCGGTGGATCCGGATGCGATCCGCGCGGCGACGAGCTCAACCGGCCGCGACCCGCGCCGCGCTGCATAATCGGCGGAGCAGAGCACCAGCGCGGCGGCGCCGTCTGTGGTCGGCGAGCACATCGGTAACGTGAGCGGGCGCACGATCATCCGCGCCTCGAGCACGTCCTCGATGGTCTGTGGATTGCGCAGATGTGCTTTCGGATTGAGCCCCGCATGGTTCCGGTTCTTCACGGCCACCCGGGCGAAGTCCGCCGGCTCGGCGCCGTAGCGGTCGAGATAGGTCTGGGCGACCTCCGCGTAGAAATCCATCAGCAGCGAGTTGGCGCTGATCTTCCCCGCCTCTGCCTCGCCGATATCCTCGATGTCGGTCGAGCCGCGGAGCGCGTTGAACGGACGTGACCGGTCGACGTGATTGAGCTGCTCGGCTCCGACCACGACGACCACTTCGGCGGCGCCGCTCTGGACCGCCTCGTAACCGATGCTCAGCGCGGACCCTCCGGAAGCGCAGGCATTCTCGACGTTGATCAAGGCGGCGCCATTCAGCCGGTGGCGGCGGAGCGCGACCTGGCCGCGGATCATCTCCTGCTGGGTGACGATCCCCGCGACTGCGTTGCCGAAATAGACCCGCTCGACATCGTCAGCGACGGCGCCCGAGTCCTCCATCGCCTCGTCGATCGCCTCGACCGCAAGGCTTCGGACGCCGCGCCCGATATGCTTTCCGAACTGCGTCATGCCCACGCCGGCCACCATCACACGGTTCAAGCGGCCTCTCCCGATGCGGGCGCGCCGCCGCCGATGCGGACGTCCTGATTTTTCCAATAAGGTTCGCGCACCTCGCGGCGGAGTATCTTGCCGTAGCCGCTGACGGGCAGGGCATCGACGAAGTCCACCGCCTTGGGCTTCTTGTAGCCGGCGACATGCTGGCCGCAGAAGGTGATCAGCTCGTCGGCGGTGACGGTCGCGCCGGGCTGGCGAACCACGACGGCATGGACCGCCTCGCCCCAATAGGGATCGGGAATCCCGACCACGCAAACGCTGGCGACCGCGTCATGTCGGACGATGATCTCCTCGACTTCGCGAGGATAGACGTTGTTGCCGCCGGTGATGATCATGTCCTTCGCCCGGTCGAGCAGGAACAAATATCCCTGCTCGTCGAACATTCCGATGTCGCCTGTGTGTAGCCAGCCGCCGCGCAAGGCCTCGGCCGATGCCTCCGGATTGTTCCAATAGCCCGGCATGACGACGTCGCCCCGGACGACGACCTCGCCGGCTACCCCGGCCGGAAGCACCTCATCATTCTCTCCGACGCAATGCGCCTCCACGTCGGTTCGAACCTGGCCGGCGGATCCGATCCGGGGATCGTCCGCCTCGAGCAATTCGCGGTGCCGCGCGGAGGTCATTCCCGTAATCGTGATCGGGGCTTCGCCTTGGCCGAACAGCTGAACGAAGACCGGGCCGAACGCCTGCATGGCGCGCTTCAGGTGGACGACGTGGATCGGCGCGCCGCCATAAGTGATCGCCTTCAGCGAGGAGAGATCGAAGCGGCCGGGCTCGAACTCGTCGAGCATCTTGATGATCTGGGTTGGAGCGAGGAAGGCTACATGGCCGACCTTCAGCTTCTCGATCGTTGCGAACAGCGATTTCGGCTCGAAGCTGGCCGGCTCGAGGATGGCGTTGACCGCGCCGCGAGCGACCGCGGGAAGAGCGACGATGCCGCTGCCGTGCGACATCGGCGCGGCGTGGAGGACGACCTCGCCGGGCGCGATGTTATGGAGGTCGGCCAGATAGTTCATGACGATGCAGCGGACCATCCGGTGGGTCCAGATCGCCCCTTTCGGGCGGCCGGTCGTCCCCGAGGTGTAGAACAGCCAGCACGGATCGCTCGGCTCGACTTCGACCGCCGAGGCGAGCGCCGACGCGTCGTCCAGCAGGCGCTCATAATCGGGGCCGAGCGGAATCCGGGCCTGGAGGCCTTCGAAGGAATCGAGGGCGGCTACGATGCCTTCCTCATATTCCGTGCCGTGGATCAGAATCTTTGCGCCGCTGTTGGAGACGATGAAGCCCATCTCGCGCGGGTGGAGACGTGCGTTGATCGGCACGACCACCAGTCCAGCCGCGAAGCAGCCGTAGATGACCTCAAGGATGCGCGGACTGTTGGCCAGGCAGAAAGCGAGGCGGTCGCCGGGCTCGAGGCCGAGCTCGCGGAGCCCGCCGGCAATGGCCAGCGCGCGGCGCCGGAACTCGCGATAGGAGAGCGTTTCCTCGCCGTGGATCAGGGCCGGCGCGTCGCCGCGCTGGGTCGCTGCCTTGTCGAGGAAGGCGAAGCTGTTCATGCCGGATGGCCGAACCAGGCGTATCGATCGGCCTTTCCGGCGACATAGTCGACGCGGGCGTCGCAGCGATAGCTGGACCATTCGCCGTCGGCGTCGGGGACTAGCCGGCCGAGCAATTGCACCCCTTCGTCGAGCTTCACGATCGCGAGCGCGTAAGGCAATTCGCTCTCGAATCCTTCCGGCGCTCCTGCCCTCAGAACGGTGAAGCTCATCAGGATCCCGCCGCCCTCGGCCTTGCGCCAGCCGAGTCGATCGGACTGGCAATGTGGGCAGGCATGACGCGGATACATGTTCGGCTTTCCGCAGGCTTCGCAGCTCTGGATCGGCAGCTCGCCGCGGACGAGGCCTTCGCGGAATTCGGTGACGATCCTGCTCATCGCGCGCTCCCCGTTGCGACGCGCTCGAGAAGCAGGACCTGCGCGTCCATATAGCTTCCGCCGGTCCCGCCGATGATCGCTCGCCGGCAGTTCTGGACCTGGCGAGGCGCCTCGGCCCGGTGAAGCAATTGCCGGACCCCTTCGACCAGCAAGGCGGTGCCGCCGCCGACCCCGGTATGGCCCGCCGAGAGTAGGCCGCCATTGGTGTTGATCGGCAGCTGGCCGCCGGGATCGCCCCTGCCGGAAGCGAACCAGCGGGCGCCCTCGCCGGCCGGGCAGAGGCCGAGCCCCTCCATCCCGATCGTCGTGATCGCGGCATAGCTGTCATAGACCTGGGCGAGATCGGCGTCCTCTGGACCCCAGCCAGACTGTTCGTAGGCCCGCTTGGCGGCGACCGGCCAGCCGAGGGTCGAGAGGCCGACCTCCTGGCCAATGCTGTAATGGCTCACGCAGCCCCCCGACCCCGCGATCCGAACGCTTTCCGTGATTCCCCGGGCCTTGGCATTTTCAGCGCTGGTCATCACGAACGCGACTGCGCCGTCCGCGAGGGGAGGGCATTCGAGCGCATGGAGCGGATCGGCGACCATCTTGGACGCGAGCACCTTCTCGACGGTGAGCTCCTTGTCCTTGAACATCGCATTGGGGTTCAGCCGGGCCCATTTGCGGAGCGTGACGCAGACCGAGGCCATCTCTTCCGGAGTCGAGCCGGTGTCGTGCATGTAACGCTTCGTGATCAGCGCTCCGATCGCGTTGAACTGGAGGCCGGTGACCTGCTCCCATTCGGCGGGGATGCCGTTCTTCGAAAGGGCGGTCACCATTTCGGCGAGATTGGCCGAGCCCCACCGCTCGCAATGGAGAACCAGGACGGTCCGCGCATGCCCGGCGGCGATCAGGCCGGAAGCGGCGCGCACCGCATTGTCACTGGTCGATCCCCCCGAATGGAGCATGAAGCTCGCTTTCGCCTGGCGGTTCAGCCCAAGCTCCTCGACCATGCGGGAGAAGACGAGATCCGCTTGGTCGGCGAAGCCGTGCAAATTGGGGATGAGAAGGAGCGTATCGACGTCTCTGGGCGCCATTCCGGCGTCCTTCAGGGCGAGCAACGCGACCGTAGTCAGATCGCCGATGAAGCTGCGATCCGGATAACGGCCGGACGGGATTTCGCCGACGCCAACGAAGACCGGATCGTTCGCCGCCCCGGCAGGGACATGAAGCGATAGCGACTCAGTCATTGTGGGGCGCCCTTCGCTTGGCGAGCATCTTCTGGGTAAACGTCATAACCTCCTCGTCGCGCTGGTTGCGCACGCTGTAGAGCACCGAGATCGTGCCGTATTTCGGGTTCGCGCCCGCCGCCGCCTCGATCACCTCGGCACGGACCTTGAGGGTGTCGCCAGCGACCACCGGCTTCAGCGCCTTCAGCGAAACCAGCTCGATCAGAGCGACGATCGCGTCGCCGTAGAAGCCGCTCATGCCGACCAGCCCAACCGCGATCGCGAAAGTGAAGGGGCCGTGGCTGATCCGCGTGCCGAAGCGGCCCGCCTTGGAATGTTCCTCGTCGATATGGATCGGGTAGAAATCGCCAGTCAGATTGGTGAAGTTCGCGATGTCGCCGATGTCGACGGTCCGGCCGCGGGTCACCATCGTGTCGCCGAGCTGGAAATCCTCGAAATGTTTCTGCTGGGGATCGGTGAAGATTCGGGTCACGTCATTTCCAAACAACCGTTTGTTTTGATCTTCCACGAATCCATACGGCGGTCAAGCCGCCCCGGCCGAATCTAGGAGCGAGTGACGAGGCCGCCGAGGAGCGTGTCTGCGATCCTGTCGCCGAGCTGCTCCGGCGTCGCCGGGCCGACCGGAGAATACCATTCCGGCGTCCAGTTGAGCGCGCCGAGGATCGTCAGCACCGCGATTCTAACGTTGAGGCGCCGATCGAACACACCGCGCTCCACGCCTTCGTTGACAACCCGGATATAGGCCTGCTCGTAGCGGCGGCGTTTCTCGATCGCCGCGCCAAGATGTGGCTCGCCGAGGAAGCGCCACTGGTGGAAGACGACCAGCGAGCGCTCCGGATTCTGTGCGACCACCGCGACATGCGCCCGGATCGCAGCCCGCAATTTCTGCTCGGGAGGCTGGTCCCCGGCCACGATCGGCTCGACCGCGGAGAAGAAGCTGGTGATTCCGTCGTCGACGATCTCGACGAGCAACGTCTCCTTGCTGTCGATGTGCGCATAGAGGCTGCCCGGCAATACGCCCACCGATTTGGCGATGTCGCGCATCGAGGTTCCGGTATAGCCCTGCTGCCCGAACAGTCTCACCGCCACGTCGATGATCGAGGACCTCGGAGTGGAAGGATTGGCTTGGCTGGATGCTGTGGTCATCGTCGTTCCTGGGCTCCGAAATGGTCTGCGCCATCCTTCATCTAGAGACCCATTTCCTTGGCGATGATGCCCCGCTGAATTTCCTGTGTGCCACCGCCGACCATACCGTGCTTCGCCTCACGGAAATAGCGTTCCATGTCATATTCGGGCAATTGCGCATATCCGCCCAGCGCCTGCATGCCGTTGAACGCGGTCTTGTACAATGCTTCGACGGCGAAGACCTTCGCCATTGAGACTTCCTTCGTCGCCTTTTCGCCGCGGGCCATTTTCGATGCCGCCGAATAGACGAGCAGGCGAGCTGCATGAATGTCGATTTCATTGTCGGCCATGCGGTGTTTCAGCACTTGGAAGGAAGAAAGGCTTCGCCCGAACGCCTGGCGATCCTTGGTGTAGCGGATCGTGTCGTCGAGCGCGGTTCGGGCGTTGCCCACCTGGCTCGCGGCGATGCTCAGCCGCTCGAGATTGAGATGCTCGCCGATATATTGCCACCCCTTTCCGACCTCGCCGACCAGGCTGTCTTTCGGGATGCGCATGTCATCCATGAAGAACTCGGTGGTTCCCAAGCTCCGCCGGACCAGGGTGTCGAGCTTTCGTATGTCCAGTCCCGGCGTGGTGTTGGGCACGATGAAAAGGCTGAATCCACCATAGCGATCCTGGCTCGTTCGGGCGAGGATGGCAATTGCCGCGCCGGGGAGGTGCGCACCGGAGCAGAACACTTTGTTGCCGTTTAGCACCCACTCATCGCCGTCTAGTCGGGCGGTCGAGCGCGCTCCTGCCGCGTCGGAGCCGGACTGGGGCTCGGTGATGGCGATCGCGAACTTCGTGTCGCCGCGGAGGAAGGAGGGGATGTAGCGCTGCTTCTGCTCGGCCGTGCCATGGCGCGAGATATTCGTGGCGGTGAACATCGAGGTCATGATGCACGCGGCGGTGTCGAGGCTGTATTTGCCGATCGCCTCGCAAAAGATCGCGAACATGACCGGATCCCGGTCCATCCCGAGCCCGCCCTGCTCCTCCGGGATCAGCAGGCCGAGCCAGCCGAGGTCGGCCATCTTGCGGTAGACCTCTTCCGGGAAGACCCGGCTCTGGTCGTGCTCCCTGGTGTATTCGCGGCCGACTTCCTTCTCCATGAAGTCGTGGACGACCTCGTGCCACATCCTTTGCTCGTCGGTGAACTCGAAATCCATGTTATGCTCCTCCCGACGTCGCGCTTTGCAGCCGACCCGAACTGGGTTATGGCATAAACAAATGTTTGTTCTTGTCTAGCCTCGCAAGGGTTTCGAATGTTTCCAACGCCCCAGGTCCGCCGCGCCAGCCTCGAACGACGCTTCCCCTCCTGGACTCCCCGAACGATCGCCGGCGCTCTCGATGACGCCGCGGAAAGCTATGGCGATCGCGACCTCTTCATCAACGAGCAGGGCAGGTTCAGCTACCGCGACATTCAGGCCTGGTCGCGTCAGCTTGCCTCCGGACTGATCGAGTGGGGCGTCGCCCCCGGCGACCATGTCGCGATGATCATGGCCAATCATGCCGAGTTCGTGGCTCTGAAATTCGCGATCGCGCGAGTCGGGGCCGTGCTGATCCCGGTCAATTTCCACCTCCGCGGCGACGAGCTCATTTACGTGCTCGACCAGTCGGACGCGGTGATGATCCTCGCTATGGAGCGGTTCCGAGGTCATGACTATCTCGCCGACCTGGACTCCAACGCGCCCGGCTGGCGCGAGGGGCCTTGCCCTGCGCTGCCCAAGGTCCGCGAGCTGTTCGTGCTTCCGGCCGGCGACGCTCCAGAGGGCGTTCGAACCGTCGCCGATCTTGCCTCGCTCGGCAGCGAGGCGAGCGACCGGGAGCTCGCCCGCCGGGAAGCCGAAGCCGACCCCGATTCCACCTGCGACATCCTCTACACGTCGGGTACGACGGGGCGGCCCAAGGGAGTCATGCTCTCGCACGACATGGTGCTGCGGGCGGCCTACGCATCCGTTTATCATCGGGCCTTCGAGGATGGGCGGCGGATCGGCCATGCGCTGCCGATGTACCACGTGTTCGGCTATGTCGAATGCCTGATGGCGGTCCTGTTCGTCGGCGGAGCGATCGTCTCGCACTTGGTCTTCGACCCTGAAGCGCTTCTCCAATCCGCCGAGAAGGAACGGGTCAGCGACATCATCTGCCTGCCCAACATGACCCTCAAAATGCTGGAGATCGTCCGCACGCGCGGCTTCGACTCCAGCCATCTCGTCGCGGTGTTCAACAGCGGCGGGGTCAACCCGCCCGGAATCTGGGAGGACATTCGCGCGCTTCTCCGGCCGCTCGAGCTGGTGACGGGCTACGGGATGAGCGAAACGACGGCGTCGACGACGTGCACCCTGCCCGAGGACGACGATTCGAGGCTGCTCGATTCGAACGGCCGCTTCAAGCTCGCCCATGTTGCCGGCACGCAGGAGGCAGGCGGGTTTACCGCGATCTACAAGGCGGTCGATCCGGAAAGCTGCGCCGACCTTCCCGCCGGCGTGATCGGCGAACTGCTGGTCCGCGGCCCGATCGTGACCCACGGTTATTACAAGAAGCCGGCCGAGACCGCGGCTGCCTTCACCGCTGACGGCTGGCTGCGGACTGGCGATCTCGGGCGGGTGACCGGTGACGGCTATCTGACCCTGACCGGGCGGATCAAGGAATCCTATCGCTGCGGCGGCGAGATGGTCATGCCGCGCGAGATCGAGGCGTTGGTCGAAACCCACCCGCTTGTCGCCCAGGCGCTCGCGATTGGAGTGCCGGACATGAAGATGGGGGAGGTGGGCTGCCTGTGCATCGTCGCTGCGGAAGGAGCGCGACCCGACCCCGACGAGATCCTCGCCCTCTGCGCGGCGCGTCTCGCGCGGTTCAAGGTGCCCCGCCACGTCCTGTTCTTCCACCCGGATGAGATTCCGGTCACCGCAACCGGGCGTCCGCAGAAGGTCAGGCTGGTGGACATCGTGCGGGAGCGTCTTGCCGGCGCGGGTGCCGCGAGCCTTGCCTAGCGCGAGAGGACGCGTATATACCAAACAACCGTTTGTTTGAAAGTTTCGATCATGGCAACCGAACCCCATTTGGAACGAGCCGAAAACGCACATCTCGAAGCGGAGGCGGCTCGCTCGTTCCCGACCTCGGCCGAAAAGCAATATCCGCTCGAGCCGAGCCTGATCGACGCCGGGCGATACACCGACCCACAGCTTTTCGAGCGTGAGATCACCGAAGTCTTCTTCAAGAGCTGGTTTCCTGCCTGCCCCTCCATCGATCTCAAGGCGCCACGCGACTATGTCGTGTGGGATCGCCTTCGTCAGTCGATCGTGCTCGCCCGCCAAGACGACGGCTCGGTCTCGGCCTGGCACAATGTCTGCCAGCATCGCGGCGCGCGCTTGCTGAAGGAATCGGGAAGCTGCCCCGCCGGCCGCTTCGCCTGCCCGTGGCACGGCTTTCAATACGATCTCGACGGTAAGGTCCGCTTTGTTCCGCTCAAGGGCGCGTTCGAGCCGGCACGACTCGAGAATCTGCGCGCGCCCGCGGTCCGGGTCCAGGAATATGCGGGCTTCATTTGGATCTGCCTCTCCGACGAGGTGGCCGACCTCAAGACCTATCTCGGCGGGATCGGCGAGGAGCTGGATTTCTATGGGCTCGACCGGTTCGAGACCCGCTATCGCTTCCAGATGCAGCTCAACGCCAATTGGAAAGTGGTTGTCGATGCATTCAATGAAACTTGGCATGTCCCGTTCACCCACCCGCGCTCCCTCGGCCATTTCGTCCAGTGG
>JAEWCW010000066.1 GCA_023390415.1 Pseudomonadota bacterium | reverse complement strand
CGCCGCTCAGCGAGGCGAAGCGCCGCTGCGGCTCGGCGATCACCGCCTCGAAGCCGCGCCCGTCCTGGGTGACGTCGGTGAACAATTGGGAGAAGGAGCGCTCGAAATCGAAGACCGAGTGGAAGAGCCCGCCGCGGAGCGTCCATTCGCCGGTCCGATAGCGCGCGATCACGCCCGAATTGCCGGTATAGCCGTGATTCTCCGCCCAGGGCTGGCCGAGAAGCTGTTTGCGTGGAACCTCGGGCGGGAGGCTCTGCCCGTCGGTGAAGAAGAGCGGCGTCGGCTCCTCGCTCCTGATCGTGATCCGGCTCCAGAAGGGCGTGATCTCGAGCCCCTCGACCGGCCGCCAACGGGCGATCGCCGCGGCGGAGACGAACAGAGGATCGCCGCCGAAATGGTTGCGCTCCGGATAGAGACCGAGCCCGACGCCGACGCTCAGCGTCTCCGAGACCGGCAGCTGGGCGTCCATCTCCGCCGCGCCGCCGCCATAGGGGCCGTAGCGCAGCTGGGTCGAGATCACGCGCGTGTCGCCGGGGACGCGGAGCGCGAAGTCGGCGATCCCGCTCGGCGCCGGGAAGGGATAGGATTGGGCGGAAAGGCCGACCCGCATCTGCAGGCCGCCGATCAGCCGGTCGGTGAAGTTGCCCTGCTGGTCTATATAGAGGCCGTCGAGCCGGACGTTGCCCGCCTCGGTCGCCGAGAAGCCGCGGACGAAGCCCGGGCTGTAGATGCCGATCTGCTCGCCGCCGATCGAGGTGCCGAACGCGTCCTCGGCGCGCTGGGCGGCATTCTCGTCGGTGCGCTGGGCCAGCACCGGCGACGCCCCGCCCGCAAGAAACGCCGCGGACAGTGCGAGACGCGTCACAAACTTCATTCGGATCCCCTCCAAATCGACTCCGCGGAGCGTGGCTTCCCCCGCCCCGCCCGCAATTGCGCTTCGACGAGCGGTCCGTCCGTTCGACGAGCGACACGGACGGCTCGTCTGGCGCCGGCCGCGCGCCCGTGCCATTCTCGCGACCGATCCGGGGGAGAAAAAGCATGTCGCGCGAGAATGTCGAGATCGTCCGCTCCATCTATGCCGCCTTCGCGAAGGGCGACGTGCCCGCAATCCTGGCGCTGATGGCGCCGGACATGGAGTGGAACGAGGCCGAGAACTTCCCTTATGCGGACGGCAATCCCTATCGCGGGCCGGAGGCGATCCTCGGCGGAGTCTTCGCGCGCCTCGGCGGCGAATGGGACGGGTTCACCGCCGCGCCGGACGAGTTCTTGGATGCAGGCGACGCAGTGCTTGTCCTTGGCCGTTACACCGGCACGTTCAAGGCGACCGGCCGCGCCGTCGATGCGCAGATGGCGCATCTCTGGCGGGTGGCGGACGGCAAGGCCGTGCACTTCCAGCAATTTACCGACACGCTTCAATTCGCGCGGGCGACCGGGGCGGCCTAGCCGTCGATCCGGATCGGCAGCCGGGCGATCTCGCGGCCGGCGCAATGGACGGCGACGCTGGTGAAGGCGGCATTGTAGGGCGAAACCGTCGCCACGACCCGCGCCGCGCCCGCCCCCGCCTCCGCCGGGAAATCGCCAGGCTTCAGTTCGAACACCAGGACCGGCGGGGTCGGCCCGGGCCGGGCCTCGATCAGGGGCGAGGCGGGTCCGGTGGCGCGGACATGCGCGCTGAGCTCGACATCCAGCCGCTCGGCATCGGCGAGGCGCGCCGCCCGTGCCCGCCAGTTGGCAGCCTCGAACGGGCAATCGGCGGGCGCGGCGAGATTGGCCGCCGAGGGCTCGGGAACGATCGCGGTGAATTCCGGCACTGGGGCCTGCACTTCGCTGGGGTCGTCGCTTCCACAGGCTGCTGCAAGCACGCACAGCATTGCCGCCATCACTCGGTACGCGATCATCAATTACCCCCCAACTAACCTGCTTGCTCTAAATGACTATTCGTGGTTTTCGCTAGAGAAAATTGGTCCGTTCCGGACCATTAGCGCTGAGGTCGGCGTTCTTGGCGCATGCCGTCGACGATCATCCGCGCCTTCGATTACCGGGCGGAGACGCGCGAGCTCGACGTCTTGTTCACGACCGGCCGGCTCTACCGCTACCGAGACGTCCCGCCCGAAGCGGCCGCCGCATTCCGCGCCGCGTTCGCCAAGGGCCGCCATTTCAACGCCCGCATCCGCGGCCGCTACGATTTCCAGGAGCTCGATCCAGAGGAAGGCAGCGGCTTGTTCTCGCTAAACGCCAGATGAACGGGACGTAGTTTCAGGTTCATGGAGCCGGGCGCATTGTCGCTTCGTTTCGTCGGCGCATCCCGCGACGTCGGGACATGTGATTCAGGCCAATGTTTCAGGAGAGGTCCATGCGTATTCTCGTCCTCGCCGCCGCGGCCGCAGCCGCGGTCGCGATCCCCGTTTCGAGCGCGTCGGCGCAATATCGCGGCGGCTACGGCTACGGCTACGGCCACAACCAGCGCGGCTATGGCTATAATCGCGGTGGCAGCGAGTATGCCCGCGAGCTCCGCGAATGCCGCCGCGAGCTTCGCCGCGCCGACAGCCGCCGCGAATATGAGCGCGAGCGCCGCGAATGCCGCCGCGAGCTTCGCGAGGCGCGCCGCGACGACCGCCGCGACCGGAATTATCGCTATCGCCGCTGGTGATCGCGGCCGGACGTGCATCGGGCGGGTTGTTGTTTGAGGTTCATGAAACAGCCCGCCACCTCCTTCGTTCGTGAGCTATCCCAAAAGGTTAGCATGAAGAAGGAGTGGATCATGCGCACGTCCATCAAGCTTATTGCGCTGGCCGCCGCCGCGACGGCCGCGCCCGCTTTCGCCC
Source organism: Pseudomonadota bacterium (assembly GCA_023390415.1). GTDB lineage: Bacteria > Pseudomonadota > Alphaproteobacteria > Sphingomonadales > Sphingomonadaceae > Allosphingosinicella. The sequence goes on along the minus strand of JAEWCW010000066.1, from coordinate 516 downwards.
AGGTCGCCGGCGTCCAGACCGGTGTCGGCGCCCACGTCAACACCGGCGTCGACACCGGCCGGGTCGTGGGTGACGTCCGCGGAGTCGCCGACCGGACGGTCGACCGCACCGACCGGGCCGTGAACCGGACTGTCGACCGTACCGCCAATCGCTCGCATCGGCTCGCCACCGCCGCCGATCTGCGCACCGGAATCGTCGTCCGCGACAGTCGCGGCCAGCGCGTCGGCACCGTCCAGTCGGTCGGCGCCAATACGGCGATCGTGGTCCAGGGCAACCGCCGCTATCAGGTCCCCCTCTCGTCCCTCTACCGGACCGCGACCGGTCTGGTGACCCACGTCCCGCGCGCTGAGCTCCGCGCCTCCGCCCAGGCCGACGCCCGCGCCCGCGCCGGCAACCGCTAAGGCAGTCGCTTCGGCGAAGGACGGGCTTCACCTTGCCGCCCGGCTGCGCTAGCGCGGCCGGGCGGCTTCATTTTGAGGAAGAGCGGCGATGGCGATGCGGACCTTCGATGTCGAC
>JAEWCW010000058.1 GCA_023390415.1 Pseudomonadota bacterium | reverse complement strand
GACCGGTGCGGCCGGGGCTGCGGGCGGCGCGATCGCCGGGATGGCCCGGATCTCGGCCGCAGCGGCGATCGGTTGGAGCACCGCGACCCCCAAGGCGAAGCTCGCGCAGCCGCCGATCGCCGCGAGGCTCCACCCCGAACCGGCAGGGGTCGAGCGGCGGCGCGAGTCGAGGATCGCGCGAACCCGCCGGGCAAGCGCCCGGGCACCCGGAGCGATGGCGTGGGCCGGGATCGGCGCCGTTGCGAACTGCGCCCAGTGGACGAGGGTCTGGGCATAGCGCGCCGGCTCGACCGCACGGGCGGCCTCGATGTCGGCCGCTTCCTCCGCCTGCTGCACCATCTCGCGCTCGAGCAGGCGGACCAGGGGGTTGAACCAGAAGATGGCGACCGCGGCGCGCGCCAGCATCAGCAACGCCCAGTCGCGGCGGACGACATGCGCGATCTCGTGGGCCAGGATCGCGTCCGCATCCTCGACATGGCCCAAAGTCTCGCGATCGATCAGGATCACCGGACGCACCAGGCCCCAGCTCAGCGGCGAGGGAACTGCGGTCGAGACCTTGAGGGTGAGGCGCGCGGGCGCGTTCGCGGACCGGGCGCAGCGCTCGAAAGCGTCGGCCCAGAGCGGGCAATCCACCTCTTCGGCCTCGCGGGTCCAGCGGCCAAGGGTCGAAAGGCCGGCGCCGAGCCGAGCCGCGGCCATCGCCACGCCGCCGAGATAGAGGAGCAGGAAGAGGATGGTGGGATCGTCCCAGATGGTCGGCTCGGGCGCCGTCGTCGCCAGCGCCGCCGGGTCCATCGTCGCTGGGAAACCGGCCAGGTTCGCCGGCACCTCGATCGGATCCGGAGTCCAGGCGACCACCTCAAGCGACGGGAGGTTGAGCGACAGCACAGGAAGGGCGAGCAAAAGCGCGACCGCGACTCGGAGCACGGCCGACCGATCCGCCGCGGCACGCGAGCGCAGGGCCGCAACCGCCACCAGCGCGACTCCGGCGATCAGCGCCGATTTCCACGCCATTTCGAGCATGAACGCACCGCTCATCATGACTGCCGCTCCCTGGCTTGATCGACGGCGCGCTGGAGCGCCTCCAACTCCGCGGGATCGAGGCTCTTGGTGAGGCCGAGAAGCGCAGTCGCAGCGCTCGCGGCCGAGCCGTCGAAGAAGGTCTTCACGAACTGCTTGAGCGCCGAATCGCGCACCTTCGCGCGCTGCGGCACCGTCCGGTAGACATAGGATTGGTCGCGGGTGACGTGGCTGACGAGGCCGCGCGCCTCGAGCCGCCCGACCAGGGTGCGGACCGCCGAATAGCTCGGCGGGTCGGTCATCTTCTCGCGGATCTCCGCCGCGGTCGCATTGCCCAGATTGACCAGGATCTCGAATATCTCGCGCTCTCGGCGCGGCAACGACTCGATCACGTCCTTCTCCCCGCTACCTGCGTAGCATGTCACATCTGTAGCAGCACGCAAACCCCCGGGCGCGAACGTTTCGCCGCCGACACGCAACGCATCGTCGCTTGCACCTGAACGAGGGCTAAACGAGGGCCCGGCGGCCACCGCCGACGCTGCTTGTCGGCGGTGGCCGCTTCAGATAGCCTCCTGATTAGGCTCGCCTTTCGAGCCTAAGGGGGGAGCAATGGTCAGGACATTCCTAGCGGCGGCGCTGGCCGTCTTCGCGCTTGCGGCGCCGGCGCGGGCGCAGGAGACGCAGGAGACGTGGGCCCATGCGGAGAGCGGGGTCAGCCTGCCTCGGGCGATCGGCGAGATGCGCCTCGGCGAGATCCGGGACCTCTCGCGCGGGGGCGGTTTCGACGTGATCCTCCAATATGGCTCCGAGCGGACGCCGGTGACCGTCTACGTCTACCGCTCCGCCTATCCCAATGCGGCGATCTGGTTCGAGCGGACCCGGCTTGCGATGAACGAGCATGTCGGCTCGGGCGCCGCGTCGGCCAATCCGCGCCCGTTCACGCTGGGCGGGAGCGCAGCGCCGAACGGCCTGCGCGAGGAAATCGACCTGCCGGGCGGCGCGACGGCCGTGGCCATCGCCCATCGCGGACAATGGATCCTCAAGATGCGCATGACCTCGACCGAACTCGACCGGGCCGCGCTCGCCGATCGCATGGATCAGCTGATCGCCGCCTTCCGCTTCGCCGGGGAGACTGCGACGCCGATCCCCCTCGCGGTCCCGGGACTGTGCGACGGGGACGTGCGCATGAACGGGGACCGGATCCGGAACGTCCGCGACGAGCCGCTCGCCGCGGCCACCGTCACGGGCATCGTCGCCTATGGCGAGGCGCGCGGTATTTCGGGACTCGCCACGGAACCGCAGCAATGGTGCCGGGCGACGGTCCCGGCGCTTCCGGCCCAGTACGGCTCATTCTACCGCCGGCGTGACGGCAATGGCTGGGTCGCGTTGATGGGCGATTCCGGGATGGCGATCGCGGCGCTCCCGATCGAGATTCCGGGGCGCGCACGCGCCGCGCTCTACACGAGCTCGCCGGCCGCGACCCGAGTCGTGGCGGCTTATGAAGGAATCCCGGCACCGGGCGAGGCGATCATGGCCGCGCTTCCCGTCCTCGTCGGTCAGGCAGCGGGGATTGCCGAGATCGGCACCGAGCGCCCGGACGCGCCCGCTACGCCCAAGAACTAGCGGACGGCCTCGTCGCGATAGGCGAGCTCGAAATTGCCCCAGCGCCTGCCCTTGAAGCGCAGGGGCACGAAGACGTTCTTGACCGGCAGATAGCGCCCCTCGGCGAAATCGATCCGGTAGGTCACGAGCATCGCCGGGTTGTCGCTCGCGATGGCGCGGCGGGTGGCGTCGTCGACCATGTTGCAGCGGTTGCGGCAATGCTCGATGTTCCAGGCGGGATCGTCCGGCCGCTGCGGTTGCGAGCGCGCGGTGACGTGGGTGGGCAGGTAACCGGTGATATCGCTGATCACGCAGCCGATGTGGCGCGGGTCGGAGACCGAATAGCGGTCCAGCACGGGCCGCACATATTTGTCGGCGAAGTCGCAGAAGCGCGTGTCATATTGCTGGGGGTTACTCCCGGGCACCGGCACGTAGTCGGTGTCGAACACGGACTCCTCGTCGATCTCGCCGCGCGCGATCGCCTCCTCGACGATTCGGACGATCTCCGCGGCGCCCTGTTGCGCGCGCTCGATGAACATCGTGTCGTCGATCCGGATTCCGCTCGACGCGATCCGGTCCAGCATCGTGTTCGACAGCAGCTCGAGCCCGGCGAGCCGCTCCTGCGCGGCGACGAGCGCGCCGCCATTCGCCCGGGCGTCGGCCGCGAAGTGCGAAAGCCCGCCCTTCACGCTGTCCACGCTCTGCTGGATCATGTTGGTCGATTGCGCGATGCCGTCGGTCTGGCGGTCGACCATGGCGACGATCTCTGCGACGTCGCGCACCGTGTCATTGATCACCGAGAAGCTGGAGCGCGCGGCGCGGCTCTTCTCGACCCCGGTCTTGATCTCGGAGGTCACCGCCTCGGCTTCGCTGGTCAGGGTCGCGACCGTCGCCGCGATCTCGCTGGTCGCAGTGCGGGTGTCGTGGGCGAGCTTCTTCACCTCGGCCGCGACCACGGCGAAGGAGCGGCCCGCCTCGCCTGCCCGTGCCGCCTCGATCGTCGCGTTGAGGGCGAGCATGTTGGTCTTCTTGGCGATCGTCTCGATCGTCGAGGAGACGCTCTGCACCCGGCTCATCGCCTCGGCGAAGCCGGCCATGCGCTCGCCCAATTGGACGACCAGCTCGGTGATCCCGGCGAAGATCTGGACCGTGTCCTCGATCGCCGCCCGGCCCTGCGACAATTTGTCGCGCGCCTGCTCGGCGAGGAGCCGCGCCTCGTCGGTCGAGTCGGCGACTCGGGCCTGGTCCTCGAGCAGCCGGACCGTGATCTCCTCGAGATTGTCGAGCGTCCTGAGGTTGGCGGAGATGCGGTCCGCGACCCCCGAGACATAGCCGGAGACGTCGCTGCACTCGATCGCGAGGGACCCGCAATCCCGCGCGACCTTGTTGATCGCCTCCTCGTCCGCCCGCTCGACCGCCGAACTCGCCATCTAAGCCCCACCCACTGAATAATGTGCGGTCCGGCCTAGCCGGGATTGGTTTCGTCTCCGTAAACCAGCCCCTGCGCGGCGCCGTGGGTTCGGTCGCTCAGGATCGGTCCTTTCTCACCATTGCCAGCTGCGCCGAGCACGCGCAGTGTCGACCTCCAGATGGGCCGGGGGCGATCAGAGGCAGGCAGCTGCAAAGGGGGACGCGATTTGAAAGCGAAGCTGATCCTATTGGGCCTGGCCCTGTTCGCTCAGCCGATATCGGCGTCGGCGCAGTCATCGCTTCGTACGATTGAGACGCCCGCCGACGCGCCTTGGCGGCATCGCGAGACTGGAATGGTCTTGCCAGCGACCGTGGGCGGTCTCGCCCGGACCCGTATCCAAGACAGTTCCGCAAGCGAGCTGGACGTCGTTGCAACCTATATCGATCGAGGCGAGGGGCTGATCGCGACGGTCTATGTTTTCTGGACCGAGACGCCGGACGTCGCCCTGTGGTTCGACCGCGCGGTCGCACAGGTTGTTGCCGGCCAAGCCGGATCATCCCAACCTCCAACCTCGGTCTTCACCCGGCCGGGGGCGTCCGCAGCCACGGGCCTCCGCGCTGCCCTGCCAGACAATGTACCCGGGATGCAGAGCACGGCGATTGCGATCGCGCCCCACGGCTCGTGGCTGGTGAAGGTGCGACTGGGGTCGACACGCCTCGCTCCCGCCGAGGCCGATAGCCGGCTGACCGACTTCGTCGCGGCGCTTGGCTGGCCGGCCGAAATCGGCCCGGTCAGAGTAGCGGCACCGATCCAGCCTTGCCCCTCGCCCCTCAACCTGAGGCGGGCGAGAATCGTGCGAGCGGATCCTACCAACCTGCTCGCCGACGCGCTGATCGGCAGCGAGCCTCTGCTCCCGGAAGCAGGCCAGGCGCCGGTTTACTGCCGCGAGCCCGGCCCCACGCGGCCCGAATATGGCGTCTACCGTGCGGGCGGTTCGCGGGATGGTTACCTGATCGGTCTAAGCGACGCCGGAATCGCGCTGGCGCTCAGCGAGGCGATCGACCTGGGAACCCTGATGGGGGAGCGGCCGAGCAGCCGGCGCATCTCGATGGTCCTCCTTGGCCGCCAGGAGACAGCTCTCCTGCCCTCGTTCAACCGGCTACCGCCGCCCGAGCAGGCGCTGGAAGTCGCGCAGATCGATCGGGCGACGATCTCTGTGTCGACGCGCGAGGCGAGACCCCGCTAAGAGGAACCATGTTCTTCTCCTTCGTCGACGAGCTTCGGTCCGCGGGCATCCCCGCCTCGATCAAGGAGCATCTGACCCTGCTCGAGGCGCTCGATGCGGAGGTGATCCGGGCCGCGCCGGAGGATTTCTATTATCTCGCGCGCGCCACCTTCGTGAAGGACGAGAGCCTGCTCGACCGGTTCGACCAGGTCTTCGCGAAGGTCTTCAAGGGGATCGAGACCAGCTACGGCACCGACTCCGAGCCGATCCCCGAAGAGTGGCTGCGCAAGGTGGCCGAGCTCTATCTCACCCCGGAGCAGATGGCCGAGATCACGGCGCTCGGCTCCTGGGAGGAGATCATGAAGGCGCTGAAGGAGCGGCTGGAGGAGCAGAAGGAGCGGCACCAGGGCGGCTCGAAATGGATCGGCACCGCCGGCACCTCCCCGTTCGGCGCCTATGGCTACAATCCGGAAGGCGTTCGGATCGGCCAGGAAGGCGGCCGCAACCGCTCGGCGATCAAGGTCTGGGACAAGCGCGAGTTCCGCAACCTCGACAGCGACCGCGAGCTCGGCACGCGCAACATCAAGGTCGCGCTCCGCCGCCTGCGCCGCTTCGCCCGCGAGGGCGCCGCCGACGAGCTCGATCTCGACGGAACGATCGACGGCACCGCACGCAAGGGCTGGCTCGACATCCGGATGCGCCCGGAGCGGCACAATGCGGTGAAATTGCTGCTCTTCCTCGATGTCGGCGGATCGATGGACCCTTTCGTCCACGTCTGCGAGGACTTGTTCTCCGCGGCGACGGCTGAGTTCAAGAATCTCGAATTCTTCTACTTCCACAACTGCCCCTATGAGAGCGTGTGGAAGGACAATCGCCGCCGCTTCTCCGAGCGCATCCCCACCTGGGACCTGCTCCACAAATATGGCCACGACTACAAGCTCATCATCGTCGGCGACGCCTCGATGAGCCCCTACGAAATCAGCCATCCGGGCGGCTCGGTCGAGCATTATAATGAGGAAGCCGGCGCGGTCTGGCTGAAGCGGCTCGTCACCACCTATCCGAGCGCCGCCTGGCTCAACCCGACGCCCGAGGCCTATTGGAATTCCAGCCAGTCCACCCGGCTGATCCGCGGCCTGATGCAGGACCGCATGTACCCGCTCACCCTCCAGGGCCTCGACGACGCGACGCGCGCCCTGAGCCGGAAGGTGTAATCACTATTCCGCTCCCCTTGTCCGGGCGGTACAACAAGTAGCGCCCGAAGGGAGTCCTCCATTCGTCGGATTCTGGGAACGATCCAGGCAGGGCCGCTGATTGCCACTATTCCTATATCGCCAGTCGTGTATATTTTCACTCTTTCCGACTCACGCCAGGAAGGCGAACCATGAAAGACGCTGCAATTTGGCGCGCCCACTGTTCAGCGGCTGCGATGCGGTCGCATTAGTCCATTTTGGACCAATGATTCCCAGCGCTACGACCAATGGCGTTTACACTCAGCGCTCGAGTTTATAAGCTATGAACGAATCGGACGCAGGGGGGGACATGGCTACTTTAGCAAGCGTACCAAATGGCACGCATCTTAGTTCTTCCTCTCCCCGAGATTTCTTTGCTTATGAGCCGTTCGAAAGCCCGAAGAAGGGTTGGCTGCTTTTTGATGGAAGATACCCGACGGGGATAGATTCGAAGCATATCGAGGTCTTGGGCGAGGCCCTAGCAAAAGGCTTAAGCTATGAGGCTGGAACCGATATTCGCGCGCTCGTGGGCAAGATGGGGGGCGCTTTAGTCGTCGCTCCGATTCAGGCCGAGACAAGCTCGCTCGATGGCGCGTTACTCGTTCGCCCTGGTTCTAACGAGTTCAAGATTATCTTGTCTGCGGCCTCGAGTTCACGTCGCGACCAAATGTCGGTCGCCCAGGCCCTTGGCCACTACTTTCTCCATCATCGCTACTTCGAGGTTGAGAATCAGCCACGGCAGCGAGTATCGAAGTCTCTCGTCGACCGAGAGGCACTAACCTTCGCATTATCCTTCTTGATGCCTAGCCATGAATTCGATCGTGCTCTTAAGATATATGGCGATGATATCGAAGCTGTGGCAGCATCATTTGGCGTTCCAACCGAAGCCGTAGAGCTTCGCAGGGAACTACTTCAGTCGAGATAGAGCCTCAGCCATTTCCGGGGGGACATAATGGCGGTGCCGGGAAACTCAATTCCGGAGGTATTGAAGCCGCGCCTCCGGCTCTTCATGAGCGTCGACATCGTAGGGTCCACTGCTCTCAAACAACCTGCCTTTTTGGAGCAACTGGTTGATTGGCTTCTCATCATTCAAGGCTTCTATGGCGAGACCGTCCTAGCAGTACAGCAGGAGTGGGAAGGGCTTCGCAAGCTAATTCCGGCAGATAAGCACCACAGCTTTCTCGGGTCGCCACCCCAGTTCTGGAAAACGGTCGGGGATGAGGTTCTTTTCTACAAGGAAATCACTGACAGCCGTCAGGTCGCTCTGTCGGTGCACTGTTGGCGGCGGGCTCTAAAGACGGTTCGTGCTTTTTTCCAAAAACATAACAAAGAGACGCTTAGCGGCACCAAGCTTGAGCTAGATGTGAAGGCCACACTTTGGCTGGCAGGCTTCCCTCGCCGCAACAGGGCGATCATAAGCCCAAGCGGAGTTCTGAAGGAGCTGCGTGCAGGTGAGTACGAAAGGGTGTTTCTTGACGCCCGGGAGCGAGCTTACTCGCAGCAGTCAGATCATGGCGATGACGATGATTCTACCCAACGGATCGAGCTCGACTTCATAGGACCAGGGATAGATATCGGCTTCAGGCTCAGCGGGTTTTCCACTGTTCAGAAGATGATTGTCAGCATGGACGTTGCGTACATGATAGCCCGGCAGCCGGGTGACCTCTCTTGGTCTCACCATGAGATTCATTATGATGGACGCGTTCCCCTGAAGGGGGTTTTTGGTGGGAAGCCGTACCCTGTTTTTTGGCTGGACAACGCCCCGTCGGGATCCTTTTGGGCTCTTGAGTCCCGCGCCATGAGGGCGCTCGACAATCAAAAGGTTATCGAGTTCTGCGAAGATTTCTACAAACGCAAGGATCACTACAAGGATTTTGTCGATCCGCCATTTGTCTTCGGCGATGAAGGAGGCTCATTCGCAAAACTACCGCGCGGATATCGAACGTGGCTCGATGAACAAATTAAGCTGTATGAGCGACTGAGACAGGGGGAGCATGTTCGCAAACGCGGCGATCTTATGCCGGATGAAGCGCCTTCCAGGCAAAGGCGGAGAGCCCGGGGTCCGAAGGTTGATCTCGCTGCTCTTCCGACGCGCCTTCTGTCCGGCTTGCAGCGTGGAACGGGCGTGACACAACCTGCCCAGCCGAAATATGACGCCCCCAGGCCGCGGGGGCGCCGAGGAAAACCTAGGAAACCTGGCGATAAATGAAGGGCGTCGGGTGGCGATTTGGCTGAGTGAGTCGAAGCCCTCTTCGCCCCTCGGATTCGCTGCGTCCCGATCTCGGCTGTGTCCTCGCTACATCTGAGAAAGAATTGACCCTGAATTCGCCCGCCCTCGGGGAAGCCGATAATGAGCTTCAGCTGGAACCGAGGCGGGTCCGCACCGCTTCGACGAGCAACGGCACCAGGCAGAGCAGGAGAAGGATCGCGACCAGCCCCGGCGTGAAGATGTCCACCCCGTTGCCGGTCTGCGCGAGCCGGGTGCCGGCCTGGACGTAGAGGAAGGTGGCAGGGAACAGGCCGATCGCGGTGAGCGGCGCATAGGCGCGCATTCGCATCGCGGTGAGGCCGAGCGCGAGGTTGACCAGCCAATAGGGGATGAACGGGTTGAAGCGGAGCGCAAGCAGATAGGCTGCGCCATGCGCCGCGAAGCCGCGCTCGATCCGCGCCATGCGCGGCGCGAGCTGCTTCCAGACCCAGCCCCGAAGCAGGCTTCGCGACAGCAGGCAGGCGATCGTCGATCCGATCGTGCTCGCCGCGAGCACCACGGCGAGCCCGGGCCAGAATCCGAACAAGGCGCCGGCCGAGACCCCGATGATCGGCGCCACCGGGAAGCAGAGGCCGGTCGCGACCACGCAGCCGGCGAAGAACAGGCAGAGGCAAAGCAAGGGGCGCGGCGCGATCATCCCGGCAAGGCCGGCACGGCACTCCTGGATGAAGCCGAGCGTCAGCCAGTCGCCGAGCGGGGTCAGAAGCCAGGTCGCGACGACCCCGACGACCAGGATCGGGACCGCCACGATCTTCCAGTCCGGATGCCCCATTCACGCCCCCCTTCCTGCCTGTCGACGGCTGCGGAAGACGCTTCAAGAAATGTGCCAGGGATCAGGATCGGCGGAAAACCGGCCTTCGCTGCTTCAGGTGGGCCACACGTTCCCGGCGAGGTCCGCCGACTGCTGGCACAATGCGCCATTGTCCGGTGCCCGACACGATTGCCGCCCCGGCGCGGCGCCTGTAACGGTCCGGCATGTCCGCCTACAGATCCTCACTCCTCCGCCTGCTCGATGAGCGCGGCTACATCCATCAGGTCACCGACGCTGAGGGCCTCGATGCGCTCGCCGCTTCGGCGGTGGTCCCCGGCTATGTCGGCTTCGACGCGACCGCGCCCTCGCTCCATGTCGGCTCGCTGATCCAGATCATGCTCCTGCGCCGCCTCCAGCAGGCGGGGCACAAGCCGATCGTGGTGATGGGTGGTGGAACGACCAAGGTCGGCGACCCCTCCGGCCGCGACGAGAGCCGCGTGCTGATGACCGAGGAGAAGATCGCGGCCAACATCGCCTCGATCCGCCCGGTCTTCGAGCGCATCCTGCGCTTCGACAATAGCGAGACCGGCGCGATCATGGTCGACAATGACGAGTGGCTCGGCAAGCTCGGCTATATCGAGCTTCTGCGCGACGTCGGTCCGCATTTCACGATCAACCGGATGCTGACCTTCGACAGCGTGCGGATGCGCCTGGAGCGCGAGCAGCCGCTGACCTTCCTCGAATTCAATTACATGATCATGCAGGCCTATGACTTCATGGAACTGAGCCGGCGCGAGGGCTGCCTGCTCCAGATGGGCGGCTCCGACCAGTGGGGCAACATCGTCAACGGCGTCGAGCTCGCCCGCCGGGTCGACGGCACCCATCTCTTCGGGGTCACCACCCCCCTCCTCACCACCGCCGACGGCAAGAAGATGGGCAAGACCGCTGCGGGCGCCGTCTGGCTCAATGCCGACCTGCTCAGCCCCTACGATTTCTGGCAATTCTGGCGGAACACCCAGGATGCCGATGTCGGCAAGTTCCTGCGCCTCTTCACCGACGTGCCGCTGGACGAGGTCGCGCGCCTGGAGGCGCTCGAGGGCGCCGGAATCAACGAGGCGAAGAAGGTGCTCGCCGACGAGGTCACGGCAATGGTCCACGGCCCCGAGGCCGCGCGCGAGGCGGCCGAGACGGCACGGCGTACGTTCGAAGAGGGAAGCGCCGGCGAAGCGCTGCCGAGCTTGAAGGTGGACGGCGAGATCCTGCTCACCGACGCGCTCGTCGGCCTCGGCCTCGTCGCCTCGAAGAACGAGGCGCGGCGGCTGATCGCCCAGGGTGGCGCGCGTGTGGACGGCGAAGGTGTGGCCGAGGACCGGCCGATCGCGGTCTCGGGCGAAGTCCGAATCTCGGCCGGCAAGAAGAAGCACGGCCTGCTCACCGCCTGAGGCGGCGCTCAGCGCGGCGTCAGCAGGCTCCGCTCGCCGTCGTTGACGTCGGCGACCTTCCATTCGGCGCCGCGGCGGGCGAGGCGGAAGGTCAGGCGATGCGGAGTGCCCGCATTGGTGACCGAGACCCGCGCGACGACCTCATTCTCGCCGTCGGCATCGACCGATTCGATCCGGTGCGTCAGATTCTCAAAATCCTGGCACTGGCAGAAGGGATCGTAGGAGAGGCCGCCATCCTCCATCTCGCTGTCGCGCGCGATCGCTTCGGTGAGCTCGGCGGTGAACAGGGTGTCGAGATCGGGCCCTGTGTCGGTGGCATACGCGGCGTAGATGCGCTCGATCGTCGCCCGCGCCGAAGCGAGATCGGCGGGGCCGCCCGGCTCCGGCACCGCGGCATTGGCCGGGGC
>JAEWCW010000010.1 GCA_023390415.1 Pseudomonadota bacterium | reverse complement strand
CGGCGCCGGCGGGACGCTGCGCGGCGGCGGGACGGCGACCGAGCAGGCGGAGGCGGCGAGGGCGGCGGCGAGGATGAGGGCGCGGGTCATGGCGCAAGAGATGACGCAGCCCCGCGCCGCCGTCCAGCGCTTCCCCGCGGGCGCAAACCTGCTAATGGCGCGCCATGAGCAAGGGCCCGCAGCGCATCCGTGGAACCCAGGACATCTGGGGCGAAGCCGCCGACCGATTCCAGGCGGTGGTCGGCGCGTTCGAGCGCGTCCGCCGCCTCTACGGCTTCGGCCGGGTCGAGATGCCGGTGTTCGAATCGACCGCGGTTTTCGCGCGCTCGATCGGCGAGACCACCGACATCGTCTCGAAGGAGATGTACAGCTTCGAGGATCGCGGCGGCGACAGCCTCACCCTCCGCCCCGAATTCACCGCCGGAATCTGCCGCGCCTTCCTGTCCGAAGGCTGGCAGCAGCTTGCCCCGCTCAAGATCGCCACCCACGGCCCCGCCTTCCGCTACGAGCGCCCCCAGAAGGGCCGCTACCGCCAGTTCCACCAGCTCGATGCCGAGATCATCGGCGCCGCCGAGCCCGCGGCCGACGTCGAGATCATCGCGATGGGCGCTCAGCTTCTCGCCGAGCTCGGCATCTCGGCGCGGGTCGAGCTCAAGCTCAACACGCTCGGCGATCCTGCAACCCGGGACTCCTGGCGGGCGGCCCTGGTCGACTATTTCCGCGGCCACAGGAACCATCTCTCCGAGGAGAGCCGCGCCCGGCTCGAGAAGAATCCGCTCAGGATCCTGGATTCCAAGGAGCATCAGGATTGGCCGATCGTCGACGCCTCGCCGGTGGTCGACGATTTCCTTACCCCCGAGGCCTCCGATTATTTCGCCAAGGTCACGGCCGGCCTCGACGCCGCCGGGATCGCCTGGACCCGCGATCCGCGCCTCGTCCGCGGCCTCGATTATTACCGCCACACCGCCTTCGAGTTCGTCACCGAGGATCTCGGCGCGCAGAGCGCGGTGATCGCCGGCGGCCGCTATGACGGCCTGATCGAGAGCCTCGGCGGTCCCCATACGCCCGCCGTCGGCTGGGCCGCGGGCATCGAGCGGCTCGGAATGCTGATCGAGGCGCCGGCTCCGGTCGCGCTCGACGCAGCGATCGTCCCGCTGGGCGACGCGGCCGAGACCGCAGCGCTCGGCCTGCTCGCCGATCTCCGGCGCGCCGGAATCTCCGCCGACATGGCCTATAAGGGCAATATGAAGAAGCGGATGCAAAAGGCCTCCGCCTCCGGCGCGCGCTTCGCGATCATCCTCGGCGAGGACGAGCTCGCCCGCGGCGAGGCGGCGGTGAAGGATCTGGGCTCGGGCGATCAGCGCAGCGTCCCGCTCGCCGGCCTGGCCGAGGCGCTGCGCGCGCGATGACCGCAATCTCCGCCGACCGGATCGCGCAGATCATGGCGCGGCGCGACGAGTTGCAGGCGGCGATGGCCTCGCCCGCTCTCGCCGCCGATCAGTTCGTGAAGCTCTCCAAGGAATATGCGGAGATCGAGCCGGTCGCCGCCGCCGCCGCCGAGGTCCGGCGCCTTCGCGCCGAGCGCGCGGTGCTCGACGAGATGCGCGGCGATGCCGAGATGCGCGACATGGCCGAGGAGGAATTGCGCGAGATCGATCGCAAGATCCCCGAGGCGGAGCGGGCGCTGGCGCTGAAGCTTCTCCCCCGCGACGCCGCCGACGAGCGCGCCGCCATGCTCGAGATCCGCGCCGGCACCGGCGGCGACGAGGCGGCGCTCTTCGCCGGCGATCTGTTCCGAATGTACCAGCGCTATGCCGAAAGCCGCGGCTGGCGGGTCGAATTGATCTCGGCCAGCCCGTCGGAGATGGGCGGCTACAAGGAGGTGGTCGCCTCGGTCACCGGCCAGGGCGTCTTCGCGCGCCTCAAGTTCGAAAGCGGCGTCCACCGCGTCCAGCGCGTTCCGGTCACCGAGAGCGGCGGCCGGATTCACACCTCGGCAGCGACCGTCGCCGTTCTTCCCGAGGCGGAGGAGGTCGACGTCCAGATCGACGACAAGGACCTTCGGATCGACGTCTATCGCTCGTCCGGCCCCGGCGGCCAGTCGGTCAACACCACCGACAGCGCGGTCCGGATCACCCACTTGCCCAGCGGCCTGGTCGTGATCCAGCAGGACGAGAAATCGCAGCACAAGAACAAGGCCAAGGCGCTGAAGGTGCTCCGCACGCGGCTCTACGAGGCCGAGCGCGAGCGGCTCGCCTCCGAGCGCGCCGGCGCGCGCAAGTCGATGGTCGGCTCGGGCGACCGCTCGGAGCGGATCCGCACCTACAATTTCCCGCAGGGGCGGGTGACGGACCACCGGATCAATCTCACCCTCCACCGCCTCCCCGAAATCCTCGAAGGCCAGATGGACGAGCTTCTCGGCGCCCTGATCGCCGAGGACGAGGCCGAGCGCCTTGCGCAGATCGATGACGGTGCGTGAGGCCCTGAGCGTCGCCGCCGCACGGCTCGCCGCGGTGTCGGATACGCCCCGCCTCGATGCCGAGCTGCTGATGGCACATGCGCTTGGCGTGGAGCGCGGGGAGATGCTTCTCTCCGGCTTGGATAGCGCGCCGCCAGCCGCCTACCAAACGCTCCTCGACCGCCGCCTCGCGCATGAGCCGGTCGCCTACATCATCGGCCGCCGCGCCTTCTGGTCGATCGAGCTGGAGGTCGGGCGAGGCGCGCTGGTTCCCCGCCCGGACAGCGAGACCTTGATCGAGGCGGCGATCGCCCATTTCGGCGACAAGGCCCCCCGCGCCATCCTCGACCTCGGCACTGGCCCCGGCACTCTTCTCCTCGCCGCGCTCGACCAATGGCCGGATGCGCGCGGCCTCGGCATCGACGCCTCCGAAGCCGCGCTCGCTTATGCCCGGCGCAATGTCGAGACGCTCGGTCTCGCCGCCCGGGCCGAGTTCCGGCTCGGCGGCTGGGCATCGGTGGACGGGCGTTTCGACCTGATCCTCTGCAACCCGCCTTATGTCGAAACCGGCGCCGATCTCCCGCGCGACGTCGCTTCGTGGGAGCCGGCAGAGGCCCTATTCGCCGGACCCGAAGGTCTCGACGACTATCGCCTGCTCGCGCCCCTGGTCCCGCAGCTCGTCGCGCCCGGCGGGATCGCCTGCATAGAGATCGGCGCCGAACAGGCGCAGTCCGCGGGCGCCCTGTTCGCCGCGCAGGGCCTCCAAGTCACTGTCCGCAAAGACCTCGCCGGGCGCGATCGCTGTCTCGTCCTCGCACCCTGATCAAGATCATTCATCTTTCCGCTTGGTTTTCCATGCAGGGATAGCTACATAGGGACCAGGGACGGGGCCGCTCACAGCAACGACAAGCGTGAGGCTCCCGTAGCCGACCCCCGATTGCTCTGTCGCCCTTCACGGCGATCTAAGCGTGAGGTGGCGGGTGTCCGCACTGCGGCGCCCTCCAGCGGGGTGTCGCTCAAATGGACGGCCGGGAGAACCGGCCGGTGGATGGAAGAGACCACCTTTTGACGAGGAACTTCGTTTGATCAACAATCGTCAGGGCGGCCGCAGGCGCGGTCGCGGCGGCAGCGGCGGTGGCCGCCAGCCGGGCGCTCCGGGCGCCGGCAACCGCCAGGAGAACCGGAACCGCGGCAACGCGGCCCAGCTTCTCGAAAAGTACAAATCGATGGCGCGCGACGCCCAGATGGCCGGCGACCGCGTCCAGACCGAATATTTCCTGCAGTTCGCGGACCATTATTTCCGCGTCCTCAACGAGAACCGGGCCCGCTTCGAGGAGCAGCGGCCGCAGCGCGAGGAGACTCGCGATGATTACGGCTATGACGAGGAAGAGGGCGAGGACGAGGGCAATGCCGAGGGCGGCGACGAGCGCGAGGAGCGCTCCGACCGCCAGGAGCGCCCCCGCCGCGAGGATCGTCCGCAGCGCGCCGACCGCGAGGATCGCGGCGAGCGCAGCGAACGTCCCCGCCGCGACGACCGCGAGGATCGCGACTTCCGCAACGGCGAGGCCCGACCGCGCCGCGGCCGTCGCGAGCGCTTCGAGGCCGCCGACGAAGGCGACGAGCGGATTGCGCTCGAGGCGCTTCCGCCGGCAATCTCGGCCGGCACGTCCGCAGCGCCCGAGGCCGCGGAGCCGGTCGAGGACGCACCGGTGAAGGCGCCGCGCCGGCGCACTCGCCGGGTCCGCGACGAAGGCGACGAGATCGCGCCCGCCGCCTGACCGATCGGGCGTTCGAAATCAGAAGGGCGGTCGCTCCAGCCGGGGCGGCCGCCCTTTTCGATTCAGTGGGTTGACAGCCAAGGTTACAATGTAACATCCTCGCCGGGCTTCAGCTGGGGAGGCGTTCGATGCACAAGTTTTTTGTTGCCGCTCTTCTTGTAGGCGCGCCGGCCGCGGCCCAGGGCCCGGAAATCCCGCCCCCCAGCCAGTCGGCGCAGGGCGACGTCGCGGTTACCATCTACAACAACAACATCGCTCTGGTTCAGGACCGGCGCGACATTGCCATTCCCGCCGGCCGCTCGCGCCAGGAGTTTCCCGACGTCTCCGCGCAGATTCGCGCCGAGACCGTGACCCTGACCGGCCAGGGCCTCGGAATCGTCGAGCAGAATTTCGATTACGACCTGCTTTCGCCCCAGGCTTTGATGCAGAAGGCGGTCGGCGAGACGATCACCCTCGTTCGCACAAATCCCGCCACCGGCGCCGAGCAGCGCGAGCGCGCCCGGGTCCTCGCGGTCAACGGCGGCGTGGTCCTTCAGGTCGGCGACCGGATCGAGGTGCTCCGTGACGACGGGCTTCCGGTGCGGGTGATCTTCGACCGTGTGCCCGAGAATCTGCGCGCACGGCCGACCCTCTCGGTGACCGTCGAAAGCCAGCAGGCCGGCAACCGCCCGGTCACGCTCACCTATCTCACCCCAGGCCTCGGCTGGCAGAGCGACTATGTCGCCTTGTTCGACGAGGCGGCGGGGCGGATGGACGTCCAGGGCTGGATCA
>JAEWCW010000018.1 GCA_023390415.1 Pseudomonadota bacterium | reverse complement strand
CGATCTTGGCGACGAGGCGCAGGTGCGAGTTGACCAGCTTGGCCGCGGCATCGGTGTCCTGATGCTCGGTCCAGCGCTTGGCCAGCATATATTCCTCCTCGGGGGCGAGGATCGGGAATTTCTTGATCTCTGCGAGATAGCGGTTGAGGCCCGCTTCGCCGCCGGTGGCGGGGATCGTCGCCGGGACATTTCTACCGCTTGCCATAGCTAATCTCATTCAACTCCCTGACGCCGCGCGGTTCTCTCCGCATCGGCCCTTTCGCTGTTATACGGAGAGTTCCCCAAACAGTTCCTGAATATCGGATGGAAGGGGACTTTTGAAGGACAAGTTTTCTTTCGAGACTGGGTGGACGAAGCCGAGCGCTGCAGCGTGCAGCGCCTGGCGATGGAAACCGAGCCTTTTCAATATGTCGCGGTGCGCGGGCCGAGTCCGGCCATAGACCGGGTCGCCGACCAAAGGATGGCCGAGCGAGGCCATGTGGACGCGCACCTGGTGGGTCCGGCCGGTCTCGAGCCGGCATTCGACCATCGCCGATTCGCGAAGCGCCTTGACGAGCTTCCAGTGCGTGACCGCGCGCTTGCCGCGGTCCCCCTCGACGATCGCCATCTTCTGGCGGTTGGCCGAGGAGCGGGCCAGCGGCGCGTCGACCGTTCCCTCGCGCTGCGCGGGAATGCCGGCGACGATCGCCTGGTAGACGCGCTCGATGCTGTGCTTCGCGAACTGGGCGGCAAGGCCCTCGTGCGCACGGTCGGTCTTGGCGACCACCAGCAGGCCCGACGTGTCCTTGTCGATCCGGTGGACGATGCCCGGCCGCGCAACGCCGCCGATGCCCGAGAGGCGGCCGGCGCAATGGTGGAGCAAGGCGTTGACCAGGGTGCCGTCCGGATTTCCGGCCGCGGGGTGGACGACCATCCCGGCCGGCTTGTCGACGACGAGCAGATGTTCGTCCTCGAAGACGATGTCGAGCGCAATGTCCTGCGGCACATTGTGCGCCGGAATCGGCTCGGGGAGCTCGATGCTATAGGCGCCCGTGGCGCGCGCCTTGGCGGAAGGGTCGCGGATCGGCGCACCGGCGGGATCCTTGACGGCGCCGCTCGAGATCAGGGCCTTGAGCCGCTCGCGCGACAGGGTCGGAACGGCGGCTGCGAGCGCGCGGTCGAGGCGCCAGCCGTCGGCCTCACCGTCAATCTCCGCGCTGATGATCGAAACCCCCATCCCGAAGCCGATGTGGCGACGAAACGGTCGAGATCAAGGCCGGCATCGCAATGGAAGCGCGAGACGCCTTGCATGGCGCGGCGCGAGGCGCCAAAGGGCTGTGATCCAACGGTAGCTGTCGGGGGGCCAGGCCCGTGAAATCCCACGAATTTGCCAGTCTCCTCTGCTCGCGGCTCTGCCACGATCTGCTCTCGCCGGTGGGGGCGCTGAACAACGGCATCGAGCTGCTCGCCGACGAGCATGACCCGGAGATGCGGGCGCGCTGCCTCGATCTCCTCGCCGACAGCGCGCGGGCCTCGGCCAACAAGCTCAAATTCTTCCGGCTGGCCTTCGGCGCGGCCGGCGGCTTTGCCGACCAGGTCGATACGCGCGAGGCCCGGGTGGCCATCGAAGGGCTGTTCGGCGGCGACGGGCGGATCCAGCTGGGCTGGATGGTCGAGGAGCCGACCATGTCCAAATCGGCGCTGAAGGTGCTTTTGAACCTCGTGCTGATCGCGGGCGACTCCCTGGTGCGCGGCGGCAGCCTCGACGTCGGCGCGGAGAAAGGCGAGAGCGGTCTCGACATCGTGGTCCGCGCCGAGGGCAGCCGGATCGTCCTCGACCCCGAACTGGTGAAGGTGCTCCGCGGCGAGGTGGACGAGCGGGAGATCGCCCCGCGCGCGGCCGCTGCCTGGCTTGTGCACAGTCTCGTCGACGAGGCCGGCGGCGAGGTCCAGGTCTCGGACGGCGAGGAGAATATGCTCCTGCTCGGCGTGTCGCTGCCCGGCTGACAGGCGCTGGGTTCAGGCGCAGGTCTCGGTCAACGCCTTCTTTACCTGCGTCTCTCCATAAGCCCTTCCACGCGGAAGGGCCCAAATGGACGATCTCATCACCGAATTCATCGCCGAGACGCGCGAGATGCTGGAAGCGCTGTCGGGGGAGATCGTCGCCTGGGAGTCGGCGCCGGGCGACCGCGAGCGGCTCGACCAGATCTTCCGCTTCGTCCACACGGTGAAGGGCAATAGCGGCTTCTTCGATCTCGTCCGCATCGAGGCCCTGAGCCACGCAGCGGAGGACGTGCTCGCGGAGGTCCGCGCCGGGCAGCGGCAGCCGGACCATGCTTTGGTCAGCGCGGTCCTGGCCGCGATCGACCGGATCTCGGTGCTGGTCGAGGCGATCGAGACCAAGGCGGAGGTCCCCGGCGATGAGGAGGCGCTGATCGCCGCCCTCCACGGCGAGGCGCCGATCGAGGCGCTTCCAGCGGCCGACGGCCCGGCACGGAATGCGCCACGCAGCATCCGGCTTTCGGTCGAACTGCTCGACAGGATCATGAACGGCGTGTCCGATGCCGTCCTCGCGCGCAATGAGCTCGCCCGCCGGATGCGCGGTTCGCCGGCCGAGGTCGAGGTCGAGGCGGCGTTCGAGCGCGTGTCCGCCTGCATTGCCGAGATCCGCGACGCGGTGATGCGCACGCGCATGCAGCGCATCGATTCGCTGTTCGCGGGCTTGCCGCGGGTGGTGCGGGATCTCGCCGCCGAGCTGGGCAAGGAGGTGCTGCTCGACGTGGATGGCGGCGATGTCGAGCTCGACCGCGAAATGATCGAGACGATCCGCGATCCGCTGACCCATATCGTCCGCAACGCGATCGATCACGGAATCGAGACCGCCGCCGAGCGCCGCGCCGCGGGCAAGCCGTCCGCGGGGACGCTCAGCGTCTGCGCCCGCCAGGCCGGCAACCAGATCTTGATCGAGATCCGCGACGACGGACGCGGGGTGGACGGCGAGAAGCTGGTCCGCCGCGCCGTCGCCGCCGGCCTGATCACCGCCGAGGCGGCGGAGAAGCTTCAGCCGGCCGAACGCAACGCACTGATCTTCGAGGCCGGGCTTTCGACCGCGGCCGAGGTCACGGCGCTGTCCGGCCGCGGCGTCGGCATGGATGTCGTCCGCGCCAATATCGAGCGGATCGGCGGCATCGTCGAGATCGAGAGCCGCGAAGGGCAGGGGCTCCGGCTGTCCATCCGGGTGCCGCTGACCCTCACCATCATCCCCGCGCTCACCGTCTCGGCCGGCGGCCAGACCTTTGCGATTCCGCGCTCGGCGATCGACGAGATCGTCCGCGGCAACAATCCGGCGGTGCGCTTCGAGGCGGTGGGCGGGCTCTCGCTGATGAGCTTCCGCGGCGTCCGGGTGCCGGTCGTCAGCCTGTCCGGCCTGTTCGGGCCCGACCCGGCCGGTCCGATGAGCGAGCGCTCGATCGTTCTGCTTCGTCCGGCAGGGGGCGAACTCTATGCGCTGGCCGTCGATGCCGTGCACGATCATGAGGAGCTGGTCGTGAAGCCAGCCGCGCCAGCGGTCATGGCTGCCGGGATCTATGCCGGGACGACGCTTGCCGACGATGGCCGGCCGATCCTGCTGCTCGATGCCTCCGGAATCGCGGCCCGGGCCAAGGTGGATGCGCCTCGCGCATCCGCCGCGCCGGCCGCTCCGGCGGCGTCGGCGAATGAGGACGAGAAAATCTCTCTGGTGCTGTTCCGGGCGCTCGGCGGCGCGCGCCGGGCGGTGCGCCTCGCGCTCGTCGAGCGGATCGAGGATGTCGAGCCGTCGGCGATCGCGCTCACTGGCGGTCGCCTGCGGGTTTCGATCGGCGACCGCATCGTTCCGCTGGCCGGCGTGGACACGGTGCCGGACGGGCCGCTGCGCCTGCTCCGCCTCACCGACGGCGCCTCCGAGATCGCCTATGGCTTCGCCGAGGTGATCGACATCGTCTCCGCAGCGGTTGCGCCTCAGCCGGCCGCAAGCGTCGGCGAGGTCGGCGCCGTCGCCTTGATCGGCGGCGAGCAGGTCGAGCTCCTCGATCCCTTCTGGCTATTCGCGGCGCATGGCGCGGACACGCCTTCCGCCGCGAAGCGTCCGGTCTGCGCCGTGCCGGCGGGCGATGCCTGGATCGACAATATCCTGAAGCCCTTGATCGAGAGTCTCGGCTACGAGGTCGTGCCGGCCGGCTCCGGCCGCGCCTGCGACGTTCTCATCGCCGGCGAGGACGATCCGGCGCCTCCGGTCGAGGGCGCCGAATTGGTCCGCCTCAGCCCCCGCGCCGACACCGCGGACGGCAGCATCTACCGCTACGACCGCGCCGCGCTGCTGAGCGTGCTCGGCCGCCGCGCCGCCGAGGTCCGCAAGGAGGCTGCCCGTGGCTGACCTGCTGCTCATCCTCCGCATCGCCGGCGACCGCGTCGCCTTCCTCGCCGAGGAGGTGGAATCGGTGATCGAGCTGGACGAGGTGGTGCCGGTGCCGGGCACCGCGCGTCACATTGCCGGCCTCGCCTCGCTTCGCAGCCGCGTCCTCACCGTGGTCGATTGCCGCGCCGCGCTCGATGCGCCTCAGGCCGAGAGCGCCGAGGCGGTCGTCGTGCCTTCTGGCGGCCATTTCTACGCCCTTCTCGTCGACGACGTCGAGGACGTGGTCGATGCCTCGGGTCCGGTGGAAAAGGCCGATCTGCCGTTCGGATCGGTCTGGTCGCGCGTCGCGCGCGGCACGGTCGAGGCCGAAGGGGAATTGTTCCTGCTCGTCGATCCCCACGAGCTCGTCGCCGGGGCTGCCTTACGGACCGCCGCAGCCGCGTCTTAATCAAGGGGTTACATCTGGAGCTTAGGTCCCTGTGCCGGGTGAAGAGGGGAATTTCATGAAGAGCTGCCTCGTCGTCGACGACAGCAAGGTGATCCGCAAGGTCGCGCGTCACATCCTGGAGACGCTGAACTTTACCGTGGACGAAGCCGAAGACGGCCGCCACGCGCTCGACCGCTGCGACGACAAATTGCCCGACGTCGTCCTGCTCGATTGGAACATGCCGGTGATGAACGGCATGGAATTCCTGCGCGCGCTCCGCCGCCGCGAATACGACACCCAGCCCAAGGTGGTCTTCTGCACCACGGAGAACGATCTCGCCCATATCCGCGCCGCGATCGATGCGGGCGCCGACGAATATGTGATGAAGCCGTTCGACCGCGACACCCTGGAGACCAAGCTCCAGCTGGTGGGGGTCGCCTGAGATGGGCGTCGCGGGCGGACTCGGCCGCGTCACCATCCGAAAGGCGATGGAGCCGCCGATCCGGCTGATGATCGTCGACGATTCGTCGGTCGCACGCGCGGTCCTCTCGCGCATCATCGAGACTTATGACGGGTTCGAGATCGCCGCCGTTGCCGGAAGCGCCGCCGAGGCGCTCGCGGCGCTGCAGTCGATCCAGGTCGACATCGTCCTCCTCGATCTCGAAATGCCCGGGATCAGCGGCCTTCAGGCGCTTCCCGAGATATTGGACGCGGGCGAGGGCGCGCGGGTCCTCGTCGTCTCTTCGCATGCCGCGGCTGGCGCGGAAGCGACCGTCCAGGCGCTCGCGCTCGGCGCAGCCGACACCCTGCCCAAGCCCAATGCCGGCGCACTGGCGGGCCGTTTCGCCGATATGCTCGCCGACCGGCTTCGCCAGATCGGCCGTGTTCGCCGCGAGCCGGTTCCGACGCGGCGCGAGCCGACCCCGCGCTTCGAGCTTCGTCCGATGCCGAACGGGCCGATCGGCTGCGTCGCAATCGGCGCCTCGACCGGCGGGCTTCCCGCGCTCAACCAATTCCTCGCCGCCTGGCCGCGCGGAACGGGCGCGCCGATCCTCGTCACCCAGCATCTTCCGCCGGCGTTCATCCCGGTCTTCGCGCGCCAGCTCGAAGTCGGGTCCGGCCGCCAGGCGATCGTCGTGGCGGACGGCCAGCCGCTCGCCGCCGACCGGATCCATGTCGCCCCGGGCGACGCCCATGTCCGGGTCGAGGTCCAGGGCAAGCTGGTCGTCGCCCGTCTGAGCCGCGAGCCGATGACCTCCGGCTGCCAGCCCTCGGTCGATCCGATGCTCGCCTCGGTCGGCGAGCTGTTCCGGGACAGCGCGGTCGGCGTGGTGCTGAGCGGCATGGGGAAGGACGGGCTGGAAGGCGCTCAGCGTCTGGTCGAATGCGGCGGCGCGATCCTCGCGCAGGACCGCGCGACGTCCGCCGTCTGGGGCATGCCCCGCGCGGTCGCCGAAGCCGGTCTCGCCTCGGCCGTCCACTCGCCCGTCGAACTGGCTCGCCGCCTTACCGCCCGGCTGGAGGCGAACGCCCGGTGAGCGAGCCCGCTTGCCGCGTTCTCGCGGCGCTTCTCGAAGCCAAGACCGGTCAGCAGCTCAATCTCCAGCGTCAGTGGCGGTTCGAGGCCGCGCTGGCGCCGCTGCTGCGCGATCGCGGCTTCGCCTCGCTCGACGAGCTCGCGGGCCGCGTCGCCGTCGAACCGGCATTGGCTGCGCTCGCCGTCGAGGCGCTGCTCAACAACGAAACCTATTTCTTCCGCGATCGAACTCCGTTCGATCTGCTTCGCGAGGGACCGCTGCGCCGCCTCGCCGCGGCCCGTGCGCAGGAGAAGAAGCTCACCATCTGGAGCGCGGGCTGCTCGACCGGGCAGGAAGCCTGGTCGCTCGCAATGCTCTTCGCCGACGACGCCTTGCGCTGGAACGGCTGGACGATCGAGATTGTCGCCACCGACGTTTCGGCGGCCGCAGTCGCCCAGGCCGCAGCGGGCATCTATTCGCAATTCGAGGTCCAGCGCGGCCTTTCGGTGCGTGAGATGCTGCGCTGGTTCGAGGAGGCGGGCGGCACGCGCTGGCGAGTCATCGACGCGCTGCGCAGCCGGGTCCGCTTCGAGGTGCGCAACATCACTGACGTCGCGCCGAAGCCCGGCCGCTTCGACATCCTGCTCTGCCGCAACCTGCTTCTCTATTTCTCGCCGGAGCGGCGGCGCGTGGCCTTCGATCGGCTCGCCGAGGCGATGGCGCCCGACGGCTTTCTGATGCTCGGGGCAGGGGAGACGGTGATCGGCCAGACCGCGCGCTTCCATCCCTGTCCCGATCATCGCGGCCTCTACGTGCCGGTCCTGTCCGAGTCGCCGCCCGTTCCGCTCGCTGCCCGCGGGGGTTGACCTCCCGCGACTTTTGGCGCGCAAAAGGCGTCGTGAGCGAGATCGTCGACTGCCCTTCGCCCAATCATGACGAGCGCGGCCAGCCGATCTCGATGCTCGTGCTTCATTATACGGGCATGGTGGATGCGCAGTCGGCGATCGACCGGCTTCGCGATCCGGAGGCCAAGGTCTCCTGCCATTATCTGATCGACGAGGACGGCACGATCTACCGCATGGTGCCGGAGGAGAGGCGCGCCTGGCACGCCGGCCGCTCCTGGTGGCGCGGGATCGCCGGGGTGAACGACGTCTCGATCGGGATCGAGCTGGTCAATCCGGGCCACGAGCACGGCTATCGCCCCTTTCCGGAGGCGCAGATCGAGTCGCTCGTCCGGCTGGTCTTCGAGATCAAGGACCGGCACGGAATCACCCGCGGCAACGTCGTCGGCCATTCGGACGTCGCCCCGGCGCGCAAGGAGGATCCGGGCGAGCTCTTCCCCTGGTCGCGGCTGGCCCGGCTCCGGCTCGCTTTGCCGCGGCCGACCCGGAATTTGATGGACCCGTGCTGGACCGACGCCGGCTTCCTGCTCGCGCTCGAGCGCTTCGGCTACGACGTCGCCGACAAGGCGGCGGCGATCCGCGCCTTCCAGCGCCGCTTCCGGCCCGAGATCATCGACGGCGAAATCGACGGCGAATGCCGCGCGATCCTCTTCGCCCTCCTGCTCCCCCGACCCCAGGGCGACTAGAATGCTCCGCTCTTGGACCGGGAGCGCGGATTGACTAGATAGGGCTGGCCAGAGGGTCGGGCGGCCGCGGCGCACTTCGGTGCGTCGAGGAAAGTCCGGGCTCCGCGGAACGACGGTGCCGGGTAATGCCCGGCGGGGGCGACCCTAGGGAAAGTGCCACAGAAAGCAGGTCGCGCGGCCTTCGGGCCGATGCTTCGGCAGCGTGACAGTGAAAGGGTGGGGTAAGAGCCCACCGCGGGACCGGCAACGGGACCGGCACGGCAAACCCCACCGGGAGCAAGACCGAATAGGGGCGGCACATGGGCTTCGTTCCGGCTCGTCGCCCGGGTTGGTTGCTTGAGGGGCAGAGCGATCCGCCTCCCAGATGAATGGTCGCCACTGCCGTTTCGGCGGCAGGACAGAACCCGGCTTACAGACCCTCTGGCGCTTTTCTAGCCCCCGTGCAGCGCAGGGCGGGCGTGCCGCCGTCATCCGACGCTTGCTCCTCCTCCCGCTCTCCCCTATATGCGCGCCCGTCCGGCGGGTGCGGTTAAGCGCCTGTGGTGGCTTGAGTTAAGCTGGAGCGCGCGGTGGGGGCGGCAGAGAGCCGGTCTCCCGGCGCGCCTTTTTGATGCTCGCGCCCAAGCGCTTCCTGCGCCCATCGGACCCGCTCTCGGCATGAGGCCGCGGGCGGTTCGTCACTCTGGCCCGGCCCGCGTCCGATCGAAGGAAGAATGCGCGGAGCGGTCCGGTACGTAAGTAAGGACTTTTATGGCAACCTCGGCAATGCCGACCCGCGACGATTTCGCGGCTCTCCTCAATGAAACCCTGGGCGGCGAGAACGAAGGCTTCGAAGGCCGCGTCGTCAAGGGCAAGGTCACCGCGATCGAGAACGACATGGCGGTGATCGACGTCGGCCTGAAGTCGGAAGGGCGCGTCGC
>JAEWCW010000179.1 GCA_023390415.1 Pseudomonadota bacterium | reverse complement strand
AGAAGCGGGCGGTGACGAGCTTGGCCTGGTGGAAGGCGGCGTCGTCGCCGGCGGCGAGGGCGGCGGCGCTGGCGCGGGCCATGCGCAGCCACATCAGGCCGAGGGTCACGATGCCCATCAGGGTCATATAGGGATAAGCGGCGGCGCCCGCGTTGTTGGGGTTGGCCATGCCGTTCTGCATCAGCCACATGGTCGCGGTCTGGAGATCGCCCGTCGCCTTCTGGAGCGCGTTGCGGAGCGCTTCGACCTCGGGCGTGTCGCCGTCGGCCGCGGCGCTCTCCTCGCCGAGAAGCTTGAACAGCGCCTGGATCGCGCGGCCGCCGTTCGCGCCGAGCTTTCGGCCAACCAGATCGAGCGCCTGGATGCCGTTGGTGCCTTCGTAGATCTGGGCGATCCGGGCGTCGCGGACGAACTGCTCCATCCCCCATTCGCGGATATAGCCGTGGCCGCCATAGATCTGCTGGGCGTTGACCGCGGCCTCGAAGCCCTTGTCGGTGAGATAGCCCTTGATCACCGGGGTCAGCAGGCCGAGCAGGTCGGACGCGGCCTCGCGCTCCTCCTCGGTCTGGGCCTTGCGGCTGATGTCGACCTGGAGCGCGCCCCACAGGACGAGCGCGCGCGCCGCCTCGTTGAACGCCTTCATCTCCATCAGCATCCGGCGCACGTCCGGGTGGACGATGATCGAATCGGCCTTGGCGCCTTCCTCGCGCTGGTCGGGGACGAGGGCGCGGCCTTGCCTCCGGTCCTTCGCGTAGGTGACGGCGTTCTGATAGGCGACTTCGCCCTGGGCGAGGCCCTGGAGGCCGACCCCGAGCCGGGCTGCGTTCATCATGATGAACATCGCGGCGAGGCCCTTTTCCGGTTCGCCGACCAGATAGCCGACCGCCTCGTCATAATTGAGCAGGCAGGTCGAGTTGCCGTGGATCCCCATCTTCTCCTCGATCGAGCCGCAGACGACGCCATTGCGGTCCCCGAGGCTGCCGTCCGGGTTCACCAGGAACTTGGGCACGATGAAGAGCGAGATGCCCTTCACGTTGTCCGGAGCGCCCGTGATCTTGGCGAGGACGAGGTGGATGATGTTCTCGCTAAGGTCGTGCTCGCCCGAGGAGATGAAGATCTTGGTGCCGCTGATCTTGTAGCTGCCGTCCGCCTGCGGCTCGGCCTTGGTCTTCAGAAGGCCGAGATCGGTGCCGCAATGCGGCTCGGTGAGGTTCATCGTGCCGGTCCATTCGCCCGACACCATCTTGGGAAGGTAGGTCGCCTTCTGCTCGTCCGAGCCCTTGACCAGGATCGATGCGACCGCGCCCTGGGTCAGGCCGTGATACATTTCGAAGGCCTGGTTGGCGCTGAGCAGATACTCGCTGACCGCGGTCCCGACGACCTGCGGAAGGCCCTGGCCGCCAAACTCCTCGGGGGCGGAGAGGGTGGTCCAGCCGCCGGCGACGAACTGGTCCCAGGCCTCCTTGAAGCCCGGCGGAGTCGAGACGGAGCCGTCCTCGTGCCGGACGCAGCCTTCCTCGTCGCCGACCCGGTTGAGGGGCGCGAGCACCTCGGAGGCGAAGCGGCCGCCTTCGGTGAGGATCGCCTCGACCATGTCGGCCGACGCATTCTCGAAGCCCGGCAGGTTCGAATAGCGCTCGAGGCCGAGCACAGAATCGAGCACGAAGCGCGTCTCGCGGACGGGGGCGGTGTAGCTGGGCATCAGGTCCTCATTCTATCTGGAGGGCTTGGTTTCGAGCCCTTCGAGGGTTTCGACGAAGCCTTCGAGCTCGGCGATGGTCGAGTCGATGTCGACGCGCTGCTTCTTCAGGAGGTCGATCCGGTCGCGGCACTTGTCGAGGGTCACGCGGCGCTGGGATTCGCGATTGTCGCCGAGGTCGTAAAGATCGATCATCTCGCGGATCTCCGCGAGGCTGAAACCGACGCGCTTGCCGCGCAGAATCCAGGCGAGCCGGGCGCGATCACGCCAGGAATAGATTCGCGCCAGGCCCTGGCGGGCGGGCGAGATCAGGCCCTCGTCCTCGTAGAAGCGCAGCGCGCGCGGGGTAACGGCGAATTCCTCGCACAAGTCGGTGATCGTGTAGGTCTGCGAGCTGGTTTCGTGATGCTCGAAATCGGCATGGAGAGCGGCGCGCGGCATCCGGCATGGCTACTTTACGTTCACGTCAACGTCAAGCTGGAGCAGGCGCTTGGCGGTCGGCGGCGACGCCGGTAAGCTCGTCCGGCAAAATATCCTTTGGGGGGACAAGATGACGCTCAACCGCATGAGCGCGCTCTGGGCGCGCACGGCTCTCGTCTGGTTTGTCGGAGCGACCTGCTTCGGCATGTATCTCGGCTTGACGGGCCAATTCGGAATCTCCTCCGCCCACGCCCATGCCGGCTTGCTGGGCTGGGTCTCGTCGGCCTTGTTCGCCTTCCTCTACGCGCTTGCCGGCGACGCCGGCTCGCGCTTCGCGCCGGTCCAGTGGGCGACGCACAATGGGGGCGTGCTGCTGATGGTCGTCTCGCTGTTCCTAACGCTGCGCGGGAACGAGGGCGCGGAGCCGCTGATCGGGATTGGCGGCCTGATCGTGATCCTCGGAATCGTCTGGCTGGCAGCCACCCTCTGGCCGCGGCTTCGCGCGAGCAGCTAGCCGCAGAGGCGCCCGCCGACCAAGTCCTCGGCGCGGCGGGCGTCCGCGTCGGTGCCGCCGACCTTCGACAGGGTGGCGCCGGCGAAGCGCGCGCCGTCCGCGCAATAATAAGCGCAACCGGCGGCCTGGCCCGGCGCGAAGCTGAGGCGCGTGCCATCGATCCGGGCCTCGATCGTGCAGGCCTCGGAGCCCGTCATGACGAAGCGCAGGCGCTCGCCTTCGCGGCTTACCGTCCCGGCGCCGCTGCAGGTGCGCTCGCCGTCGCCCACGACGACGAGCCCGAAGCGCTCGCCGATCACGCACATGCGGCTTCCGGTCTCGCCCGCGCCGCTCTCGTAGAGGCCGGTCAGGGTCTCGGTCTGAACCGGCGCGCCTGGCTCCGGCGCTGCGGCATTGTTGCCGCCGCCTGGCACCCCGCAAGTGGCGAGCAGGAGGATCGGGAGAAAGGCAATCAGTCTCATCGCGCTTTCCTAACCGTCTTGGGCGGCCAAAAGCTCCCGAAGTCGTCGACTGTCCTTCCGTACAAGCCCGGGGCGACAAAGGCGATTAGGCACCCTATATGGCGGGCCAGCGACACCCCAGCGGCGATCCCATGTTCAGCACCAATCCCTTCGACGACGACAAGCTCCGCGAAGAATGCGGCATCTTCGGCATCTGGGCGGCGGACACCGCCTCGGCCGTGACGGCCCTCGGGCTGCACGCCCTCCAGCATCGCGGCCAGGAGGCCGCCGGGATCACCAGCTGGGACGGCGCCAATTTCCATTCGCACCGCGGCATGGGCCATGTCGCCGCCAATTTCGGGAATGACGAGACAATCCGCCGGCTCGCCGGCCGCGCGGCGATCGGCCACGTTCGCTACTCGACCACCGGCGAGACGGCGCTGCGCAACGTCCAGCCGCTCTTCGCCGACCTCGCCTCGGGCGGCTTCGCCGTCGCCCATAACGGCAATATCTCCAACGCCATGAAGCTGCGTCGCGAGCTCAACCGCCGCGGTTCGATCTTCCAGTCGACCAGCGATACCGAGGTCATCATCCACCTCGTCGCGACCTCGTCCTACCGCACCTTGCTCGATCGCTTCATCGACGCGCTCAAGCAGGTCGAGGGCGCCTATTCGCTGATCTGCCTTACCGGCGAGGGGCTGATCGCCTGCCGCGACCCGCTTGGCATCCGGCCACTGGTCATGGGTCGGCTCGGCGACGCCTATATCTTCGCCTCCGAGACGGTCGCCCTCGACGTGGTCGGCGCGACCTACATCCGCTCGGTCGAACCCGGCGAGATCGTCATCGTCTCGGCCCAGGGCGTGCGCTCGCACCGCCCGTTCGCGCCCGAGCGGCCGCGGCCCTGCATCTTCGAGCATATCTATTTCTCGCGGCCGGACAGCGTCCTCGACGGCGCCTCGGTCTACAATGTCCGAAAGGCTATCGGCGCCCAGCTTGCCCGCGAGAATCCGGTCGAGGCCGATCTCGTCGTTCCGGTGCCCGATTCGGGTGTCCCGGCGGCGATCGGCTATGCGCAGGAGAGCGGGATCCCGTTCGAGCTCGGCATCATCCGCTCCCATTATGTCGGCCGCACCTTCATCCAGCCGTCCGACCAGGTCCGCCATCTGGGCGTGAAGCTGAAGCACAATGCGAACAGCGCGCTGATCCAGGGCAAGAGCATCGTCCTCGTCGACGATTCGATCGTCCGCGGCACGACCTCGCTGAAGATCGTCCAGATGCTGCGCGAGGCCGGAGCGCGCGCGGTCCATATGCGCATCGCGAGCCCGCCGACGCGGCACAGCTGCTTCTACGGGGTCGACACGCCGGAGCGGAACAAGCTGCTCGCAGCGCAGATGAGCGTCGCCGAGATGAACGGCTTCATCAAGGCGGACAGCCTGGGCTTCATCTCGATCGACGGCCTCTATCGCGCGCTCGGCGAGGAGCTTCGCGACGAGGCTGCGCCGCAATATTGCGACGCCTGCTTCACCGGCGACTATCCGACCCGGCTCACCGACCATGAGGACCAGGAGCCGGTCGACCAGCTCGCCCTCCACGGCGAGCGCTACGCCTAGCCAAAGCTTCTTCCCCCGCTTAGGGCCTCCGAATGACCGACAAATTTCTCGAAGGGCGGCTCGCCCTCGTCACCGGCGCGAGCCGCGGCATCGGCGCCGCCACCGCAGAGGCGCTCGCCGGCGCCGGCGCGCATGTCATCCTGACCGCGCGGACCGCCGCAGACCTGGAGCAGGTGGAAGAGCGGATCCACGCCGCCGGCGGGAGCGCGACCATCGCGCCGCTCGATCTCACCCAGGGCGAGAGCATCTCCAAGCTCGCCGCCGCGATCGGCGGCCGCTGGCAGGCGCTGGACGTGCTGGTGCTGAACGCGGCGACGCTCGGCACGCTGACTCCGGTGCCGTCGATCGACGCCAAGGAATTCGCCAAGCTGCTGACTCTCAACGTCACTGCCCAGCAGGCTTTGATCGCCGCCTTCGATCCGATGCTCCGGCGGAGCGCTGACGCCCGCGTGATCGCGATGACGTCCAGCGTCGCGCAGAGCCCGCGGGCCTTCTGGGGCGCCTATGGCGCGTCCAAGGCCGCGCTCGAGACCCTGGTCCTCGCTTATGCGGACGAGGTCAGGAACACGACCGCGATCCGGGCGGCCATCGTCAATCCCGGCGCCACCGCGACCGCCATGCGCGCCCGCGCCTATCCGGGCGAGGATGCGGCGACGCTCAAGCCGCCGAGCGCGGTCGCAGACGCCGTGCTCGAGCTGATCCGCTCAGGCTTCGAAACCGGCCACCGGCTGGACCTGGCGCGCTAGCGCGCCGGCCGCTGCGCGCGGAGCGCGCGGTAGATGGAGACGTTGAACGCCGCGCCGGTGATCCCGGTATGCTCGGTCGGCACGCGGGTCTCGTCCGCGATGCCGAGCGCGGCCGCGAGTTCGGTGCCGCGAAGCTGGCGATGGCCCTCGGCCCAGGCCATCGAGGGAATGTCCAGAACCTGATAGAAATACATGTCGCGCCATTCCGCGCCGTTGCGGCGCAGCAGCGCGGTCACGAAGGCCTGGTCGAACCAGACATTGTAGGCGGTGAACAAAGCGGTGCGTCCGCCGCGCATCTCGTCGTGAAAGGTGCGCAGGCGTCGGACGGCCTCGGCTTCGGAGATCGCGCCAAGCCTGCGCCACAGGGCGGGATCGAAGCCGTTGACGGCGGCCGCGCCCGGATCGATCCGCTCGGGATGCGGCGGCATGATCCTCAGGTCCAGCCGGCCGATCTCAGCCCCCTCCAGATCGGTATAGATCATCCCGATCGAGATGATCTCGTGAAAGGCGGGGTCGAGCCCGGTGGTCTCGACGTCGACATGCGCGAGGACGAAGCGCTCGGGCGCGACGTCGGGCGTCTGGGCCGAAGCCGCGTGGGGAGCGGCGAGCAGCGAAAGAGCGAGCAGGGCGAGGCGGAGGAGATTGCGCATCGCCAGGGGATGCCCGGCCGCCGGCTGCGCCGCAAGCGGCGTCAGTGGCGTTCCTTGACGCTGGTGAAGCGGATCTTCGGCCAGTCCTGCTGGAAGCGGCCGAGTTCCCAGGCATTCCGCATCATCAGCACCGGATCGCCGTCGCCGTCCTCTGCCATGATCGAGCGATTGGCCTCGGCGAGGCGCTTCAGCTCGGCGGGATCGTCGGCGGCGACCCAGCGCGCGACCTCGTAAGGGGAGGGTTCGAAGCCGACCTTGAGGCTGTACTCTGCCTCCATCCGGGTGGCGAGGACGTCGAGCTGAAGCGCCCCGACCACGCCGACGATCCAGTTCGAGCCGATGGCCGGTTTGAAGATCCGGATCACGCCTTCCTCGGCGAGATCCTCGAGGCCCTTGCGGAGCTGCTTGGACTTCATCGGGTCGTCGAGGCGGATCCGGCGCAGGATCTCCGGCGCGAAATCGGGCAGCCCGGTGAAGGCGATGTCGCCTTTCTCGGAAAGGGTGTCGCCGACCCGGAGCGTGCCGTGGTTCGGGATTCCGACGATGTCGCCGGGGCGCGCGAACTCGGCGAGCTCGCGGTCGCGGGCAAAGAAGGTGATCGGGTTGTGGATCGCGATCGCCTTGCCGACTCGCGGGTTGGTGAGCTTCATGCCCCGCTTAAGGGCGCCCGAGCAGACCCGCATGAAGGCGATCCGGTCGCGGTGGTTGGGGTCCATGTTCGCCTGGACCTTGAAGATGAAACCGGAGACTCGCGGCTCGTCCGGCAGCACCTCGCCGCCTCGCGCCGGCTGCGGGCCGGGTGCCGGCGCGAAGCTGCCGAGTCCGGCGAGCAAGAGATCGACCCCGAACTCGCGAAGTGCGGAGCCAAAGAAGACCGGCGTGAGGTCGCCGGCGCGAAAAGCGTCGAGATCGAAGGCCGGATAGGCTTCGCGGGCGAGGCCGCCTTCCTCGCGAAGATGCGCGACCGCATCGGCGGGCAGCGCCTCGTCGAGCCCCGAATCGTCGAGGCCGGAGACGGGGATCACCCGCCCCGGCGCAGCGCCCCCGCTCCGGTCGGCGAGGAGCAGACGCTCGCGCTCCAAGTCGTAGAGTCCGTGGAAGAGCCCGCCCATGCCGACCGGCCAGTTCATCGGCGCCGTGTCGAGCTGGAGGGTCTCGGCAATCTCGTCGAGGAGGGTGAAGGGGCTCTGCCCTTCGCGGTCGACCTTGTTGATGAAGGTGACGATCGGGATGTTGCGAAGCCGGCAGACCTCGAACAATTTGCGGGTCTGGGCCTCGATGCCCTTCGCGGCGTCGATCACCATGACCGCGCTGTCGACCGCGGTGAGGGTGCGGTAGGTATCTTCCGAAAAGTCCTGGTGGCCCGGCGTGTCGAGCAGGTTGAAAAGGACATTGTCCTTCTCGAAGGTCATCACCGACGAGGTGACCGAGATCCCGCGCTGCTGCTCGATCGCCATCCAGTCAGAGCGCGCGCGCCGACGGTCGCCGCGTGCGCGGACCTCGCCCGCTTCATGGATCGCGCCTGCGGAATAGAGGAGTTTCTCGGTGAGCGTGGTCTTGCCCGCGTCGGGGTGCGAGATGATCGCGAAGGTGCGGCGCTCCGCCGTGGTCACGGCATCTTCGCGGGCGAGGGCAGTGGCGTTCATAAGCTGTCGCGGCGGCGAGGCCGAGTCCTTGGATCGACGAAGCGGGAAGGCGTCGCACATAGGGGCAAAGCCCGGCTTTGGGTAGGGGTTCGGTCCGGATCGGTGCAGTGGTTGCGGCGCGCGCGGGGGCAGGCGACAGTGGTACGATGGAGGTCTCCGCTCTCGCACGCGCCGCGACACGCCTTGCGGTCGACTACGCGCTTCCGCCGCGCTGCCCGGGTTGCGGGGCGATCGTCGCGGACGCGCACAGCTTCTGCCTCGATTGCTGGTCCGGGCTGCATTTCCTCGGCGAGCCCTGCTGCATGCGCTGCGGCCTGCCTTTCGAGCATGACGGCGGCGGGCCGGCAGAGTGCGGCGCCTGCCTCGCCGATCCGCCGCGCTTCGACCGCGCGCGGGCGGCGGTCGCCTATGGCGAGGTGCCGCGCAAGGTCGCGCTCAAGCTCAAATATGGCGGGCGGCCGGGAGTCGCCGAGACGATGGCGCGGCTGATGGAGCGCCACCTCGAAGCGGCCGGCCATGCGCTGCTCGCGCCGGTTCCGCTCCATCGCTGGCGGATCTGGACACGGGGCTACAACCAATCGGCGCTGATCGCCACGGTGCTGGCGCGGCGGCGCGGGCTGCAGGTGATCCTGGACCTGATCGAGCGGGCCAGGCGGACGCCCTATCTGCGCGGCATGGGGCCGCGCGAGCGGCGCCGGACGGTGCGCGGCGCCTTCCGGGTGGCCGAGCGGCACAGGCCCGCGCTGGAGGGACGCAACGTCATCCTGGTCGACGACGTCCTCACCACCGGTGCGACCGCCGATGCCTGCGCCCGCGCGCTGAAGACGGCAGGGGCGAAGCAGGTGGCGCTGGTCTGCTGGGCGCGGGTGGTGCGCGGCGCCGACGTCTAGTAGCGCCAGCGCCAGCCCGCCCAGCGCTCGTAGGGCGGCACCGTGTCCTCTTCGCGGCCGGCGCAACCGCCGCTGAAATGGGCGCAATCGAACCACCAGCGCGTGCGCCGTGCCGCCTCGCTCTCAGGAAAGCGCGCGTGGAGCAGGGCATGAGCGGCGCGCGACCAGCGGCCGTGGCCACCCTGGCGCTGGCACCCGTAGCGGGTGGCGCGGACGGCGAGGGCGAGCGCCTCGTCCTGGCCTGGCCCATGGTCGCGCCAGGCGATCGCGCGCTCGGCGAGGAGCTGAGGAGCGCTGACGATTCCCGCCAGTGCCGCCTGCTCGGCCTCATCCTGCGCCTGCCACAGCCAGCTTTCGCGAAGCAGCGGGCCGAGCGCGACGGGCATGCCCGCGGCCGCGAGCGGGTCCCAGTCTTCGCCGGGCTGGAAGAAGGCGCCGTACATCATCGCGCTGACGGTCAGCCGGTGCCGGTCCGGCTGCCAGGCGCACCACCAATTGTTGTCGCTATGCTCGAACGTGTCGATGGCCGTGAGGCCGGGCTCGTCGGCATAGCCCATGCTCTCGCCGCCGCGCTGGTGCCCGTTCATCAGGATGTTGAGCGCCGGCGAGCGCAGAACGTCGAGCAGCAGGGCGCGGTCGGTCGGGCGGGCGCCGGGCCGCGAGGACCAGTTGGCGGTGATCTCCGGGTTGAGACGGCGCATGAGCTGGTCGAGCGCCTTCGGCACGCGGCGCTGGAGCGCGTAGGTCCGTGCCCAGGCGACTCGGGCAAAGCGGGCGCGGAGCGGCGCGGGGAGGGTTTCGTCGCCGGCCAGCCGCGCGAGGGTGTCGATCGGCAGCAGGTTGAGGAGCTCAGGCACGCGGTCGGGTCTGGATATGATCTCGCGCTTCAGCTGCGCTTCGTTCTCGGCGAGGAGAGCCAGGGCGAGGGAGTCGCGATAGTCATTCTCCTGGGCACGGGTCAGGGCACGGTCGCGGACCTGCCGCGCCTCGGCGAGGCGCCCGCTGCCGGCGAGATAATGGAGCATGTCGGAGACGAGCTCGCGATGATGCTCGTTCGTTCGCCAAGGCCAGGCTTCGACCCGGGCAAGCGCTTCGCGGAAGCCGTGCTGGTCGGGGAGCGGGCGATAGTCCTCGTCCCTCGCCTGGAACATGAGGGCGGTGCGAACCTGGTGGTGAAAGAGGCTGGCCAGGGCTGCAAGCCGGTCGTCGCTCGGGCAGGCCTGCGCCTCCCGGGTGAGCGAATCCAGCGCCGCCCAGCCTTGCGGGTCGTAGCTTTGGGAGAAGGAGATGGCGATCGCCGACCAGGCGCGCCCGTCCGGTCCGTCGCTCGGCCGAATACCTCCCGGATAGCGTCTTTCCCGACTGAGCCAGGATTCGGTGTCGAAATTCGAAACCGGCTCGATCAGCCAGGCGGCGAAATCGTCGCCGTTGCTGGCGCGTGCCACGAGCGCGCGGACCGCGCTCGACGCGTCATTCTCCTGCGGCGCGCGGTCTTCGGGAAGGTCGCGGCGAAGCCAGACGATATCGGCGAGCGCCCGCGCGTAACGGTCCGCGGCTACGGGATTGCGGGCAATCACGGCCTCGGGCGCCGCGAGCGCTTCCATGGTGGCGGCGATCTGCGCCTCGCGGACCCGCTCGTCCCCAGTCCAATAGCCGAGATAGCCGATCAGCCCCTGGGCGAGCGGGTGGATCTCGGCGAGGCGGGGATCGGCGAGGATCGCGCGCGCATCGGCCAGTGCCGCCTGCGCGCGCAGGAGGCGGGCCGCGCGCTCCGCGGGCTCTTCGCTATAGAAGCCGTCGTGCATGTCGCGCGCCGCAATCGCTGCGACCATGTAGCGGGCGGTCGGCGCATGGGGAGAGGAGGAGGCCGCGATTCGTGCGAAAGCGCGCCCCGCGGCGGGGTCGCCTCGGTAGAAGAGGATCGAGGCCGCCTGATAGGCGCGGTCGTCGCGCTGCAGCGCCGCGACTGCCGCGTCGCCGGTCTCCAGCGCCGGCGGAAGAGCGACGGCAGGCAGCCGCCGCGGGCTCGCCCAGCTATTCTGGCGAGCGCACAGGCCGAACACGGCGCGCTGGGCGCGAAGCCACTGCCCGACATAAGGATGGTCGCGGCCCAGCCTGGCGACGCGCTGCTCGGCGGTTCGAAGCGCATGGTCGACGCGGCAAGCGCCGAAGTCCGGAAACCAATAGTCGTTTTCCGCGGGCGGTTGGTCCGGAAACAACTCCGCGAACGCGGCGCGCGCTCCGTCAGGGCCTGGTCGGTGGGGCAACATCTCCGTGAGCAATGCGCGCTGCTGGGGAGTCACCTGCCAATAGCGGAGGGTCTCTTCGGCGGGCTGGACGTCCGGATCGTCGAGCCCGGCGAGGGCGCGGTAGGTGGGCGCGCCGCGCGGATCGCGGAAATAGCGGTCGATCCGTTCCGCGACCTGGGCGGGTGTGCGCGCGGCGACGGCGGCGGGGCAGGGGGCGCTTGCTTTCGCGTCGATCGGCAACTGGACGAGAAGCGCCGTGAGCAAGGCCGCGCGTACGATTCCCCCCATCGCATTTCCCTCCCCGGGAAGCAGTGTCGCGCGTCCGGATCTAAATCGCCAGCCTCTTCTGGGGCGGCACGTTGCGCGGAAGCGGGCGTTCTCCACCGTTGACAAGAAACTGGCCGGTCCGCACCTCAGGGCCGAGCCCCGCCAGGAGTGAGAGATGGCCCGCGTCGAGATCTACAGCAAGTTCACCTGCCCTTACTGCATGCGCGCGAAGATGCTGCTCGACGGGAAAGGCGTGGATTATGAGGAATATGAGATCAGCGGTCAGGCCGAGAAGCGCACCGAGATGATCCAACGGGCGAACGGCCGAACCACAGTCCCGCAGATCTTCATCGACGGCCGTCATGTCGGCGGATCGGACGACCTTTACGATCTGGAGCGCGATGGCCGCCTCGATGCGCTGCTGGAGCAGGCGGCGGAATGAGGATCGCCCTCTACCAGGCGCGCGCCGGCACCGAGCCGGCCGCCAATGCCGCGGACTTGACAAGCGCTGTGCGCGAGGCAGCGGCCGGTGGCGCCTCGATGCTGTTCACGCCCGAGATGAGCGGCCTGCTCGACCAGGATCGCGCCCGCGCCGAGGCCCATCTCCGCAGCGAGGATGAGGACGAGGTGCTCGCCGCGGTCCGCGATGCGGCGCGGGAGGCCGGGATCTGGGTCCATCTCGGCTCGCTTGCGCTGAAGGGCGGGGAGGGCGGCCGCCTCGCCAATCGCGGCTTCCTGATCGACGATAAAGGCGAGATCCGCGCCCGCTACGACAAGATCCACCTGTTCGACGTCGATCTCGATACCGGCGAGAGCTGGCGGGAATCGGCGGCTTATGCGCCGGGCGGCGCGGCCGTCGCCGCCGAGACCCCGATCGGCCGGCTCGGCCTCTCGATCTGCTACGATCTGCGCTTCTCCGGCCTCTACGCGGCGCTGAGCGCGTCCGGGGTCGACGCCATCGCCATTCCCGCCGCCTTCACTGTGCCGACCGGCGAGGCGCATTGGCATGTGCTGATCCGCGCCCGGGCGATCGAATCCGCCTGCTTCGCGATCGCCGCCGCCCAGTGCGGGACCCATGAGGACGGACGCCGCACCTACGGCCATTCGCTGGTCGTCGATCCCTGGGGCCGGGTGCTGCTCGACATGGGAACGGCCGAAAAGGAAGTCGGCTTCGCCGAGCTCGACCTGGGCCAGCTCGAGGAGGTGCGCAAGCGCCTTCCGGTGCTGAAGCATCGCCGCCCGTTCGTGCTGCCGCAATGATCATCTTCGATCTCAAGTGTAGTCCGCAAGGCCATGTTTTCGAAGGCTGGTTCGGCTCGTCGGGCGACTATGAGGCGCAGCAAGAAAAGGGCCTTGTCTCCTGCCCGATCTGCGGCTCGGCGGAGGTTTCCAAGGCGGTGATGGCGCCCGCGGTCGGCGCCAAGGGCAACCGCTCGGTGCGGGCCGGGCCGGAGCTTCTCGGCGGCGATTCCGAGGCGGTGAAGACCGCGCTGGCCGCGCTCGCGGCGGAGCAGAAGCGCATCCTCGCCCACTCGGAAGCGGTCGGCGACCGCTTCGCCGACGAGGCCCGCGCCATCCATCTCGGCGAGTCGGAGGCGCGCGCGATCCACGGCCGCGCCACCCGCGCGCAGGCGGAAAGCCTGATCGAGGACGGCATTCCGGTCGCGCCCTTGCCCTTTCCGGTGGTCGCGCCCGGCGAGGAGAATTGATTTTGCCCTCAGCCTCGGCCACATCGGCCAAGGCTCGGCCCCGTAGCTCAGCAGGATAGAGCAACTGATTCCTAATCAGTAGGCCACAGGTTCGAATCCTGTCGGGGTCACCATTTCTCACTAGGAGCGACGATGGCCGTGCCCGATCCCGAAGATGGCGACCTGGTGAGCGAGCCCGGGAAGGTCGAGGTCCCGCAGGATGTCGCCGAGGCGGTGCGGACCCTGATCCGCTGGGCCGGCGACGATCCCGACCGCGAGGGCCTGCTCGACACGCCCAAGCGGGTCGCGCGCGCCTGGAAGGAATATGCGGCGGGCTACGGCTCGGATCCGGCCCTGCACCTCAGCCGCACCTTCGAGGAGGTCGGCGGCTATGACGAGATCGTTCTGCTCAAGGACATTCCGTTCCAGTCGCATTGCGAGCATCATCTCGCGCCGATCATCGGCAAGGCGGCGATCGCCTATCTGCCGGGCGAGCGCGTCGTCGGAATCTCCAAGTTGGCGCGTGTTCTCCACGGCTTCGCGCGGCGTCTCCAGGTGCAGGAACGGCTGACGGCGCAAGTCGCCGACGCGATCTGGGAGCATCTGAAGCCGCAGGGCGTCGCCGTTGTCATCGAGGCGAGCCATGCCTGCATGACCGCGCGCGGCGTCGGGACGCCGGGCGTGATGATGACGACCAGCCGGATGATGGGGACGTTTCGGAGCGACGAGCGCAGCCGCCGCGAGGTGCTCGCGTTGATGGGCTATTGATGCGCGGCGCCGGGCTGCTCCTGATCGCCTTGCTCGCCAGCTGCGGCGACGGCGTTCCAAGCGCCGACGAGAATGCCGCGTTCGACCGCAACCTGCGCAATCTTGCCACGCCGCAGAAAGAGGAGCCGGCCGCGCCCGAGCCGGTGCTGAACCTGTTGCCGCTCCAGCCCGGGGACGTCGAGGCGGGGCTGGGCGGCGCCGCCCCCTGTGAATTCGCCGCTGGGAACCGGATCCTGTTTGCGGCGGCCGGACGCACCGGCGTGGCGCGGATCAACGGCCTTGCGGTGCGGATGGGGGCGGCGCTGCCGAGCGGGGCGACGGGCGGCTTCTTCGAGGGCGAGCGGTTTGCGATCAG
This sequence comes from Pseudomonadota bacterium, assembly GCA_023390415.1. GTDB lineage: Bacteria > Pseudomonadota > Alphaproteobacteria > Sphingomonadales > Sphingomonadaceae > Allosphingosinicella. Next base: position 28,049 of record JAEWCW010000179.1, on the reverse strand, counting down.
CATCGGCCGGCTCGCCGACGACATGGAGCGCGCCGAGACCTCGACGAGCTGGCCGGCCAAGCTCGTCCTTACCGAGCGCCAGGGTGATCATGCTGAGCAGCGCCTCGAAGGCGTCTGGCGCTGCCCGACGGGTACTGACTAGGAGCGCGCTCTCTCGTTCGGGAACAGGACGAGCGCTGCCCCGGCGGCGAGGAACGCGCCCAGCAGCTGCGCCGCGACGAAGGCGGGGACTCCGGCGGGCGCGATCCCGGCAAAACTGTCCGAGAGGCTGCGCGCCACGGTGATGGCGGGGTTGGCGAAGCTCGTCGACGAGGTGAACCAATAAGCAGCCACGATGTAGAGCGCGACGCTGGCGGGAACCGCCTGCGGCCGGTGCCGAACGGTGCTCAGGATGACGAGGATCAGGCCGAACGTCGCGATCGCCTCGCCGGCCAGGAGCCCCATGCCGGTGCGCGCCTTGAGCGAAAGCTGAAGCACCGGCCGCTCGAACATCAGGTGGGCCGCCCAGGCCCCGGATATGCCGAAGGAGAGCTGGGCGATCGTGTAGGCGCCCGCATCCCCCCAGCTCATCTCCCGGCGAAGCGCCGCAACCATGCTCACCGCCGGATTCATGTGCGCGCCGGAGACCGGCCCGAGCATGGTGATCAGCACGAACAGGATCGCGCCCGTGGCGATCGTGTTGGCGAGCAGCGCGACCCCCTCGTTCCCCGCCGACAGCGTCTCGGCCATGATGCCCGAGCCGATCACCGTCGCGAACAGGAAGAAGGCGCCGACGCCTTCCGCGGCGAGCCGGCGGGGAAGGGGTGCCTTCATCCCTGCGTCAGGCGGGCGCGCAGCATTTGGACGGCGCGGCAGTCGCCGCGGCCGCGAGCCGGGCAATGTCCGGGCTGTCGCCGTAGACGGTCGCTTCGCCATCGGTGTGGAAGGCCTCCCAGATCACGCCGTCGGGATCGGCGATCCAGTTCTTGCGGGACTTGGCGTAGCAGCAGGTAGTGGCGCCTTCGTCCAGCACCGGGCGATCGGCGGCCTGGAGACGCGCATAGACTTCGGCGAGCTCGGCGCCGTCCTCGGCCTGGATGCCGAGATGCTCGATGCCCTTCGCGGCGTGCTGGCCGCTCGAGATAGCGAAGTTCACGCGCGGATCGTCCAGCATCCACTTGGCATAATCGGCCTTCACCACGGTCGGCTCGGCCGCGAACAAGGTGGAATAGAAAGCGACGGAGCGGTCGAGATCCCTGACCCCGACATGGATGTGAAGGCGCTTCATGCCGAAATCCTTTCATCTTCGGCCGCGGCGGCGCAGCCGGCGCCGGCGCAGCAATTTTCCATGAGATAGCCGACGAGGGCGTCCATCGCCGCATAGTCGGCGCGGTAGATGATCGAGCGGTGGCGCCGCTCCTGGCGGACCAGCCCGGCCTTCCCGAGCTGGGCGAGGTGGAAGGACAAGGAGGAGTTCGGCACCCCAAGCGCCTGCGCGATCGCGCCGGCGGCGAGGCCGTCCTCGCCTGCCTGGACGAGGAGGCGGAACAACGCCAGCCGATGCGGTTGCGCCAGGGCTGCCAGGGCCGAGACGGCGGTGTCGGACGTCATTTCCATAAAATACGAAATGACCGATGGCAGCGCCCGAGTCAATCCTCAATTCGATGAAAATCGAATTACGCGCTCATTCCGTCAGCCGGAGCAGTTCGTTGACCCGTCGCTCGGCGTCGGCGAGCGCCTGCCGAGTCGTCTTCTGGCCGTTGAACGCCGCGGCGACCTCCTCGCCGACGAGGCCCTCGATCGCATTCTGCCGGAGGACTCCGCTCGGCAGCGGCCGCCCGGTGTCGGCCACCTGGGCGATGTTGGCGCGATGGGGCAGGGCCCGGAAGGCGGGGCTTTCGACCACCGACTGGAATGCCGGGAGGTGGCCGGTCCGGGTCCAGTCGAAATTGTGATCGGCGACGAAGCGGAAGAAGCGGGCGATGGCGCGGCGCTGCTCGGGCGTGCGCTCGCGCTTCGGAACGACCCAGGCATGGCCGCTGACATAGGCGACCTGCTGCCCCCACAGCCTCGGATAGGGATAGACCGTGTAGGAGCGGTAGAGCGGGCGCCCCGGCGTGTTGGCCTCGGCCTCGAACTGGCCGATCATCCAGGTCCCGGTGGGATAGATGCCGCCTTCCCCCGAGACGAAGCTGGCGATCGCCGCCGGCGTGTCCTGGTTGCGCGTGCTCGTCCCCGACGCCGTGATCGCGCGGAAGAAATCGACGATCCGCGCGGCCTCGGGCGTCTGCAGCCGGATCTGCCGCGGGTTCGGGAAGAAGACCGCATTCTGCGCGAGCAGGTAGGTGTAGAGGTTGCGGGCGGCATAGGCGTTGTCGCCGACCAGGCTCTGGATCAGGTAGGGCTTGCCGGTGCGCTCGGTGAACTGGCGCGCCTGGGCCATCATCTCCTCGGGGGAGGTCGGCAGGACGGGCTCGCCGCCCCGCATCAGGCCGGCTTGCTCGAACAGCCTTGTGTTGATGTGGAAGAGGCCGCCATGGGTGTCGAACGGAAGCCCATAGAGATGGCCGCCGATGCTCACCGCGCTTCGGCTCGCCTCGGTGAGCGCCGCTGGAGTCAGCCCGGCCTCGGCGAGATAGGGCTCGATCGGCTCGAGCAGATCCTCCGCCGCATAATCGGGGATCATCCCGGTGTGCATCGTCACCAGATCGGGCGGGTCGCGCGCCGCGAGCTGGGCGTTGAGCTGCGGATAGCCGGGCCAGGCGACGACGTTGCTGCTGACGTGGACATCGGGATTGTCCGCGTTGAACTTGTTGATCATCGTCGTGATGATCCCGCACTCGCCCTCGACCGCCGACAGGTCCGTCCTGCCGCCGAACTCGGCGCTGCACTCGCCGAAGAAGCGCTGCAGGTAGATCTGGGTGCGGTCGTCCCCGCCGGCGTCGCTGCAGCTGCCGGCCATGAGGATCGCCAGAAGGAGGAAGAGGCGCTTCACCGGGCAGCCGTCCCCGCCATCGCCCGGACGATCTGCTTCTGGAACAGGATGTAGACGATGAAGATCGGGATCGACGCGAACACCGCCTGCGCCATCAGGAAGCCGAGGCCGCTGGTCTGCGCATAATTCATCTGCGCCGCGGCGAGGCCGACGGTGAGCGTGTACATGTCGCTCCGGGTCGCCGAGATGAGCGGCCACCAATAGCTGTTCCACGAGGCGAGGAAGGTGAACACGCCGAGCGTCGCCTGGGCCGGCAGCGTGAGCGGCAGGAGGACCTTCCAGAAGGTGGTGAAGCGCGAGGCGCCGTCGAGCATCGCCGCCTCGTCGAGATCGCGCGGGATGGCGCGGAAATATTGGGTCATGAAGAAGACGCCGAAGGGCCCGGCAAGCCCCGGCAGGATCAGCCCGGGATAGGAATTGTGCAGGCGCAGCTCGGCGAACAGCTGGTGCTGCGGAAGGATCACCGCCTGCTCGGGGATTGCAAGCCCGAGGAGCACGAAGATGAACAGGGTCCGCCGGAACGGGAAGTCCAGCCGGGCGAAGCCGTAGCCGGCGAGGCTGCACAGAGCGAGCACCCCGATCGTCGTTCCGATCGAGACGACGAAGCTGTTGATCAGCCAGCGGAAGACCTGGTTGCCCTGAAGGATCGCAGCGTAATTTTCGAGCGTGTAGGGCGGCGACAACGCGGCGGCGCTGTTGCCGACCAAAGTGCTGTTCTGCTTGAGCGACAGCAAAAGGGTCCAGATCAAAGGCGCAAGCATGATCGCCGCCGCGAGGAGGATCGCAAGCAGGGTCAGCGGCGACCAGCGGTTTCGGCTCACCTCAGCGGCCACGTTCGCCATCCGATCCGCGCATCGTCGTCACATATTGGGTGAGCGTGAGCAGAACGATCAGCAGGAACAGGATTTCGGCGGCCGCGGCCGCATAGCCGAGCTCCCAGCGCGCGAAGGCGGATTCGAAGATGAACAGGACCATCGTTCGGGTCGCGCCGCCCGGACCGCCGCCGGTAAGCAATTGGGCCTGGCCGAACAGCTGCAGCTGGGCTGCGGTCTGGAGCATGATGACGAGCACCAGTGTGCGCTTCAGCGACGGCAGGGTGACCCGCCACAAGGTCGTCCAGCGGCTTGCACGGTCGAGCGCCGCGGCTTCGTAGATGTCGCCGGGTATCTGCTGGAGGCCCGCAAGGAACAGCATCATCGGCAGGCCGATCGACCACCAGATGGTGGTGATGGCCAGCGCCCATAGCGACCAGGTCGGGTGGCTAAGGAACGGGATCGGCTCCGCGCCCAGCGCTGTCGCCATCTCGCCCAGCAGCCCGGCGTCCGGCGCCAGAACGAAGCGCCAGATCAGGGTCACGATGGTGACCGACAGGACCGAGGAGGAGAAGAAGATGCCGCGGAAAATGGCGGCGCCGCGTGTCGCGCGGTTGAGCGCCAGCGCCAAGGCGAGCGCGATCGCGGTCAGCAGTGGAACGATCATCAGCGCAAGCGCGAAGGTGTTGACGATGGAGCGGAGGAAGGTGTCGTCGGCGAACAGGCGAGTGTAATTGTCGAAGCCGACGAAGCGCCCGCCGCCGAACAGGGTGGCGTGCTGGAAGCTGAGCGCGATGCCCCTCAGCAGCGGATAGATGAGGATGACGACGTAGGCGAGGAGGAAGGGCAGGACGAACAGAAGCCCGCGCCAGTCCTTTCGCTCAGCGCCAGCGCTCACGCTGACGCGACCTCGGCATGGTGACCGGCGCCCTCGGAGTCGAACAGGTGGGTCGCGGCGCCGTTGATCCTGAGGCCGATGCGGTCTCCCATCTTGATCGGGCTGCCGCCCTCGTCCTGGGCGGTCACTTCGAGACCGTCCGAGAGGCGCGCATAGACCAAAGTCCGGTCGCCGAGCCGCTCGACCAGCACGGTCTCGGCATCAACGGTCCCGGCGCCAGGCGCCGTGACGGTGACATATTCGGAGCGAAGCCCGACTTGGACCGGCGCATTGTCGGCAAGGCCGTTGCGGGACACGCGGGTCTCCACCTCCGCGCCGCTGCCGAGGCGAACCCGGGCATGGGGACCCGCGCCGGGAACGATCGTGCCGGGCGCCAGGGTCATGGCCGGCGACCCTACGAAGCGCGCGACGAAGGCGTTGGCCGGCCGCGTATAGATCTCCATCGGCGCGCCGACCTGCTGGATCCTCTTGTCGTTGATGACGACGATGCGGTCGGCGAGGGTCATCGCCTCGGCTTGGTCGTGGGTCACCATGATCAGGCCCGCATCGACCCGCTGGCGGAGCTGGGCGAGCTCGACGCGGGTTCGGTTGCGAAGCGCCGCGTCGAGATTGGACAAAGGCTCGTCGAGCAGGAACAGCTTGGGCTGCTTGACGATGGCGCGGCCAATGGCGACGCGCTGGCGCTGGCCGCCGGACATCTGCGCCGGCTTCTTGTCGAGCTGGCTCTCGATCTCGAGCACGCGCGCGGCCTGGGCGATGCGCTCGTCGATCTCCGCCTTCGGGACACGCGCATTGCGGAGGCCGAACGCCATGTTCTCGCGAACCGTCATGTGCGGGTAGAGCGCGTAGTGCTGGAACACCATGGCCACTCCGCGCCGGCCGGGGGGGAGCTGGTCGATCCGTTCGCCCTCGAGCCGCACCTCGCCGCTGTCGAGCGTCTCCAGGCCGGCGATGATCCGGAGGAGGGTCGACTTGCCGCTGCCGGACGGGCCGAGGAAGGCGACGAACTCGCGCTTCTCCATCGTTAGCGAGACGTGATCGAGAACCTCGACGGAGCCATAGGATTTGGTGATGTCGATCAGTTCGAGGCTGGCCAAAACCGCTCCTTCGGCACCGGGCTGAGCGGCCATGATGGTGCGGCCGCCAATCGCGGTCAACTGTCAGATAAATGGGATCGGGCAAAGAAAAGGCCGCCGGCTCCTGAGGAGCGCGGCGGCCTTTCCGTAGGCCTCAAGAAGGCTGGGCTCAGCCCTCGGCGGTGTCGTCGCCTGCGGCTTCGGCCGGAGCCTCGGCCTCGCCTTCGCCCTCGGCAGGCGCGGCGCCCGCTTCGGCGGTGGCGCCCGGCTCGGCGTTCGGATCGTAATCCTCGGTGAAGCCGGCCTCGTCCTTCTCGAACATCTGGGCCATCACGTCGACGCCCTGCGCCTGGAGCTCGGCCTCTTCGGGCGAGCGGGCGACGTTGACGCGGATGGTGACCGAGACCTCCGGATGGAGGGCGACGCGGATCTCCTGGACGCCGATCGCCTTGATCGGGCGATCGAGGACGATCTGGTTCTTGGCGACCTTGTGGCCCTGCGCCTCGAGCGCTTCGGCGAGATCGCGCGCCGAGACCGAGCCGTAGAGCTGGCCGACGTTCGACGCCTGGCGGATGAGGGTGACCTCGGCGCCTTCGAGTCCCTTCGAGTCCTTCTCGGCGGCGCTGCGGCGCTCGGCGTTCTGGGCCTCGATCTTCTCGCGATTGGCCTCGAACACCTTGCGGTTGGCGTCATTGGCGCGGAGCGCCTTGCCGTTCGGCAGCAGGAAGTTGCGGGCGAAGCCCGGCTTCACGTTGACGACGTCGCCGATGGCGCCGAGCTTCTCGATCCTCTCGAGCAGAATGACTTCCATGTCCCTGCGCTCCTTACTTCACGACGTAGGGGAGAAGGCCGAGATGGCGGGCGCGCTTGATCGCCTGGGCGAGCTCGCGCTGCTTCTTGGCCGAGACCGCGGTGATGCGGCTGGGGACGATCTTGCCGCGCTCAGAGACGAATCCCTGGAGCAGACGGACGTCCTTGTAATCGATACGGGGCGCATCCTTGCCGGAGAAGGGGCAGGACTTGCGGCGGCGGAAAAACGGGCGTGCCATGTGTCTGGTCCCTCTCGCTTAGGCTTCGACGTCTTCGCGGGCGCGGCGCGGCGCACGGTCGTCGCCGTCGCGGCGGGGGCCGCGATCACCGCGGTCGCCACGGTCACCGCGCTCGCCGCGATCGCGGTCGCCGCGGCGCATCATCGCCGACGGGCCCTGCTCGTGGGCATCGACGCGGATCGTCATGTAGCGGATGACGTCTTCGTTGATCTGGGTCTGGCGCTCCAATTCGGCGACGACCGGGGCCGGCGCTTCGAAATCGAGGGCGACATAATGGGCCTTGCGGTTCTTGGCGATCCGATAGGCGATGTTGCGGAGGCCCCAGGTCTCGGTGCGGACGACCTTGCCGCCGCCTTCCTCGATGATCCTCGTGGCGTTTTCCGCAAGCGCGTCGACCTGGGCCTGGGCCAGGTCCTGACGCGCGAGAAACACATGCTCGTAGAGCGGCATGTTCGCGCATTCCTTCTTTTGGCCGATCGCTGACGCCGCCCCATGCGGACGCCCCTCCGGCTGTCGTCTCGTCTTCGCTTGTGAAAGCAAACCGGGGCGAGAAGGCACGAGCCTCCGCCCCGGACCGGGCGCACATGGCGGAAGAGGCGGGAGAAATCAAGGGTGAACGCACGGGCCGCGGCGGGAGTGGGGCCCAGCCGCGAGGAGGTGCGCAGCGCGAACGGTCACTAATGTTCGCAGTGGCCATGGGGGTTCCCATTCCTTCAGCCGCTTCGAAGCCATCGACTCAGCGAGGAGTCAGAACATAAGTGAAACATGCGGGTGTAGGAAAGGCTTATGTTGGCCGCGCTTACTGTCGTAAGCGGCCGCTTCGCCTCCAAGCGCGGGGATACTTTCATATCTGAGCGAAGCGCTATCTCGCTCCGGGTTACGCCGCGTTGCCGATCGCGCGAACCTTTTTCTTGGACACCTGGAATCCATAGCTAACGCCCGTTTTCGCGAACGACCGGACACTCAGCGTGAGCTTGAGCCCGCCCTCCTCAGCCAATATCTCGCTCCGGCACGGAACCTAGATCGAGGTCGCCAATCGCGGAAGTCTGGTGCCGCACCAGGGACAGTAAGCAATCTCGATCACGCTGCCGGCATAGCCGTCTTCGCCGTCGCGGACGTAGAGGCCGAAGCCGCCTCGGACCCGGGCAATCATCGCCTCCGGGCAGGCGGCGCGGTCCGCATGAAGATTGCAGGTCTGGCCGAGATCGTCGGCCATCCGCTCGCAGCAGGGTGCAGTCATTGCGCCATTCTTGGGCGATGGAGAGGTGTGCGGCAACGTCCGCTTACGACCCATTGCGGACAATCGGTGGATACGCGCGAGAAGCGATGCCCCCGATCGCTGCGTCCCTAGCGGAACAGCGGGATGCGTGCATCGGCGATCAATGTTTGTCCCGGCGCGCCACGGACAGGCTCGGCGGGAGGAACACTCGGATTGAACGGGTAGCTCTTCCCGTCGAACCGCAACCGGGCTTGATGCCCTTCCGTCGCGTCGAACCTCGAGTAAATGGCCAGGTCGCGCCAGCCGTGCGTCCTCTCTGGAAGGACCTGAATCGGTGGGTAGCCGATGCTTGTCGAGGCTATTCTGCGCCAGCCTGACCCGGCTCGCGCCAGCACTTCTACGCCGCAGCCGCCCGTGCCGCACATCCCTCCAGTGACGTAGACAAGCGCCTCGTCGATCCCATCGGAGTCCAGATCGACCAAGGCGTAGCCATATCTAATATGCGTGCGGTCGGCGTATGTCGGTAGGTCGCGATACTCGGCCCGAAGATATGGCACGAGCCAGCGCCGGAAGTGAGCGTCCGCCACTAAGTCCTGACCGCTCCCGCGACGTGCCTGACAGGCCGGCAGAGTTAGTGCTGCGAGCATCACAAGACGGCGGACGTTCATGGTGCGATTGTCGCACCTTCGACGTCCGCTTTCCACCTATTGCGGTCGCCCCGCCGTTGACGGATGATGCGGGGCTGGAGGCGCGTGCGTCGTGACGCGTCGGTCCTGTTCATGTCCGTCGGCGGAACCATCGGCCCCAACTGCGAGCGGGCCAGAAGTGAAGGCGAGGAGTCGGGCCGGGAAATCGGGATACCCACATACACGCGCTGCACCACGGCCTGAGACTTGCGCCGATGCCGACCGGCTTAAGCCGATTCGAGACGCACCAGGGGCAGTAAGCGATTTCGATCACGCTCCCGGCGTAGCCGTGTTCGCGGTCGCGGACGTAGAGGCCGAAGCCGGCTCTCACCGGGGCGATGATGGCGTCCGGGCATGCGGCGCGGTCCGCGTGAAGATCGCAGGTCTGACCGAGGTCGTCGGCCATCCGGTCTCAGCAGGGCGCAGTCATACCCCACGTCTTGGCCGTTCGAGTGCCCTTCGGCAATGTCCGCTTCCGACCCATTGCGGAGATCGCGGCGTCGGGTAGGATCGCGCCGTTGCCAATTGCTCGAGCGAGATGAGCGATGGTTCAGCCCCGGATCCTCTTCTACGATTGGCCCTATTCGCCCTTCTGCATGAAGGTGCGCGCGATCCTCGACTATAAAGGGCTGCATTATGATCGGGTCGAGCCGCTTCGCGCGCGCGGCCGGCTCAACCGGCTCGGCACGGGCAAGGTGCCGGCCGTGGAGATCGACGGCGCTTTCGTGACCGACTCGACAGACATCGCTTATGCGCTCGACGAGCGGTTTCCGGAGCCGCCGCTGCTGCCCGCTTCCAAGCGCGACCGCGCCCTGTGCCACGCAATCGAGGATTGGGCGGACGAAAGCCTGTATTTTATCGGCCTCTATTATCGCTGGTACGACGAGGCGGGACGCAAGCCGATCGCCGGGGCGTTCGGCAGATCGATCAAGGGCCGCCTCGCTTATCGTTTCTACCTGCGCCGGATACTGGGGCAGCTGCGCGGGCAGGGGATGACGCGCAAGAGCCCCGAGCAGGTTGCCCGCGATCTCGAGCGCAACCTGGACGCGGCCGAAACGCTGCTGACGCCGGGACCCTATCTGATGGGCGGGCAACCCTTTCTTTGCGACTTCGCCTTGTGGGGGCAGCTCAATTATCTGAGCCGTACTCCGGCGGGCAAAAAGGCCATGCTGTCGCGGAATTCACTCGGGCGATTCCTCGGTTCCTTCGCTTGATTCCAGCAACCCAATGCGGCCCACGAATGGCTGCTTTCCATTCCCCGGCGGGCGCCTAGCCGACGCTCGCCTGAGCGCCGCTAGCGGCCGTGGTGACGGTCTATCTGGTCCTGGCTCAAACGGAGGAAGCGCGCCGCGTTGTTGTAGAGGATGTCGCGTTTCTGCTCCTCGGTCAGGTAGTCCGCTTCCGTGATCGCTTCGATCGCCACGCTTATCGTATCCGGCCACAACATCTGATCGCTTCCGAACATGATGCGCTTGCCGTAGCCCGCCTCGACAAGCCGGCGCAGATGGTGATGGAACTCGGGTCGCGGCACGCCGACATTGTCGGCCGAGATGTCGACATAGACCTGGGGGTGCGAATACATGAGGGCGATCATCTCGTCCGTGAACGGCATCCCGGCATGCATGACGTAGACGCGCATCCGGGGATGACGCACCAACAGATCCTCGAGCAGAAGCGGGTTTCCGAGCGCCGCACGATATCTTGGATAGAGCCAGTAAGGCCCGCCCGGAGCGCCATAGCCCATGTGGATCCCGACGGGGACGTCGAGCCTCTCGGCAAGTGCATAAAACGGCTCGAGCCCCGGATGGTCGGGAGGAAGCCCTCGATATTGGGGGGTGATCTCGGCGAAGAGACGCGCTTCGCCGGCTGCGACCAGCGCCTCCAGCTCGGCGGCACGAGCGGCTGGTGGAAGGTCGTCCCCGATGAAGAAATTGGCGGCTGGAAGGAAGCGATCGGGTGCCGCTTGATGCCATGTCGCGAGCAGCTGCCGGTCGCCGGCCAGCACGCCCAGCACGATGTTGTGCCGTCGCATTTCAGCGAGCGTGTTCGCCAGCAATGCGGCGTCGGTGGGCGACGCCTGGGCCATCACGGGACAGGTCGCCAGGGTCGATGGGTCCAGGGGCCGGGCGGGATCGTGCGCGTTCATCACGGCGCCGCGTGCCGCGACACAGAATGGGGGGATAGATCCACCGAATTCCTGGAGGGACCAGGCGTGCATGTGCATGTCGATGATGGGCGGCGGCGGCCTGTCAGGAACGCTTGCCTGCACGGCCAAAAGCGCAATCGCCCCGACGAACGACATCGACAGCCCCCCACCAAATGCCCGCCGAAGCTACTACAGATCAGGCGTTTCGCAATGGGAACCGGCTAGACGGCTAGCCTGCCCGCTTTGGGGGGCTTCAGTTTGCGACATTCGGCTCCTTCCGTGGGCGCAAGAGCTTAAGGTCCGCCTCGTCGCGCGAGCCGCGAGCCGCGAGTCCCCGCACGGGTTCGGTCACGCCGACTCCCGTGTCTTTTGCCGCGCGAACAGGCCGATCATCGCCTCGTTGAACTGGGGAATGTCATCCGGGTTGCGGCTCGTGGTGAGGTTGCCGTCGGTGACGCTGGGTTCGTCGACCCACTCGCCGCCGGCGTTGAGCACATCCGTCTCGAGGGACGGCCAGGACGCGATTCGACGTCCATCGGCATAGCCGGTTTCGATCACCGTCCATGGCCCATGGCAGATGGCCGCCACCGGCTTGTCGTCTTCGAAGAAGGCGGCGGCGAAGGCCATGGCGTCCTCGTCCATTCGCAATTTGTCCGGATTGATCACGCCGCCGGGGAGCAGAAGCGCGTCAAAATCCTCCGGCTGCGCATCGGCGAGGCGGACGTCTACCGGAAAGTCCTCGCCCCAATCCGTCATCCGCCAGCTTCGAACCGTACCGTCCTTGGGCGATACGATCGACGTCCCGGCGCCCGCATCGTCGAGTGCCCGGCGCGGCTTCGTCAGCTCGACCTCCTCGAAACCGTCCGTAACCAGGATCGCGACGCGGCAACCATCAAGTCTCTCAGCCATATGATCCTCCATCGCCTCCCGCGCGAGGAGAAAGCCCTCCCGATCCGTTCCGTTCCAGACAATATCAGCAAACCGATTCACCGATGTGATTGACACCGGTCCGATGGCGGCGGCCGGCCGCCTCATCGGCCTTCAAACTGGAGGCTAAGACATTAAAGCAGAACCATTTGCGCCTCGATTCGTTGGTCAGCTGCAATCCGGAGTAAGGAAAGAGGCTGTGAACAACGATGATCGCGCGCGCACGCCGGTCGACCCCGATCGCACCGAGGGTAGCCTGAAGAAGATGGGGGGGAATCTCAAGGAAGGGGCCGGCGCTCTCCTCGGCGACGAGAAGATGAAGCGTGAAGGCCAGGCCGATCAGACCGAAGGCAAGCTCCAGAACGCCTGGGGCGGCATCAAGGACAAAGCGCGCGAGGTGACGGGCAGCGACAAAAGCTGACCTCAAGCTTCTGAGGGGGCTGGCTACCGGCCGTCCCCACCCTGTTCGTACGGCCAAGGAGAAATGCATTGCTCAAGATCGTCGGATGGGGAGTCGCCATCATCTTCATCATCGGCCTGCTGGTCATCACGGGCGTGCTGAAGGCGATCTTCTGACGGACGCCCGACCGTCGGCAGAGCTCACTGGAAAAGAACGTCGACCCCTTTTCGAAGGGAGTTGGCGACCGTGCAACGCTGCCGTGCGAGGCTCAGCAGCTCGTCCGTGCTTCCGCCGTCTGCGAGCTCGCACTCCACCTCGAGACGGGCGTTCGTCGCGACGAGAGGATCGCCGTCGAAGTCGATTGTGACCGCCACGTGGAGGCGTGAGATGTCGGCGCCGAGCTCGTCGGCGACATAGTGGACGTCGTTGCAGAAGCAGCCGCCGAGCGACAAAGCGAGCAGCTCCCCGCCGTTAAAGCCCAGCCCCGTCCCCGACGCCTTGCCTTCGGGCCTGTCGGCGACAAGGGTGTGCGTACCGGCCCGGCCGACCGACGCGCCCGTTCCCGGCAACTTGGAATATTCAATCCTCATCGAAGCCATGCGTTACCTCCGCGGGGGAGGCTAGCAGGCGGTCATGTCTGGTTTCCACCCCGAGCGGATGTTGCGCCGGCCTTGGAACGGCCCTTGACTGGAACTTCAGGCCCCGCCGCAGCTATGGGACGAGTCCGGGAGCCGCCAGCTGGTCCGGGTTCGCAGGTTCGTCGCATGATAGACCCGCCCGCGCTCGTCACCCGGCGGACAACCACTGGGAATGGAGATGAGGCAGATGCGCGCCGGATCCCCCACCCGGGACATCCAGATGGCGGGCACGGGATCATAGGAAACCTGCCACACTCCATTTGCGAACTCGATGCTCGTGCCGTCCGGCCTCTCGCCTTGAACCCGCTGCAACCGCGGCCCGATCTCCTCGATCCGCGTCACCTGACACTGGCCAACGCGCGAGACGGAGGCCCGCAGCCTCCGCTGACGCGCGCTCAAGTCTCGCCGCAAGTCGCTCCCGCGCGCCTCGTAGGCAGCGACCACGCAACTCCTGTCGCGGCACGAATCACGTTGCCGCAGCCACATGCGCTGCTGCTGTCGTAGCCGAGAACGTTCGGACGAGTTCATTCTGCGCTGCAAGCGCCAATAGGTATCGCCGAGACTGCCATCGATCGTGGCAAGGATCGAATCGCCGCAGATCAGTCTTTCGACGGCATTTGCGGCGCGCCGGCAGTCGAAACTGGTGGCCGAGGCAGGGATCGGGTCCATGCCGACCATCTTGAGGACACGGAGCGGCTGCGCCAGAGCGCTCTGAGCACCGAACGGCGCAAACCAGAAAAGAGCGGCGAGGAACAGCGGTCGACTCACCCGATCATATTGCTCGCTGGGATGTTCCCAATCCAGCCATTGCGGACAGTGCGGCCGCCTTTAGAACGGCCGTCAAGGGAGGGCGGAATGAGGGCAGGGCATCGCGGGTGGCTTTGTCTGGCGGCAGGGATCGGAGCGTGGGCCCTTCCATCCGCTCCGGCGCAGGCCAGAGGCGATGGGGAAATCGTCGTCGAGCTAATCCATTCCAGTCTCCCGCTCTACACGTTCGAGTGGCGGGATCTGTGGCCGCGAAGCGTCAGCGACGGCGAGAGCTTCGGATGCTCGACCAGGGTCGGCTATGGCGACTGGCGCTTTACCCCGGCGGACGAAGAAGGAGGCGAGCAAGGGGCCTGGTACCGATTCAGCAATTACGGCGTCTTCCATTGCGCCGTGAACCTACAGAGCGCAGAGGAGCGAGACGAGCTCGAAGCGGCCCGGTGGGAGCGTGGTTTTTTCGTCCGCCTGGGGACGGCTCGGCACGAGTCGACCGAATGGGAGCTCTGGGCGATTCAAACCCGAATGCGTCCCGGCAGCGACTACACGTTGCTCGCGCGGGAGGCGAACAGAGGGGGCTTGATCGTCGAGTTCCGGGTTCTCCAGCAGCGTTGTCCGCGCGGGAATATCCGGGAAGTCGAGGGCCTCGACATCTGGAGCACGCGGTATTGCGCGATCGATTCCCGGCAGGAGCTGCTTTCGCTTGCGCGCAGGATGCTGCGGCTGCCCCCGGCCGGGAGGATCGCGCGAGTCGCCGAGGCGGAGTGAAGGCCTGCGCGTCGGCCGCGGCGGCCATTGCGATTGCCCCTCCGGCTGCTAGCCTGCGCCGATAGTGGGGGGCGTGTGTGAGCGATTTCGAGTTCCTTGCCGGCTTCTTCGGCGTTCTTCTCGGGCTGGTGATCGCGCAGATCGCGACCAAGCTCGCCGAGGCGATCGACGACCATCAGGAGCGGCCAATCGGCCTTCTGACGTCGCTCCTCGCCGCCTTCGTCCTGTGCGACGTCACCGGCTTCTGGCTGTGGATCTGGTCGGCCCGCGAGGCGATCGTCGTCAGCTGGCCGTCGGTGTTCGTCTCGACCGCGCTCGGGATCATTTATTATCTCGCGGCTGCCTTGGTCTTCCCGCGGTCGGCGAGCCGCTGGGCGAGCTATGATGACCATTATTGGGCGCGGAAACGGCTGGTGCTCGGCGGGATGCTGGCGGTCAACACTGTCGTTCTCGCGGGGCAGCTCGCCCGCAGCCTGCCGGCCCTGACCGACTTCTGGTTCTATTTCTATCAGGGCGGCTATTTCGTCCCGCTCATCGCGTTGCTGTTCACCCGCCGACGGTGGCAGGATGTCGCGCTCTTCGCCTGGCTTCTCTTCTACTATGCGCTCGTCATCATCGATCCGTTGCCGCCGTCGCAATGGGCGAACGAGGTGATGCTGAACCCGGGGCAGGCCGCGGCACCGCCAAATCGTTGAGTACCTCCCACCTCACCAGAACCAGGTGAGGACCAGCGCCAACGTGCAGAGGAAGGTCACGGCCGTGGTCGTCCAACCCAGAAAATTGGTCCAGCGGCCGTTGGTTCGGGCGCCGACGACCTTGCGGCGGTTGGTGAGGAGCATCATCAGCAGGAGCAAGGGCGGGACCGAGAAGCCCTGGACGATTCCGGACCAGACCAGGGCCTTCATCGGGTTGAAGCCGAGGAAGTTCATCGCGACGGCGAGCGCGGTGACGGCGGCGATGATCGCGTAGAAGAGGCGGTTCTCGCCCGGCTGGTCGTGGAGGCTGCCTTCGCGGCCGAGGCCCTGCACGACATCGTAGGCGGCGCCGGTGGTCATGACCGGGACGGCGAGGAAGCCGACCCCGACCACGCCGGCGGCGAAGAGGTAGGTGGCGGCTGGGCCCGCGAGGGGCTCGAGCGCTGCTGCCGCCTGCGCGGCGGTCTCGATCTCGGTCTGGCCGGCCGGGTGGAGCGTGAGGCCGGTGGCGAGGATGATGAAATAGAGGATGAGGTTGGAGAAGATCATGCCGGTCAGCACGTCGCGGCTGGTGCGCTTCATCTCCTTCTTGCTCGCGCCCTTACGCTGAAACAGCCGGCGGCGGCCGATCGCGATCTGCTCCTCGACCTCCTGGTTGGACTGCCAGGTGTAGATGTAGGCGGAGAGCGAGGTGCCGATGCAGGCGACGACGAGGCTGAGGAACTCGGCGCTGAACCGGATCCGCGGGAGGAAGGTGGCGCGGAGGACCTCGACCGGATCGGGCCGCGCCATGATCGCCGCGGCGACATAGGCGAAGAGGATCAAGGCGAGCCAGCGGAAGATCTGGCGGATGAGCGTGTAGGACCCGAAATATTGGATCGCGAAGATGATCGCCGCGGTGCCGACGACGAGGAGGGGGATCGGGGCGGGCAGGAGCAGGTTCAGGGCCGCGCCGATTCCGCCGAGGTCGGCCGCGGCCTCGATGATGTTGCCGGTGAAGGCCAGCACCACCATCGGCAGAAGCACCCAGCGCGGGAACTGGTCGCGGATGCAGGCGAACAGGCCCTTGCCGTAGACCTGGCCGATCTTCGCCGACAGATAGACGACGACGTACATCATCGGCAGCAGGACCGGCGCGATCCACAGGAAGCCGAGGCCGAACCGGGCGCCGGCGCTGGCATAGGTGCCGATCGCGGAGGGATCGTCGTCCGCCGCGCCGGTGACCACCCCGGCGCCGACCAATTTCATTATTCCGGGAGGCGGCGGCGGAGCCTCGGCCTGGGTGTCGGCCTCCAAGGGCTCGCGAATTGGATCGATGGCCACGCCGGTCCCCTGAAAGGGTCAGCGCGACAACCGCCCGGCCACCAGTCGGTTCAGACGCGGCGGAAAAAAGACGGAAATTCAGCCGCGTGTCGCGGCGCGCCGCCTGAGCCGGGGCGTGATCATGCCGACCCGACTGCGATAATCCTCATAGTCGCGGCCGAACAGGCCGACGAGGTCGCGCTCCTCGTAGCGGATGGCGACGAGCATGTAGACGGAGAGGCCGGCGGCGAGGAGGAGATGGCCGTAGCTCATCACCGGAGTCGCCCAGAAGGCGATGAAGAAGCCGAGATAGAGCGGGTGGCGGACCAGCCGGTAGAAGAAAGGCTGGCGGAAGACCGGGGCGGCGGCCTGGCGGCCGCTGGCGTGGAACCAGGCCTGCTGGAGGCCGAACAGCTCGAAATGGTTGATCAGGAAGGTGCTGAGCAGGACCAGCAGCCAGCCGGCAGCGAAGATGCCCTGGAGGACCAGCACCGCCGTGGGCTGCTCGACCCGCCAGACGGTGCCGGCGATCGGGCGCCAGAACAGGAAGAGCAGGATCAGCATCAGGCTTGCGGCGAGGACGTAGACGCTGCGCTCGGCCTGGCGCGGCACGAAGCGGGTCCACCAGCTTTTGAAGCCCTGGCGCGCCATGACGCTGTGCTGGAGGCCGAAACCGGCGATGAGGGCGGCATCGATGGCGAGCGCGGCCAGGAGCGGCGCCTCGGGTCCGCGATCGACCGTCAGCGGCACGAACGGCAGATTGCCGACGAAGGCGATCAGATAGAGGAAGGTGGCGAAGAAGATCGCATAGGCGAGGGCCGCGAATCCGAGAGTTGCCGCGCGTGACATGCCTGTTTCCTTGCCCGATCGAAGGAGGCCGCCATTTTCCGCCTAGGCGCCGCCCCGGCCAATGACCGGGCCGCCGGAAAAATTGATCGAAACGCCGGGTGGCGGTATCGTGCCGCGCAGGGGGAGGCGCGGCCATGGCAGGTTTGGCTTCAGACCATTTCGCCGTTCCGGACGATCCGGCGGTGTCGAGGGCGGTCCGGATCATCCGGGAGCATTATGCCGAGCCGCTGACCGTCGAAGCGATCGCGCGCGGAGCGGGCGTGTCGCGGACCGTGCTCGGCCAGCGTTTCGCGCGGTGCCTGGGCGAGCCGCCGATCCGATATTGCACCAGGTGGCGGCTTCGGAAGGCGGCCGACCTGTTGCTCGAGGGCGAGCCGCTCGGAGAGATCGCCTACCGGGTCGGCTTCAGCAGCGAGGCGGCGTTCAACCGCGCCTTCAAGCGCGAATATGGCGCGCCGCCCGCCGCCTGGCGAAGGGCGCGCAAGGCGCCGGCCGGGCTGCCCGAGCAGGAGGTGTGCCATTGCAGGGCGAGCGACGGGACCCGGCTCGCATGGTCGGCGGTCGGATCGGGGCCGCCCTTGGTCAAGACGGCGAACTGGCTCAACCACATCACCTTCGAATGGGAGAGCCCGCTGTGGCGCCACTGGCTGGTGGCGCTGGCGCGCGACAGTCATCTCATCCGCTATGACGAGCGCGGCAACGGCCTCTCCGACTGGGACACGCCCAGCTTCTCGCTCGATGCTTTCGTCGAGGATCTGGAGACGGTGGTGGAAGCCGCGGGCGTCGACCGGTTCGACCTGCTCGCAATTTCGCAGGGCGCCGCGGTCGCCATCGCTTACGCGATCCGCAACCCGGGGCGGATCCGCAAGATGGTCATCCTCGGCGGCTATGCCCGCGGATGGGCGCTTCGGCTGGAGGGCGAGGAGCTGGAACGGCGCAAGGCGATGATCACGCTGTCGCGGACCGGCTGGGGCAGCGACAATCCCGCCTACCGGCAGATGTTCACAGGGCTCTACATACCGGGCGGCAGCGCCGAGCAGGCGGACTGGTTCAACGAATTGCAGCGCGTCTCGACTTCGCCTGCCAATGCCGAGCGGCTGCAGCACGTGCTCGGGACGATCGACGTCTCGCACCTGCTGCCGCAGGTGACGGTGCCGACTCTCGTCGCCCATGCGCGCCGCGACCATGTCATCCCCTTCACCTCAGGAGAGGAGCTGGCGCGTGGGATCCCTGGTGCTCGCTTCGTGGAGCTGGACAGCGAGAATCACATCTTGCTCGAATCCGAGCCGGCCTGGCGCCATTTCCTCGCCGCGATGCGCGATTTCCTCGGGCGCTGAGCCGTCGGCACGGGCTTGCGCGGGCGCAAGCGGCTGGCCTACCAGCCCGCGCAACAGGAGGATTTCATGCGCGCATTCATTTTCCCCGGGCAGGGGAGCCAGTCGGTCGGCATGGGCAGCGAGCTCGCCGGGGCGAGTTCGGTCGCTCGCGAGCTGTTCGAGGAGGTGAACGAGGCGCTCGGGCAGAATCTGGCGCGGCTGATGGCCGAAGGCCCGATCGAGGAGCTGACCCTCACCGAGAATGCCCAGCCGGCGATCATGGCCAATGCGCTGGCGACCCTGCGGGTCTCGGGGATCGAGATCGGCCAGGCGGACTTCGTCGCGGGCCACAGCCTCGGCGAATATACGGCGCTCGCCGCCGCGGGCGCGTTCGACGTGGCGACGACGGCGCGGCTGCTGAAGCTTCGCGGCCAGGCGATGCAGGCGGCGGTTCCGGTCGGCGAGGGCGCGATGGCCGCCCTGCTCGGCGCGGACCTCAAGCTGGCGCAGGAGATTGCGGATGCTGCCGCCCAGGGCGAGGTCTGCGCCGTCGCCAACGACAATGACCCGTCGCAGGTGGTGATTTCGGGCCACCGTGGCGCAGTCGAGCGGGCGCTCGTCATCGCCAAGGAGAAGGGCGCGAAGCGCGCGCTTCTGCTGCCGGTCTCTGCGCCCTTCCACTCGCCTTTGATGGAGCCGGCGGCGCGGGCGATGGAGCAGGCGCTGGGCGACGTCGACATCCAGGCGCCGGCGGTGCCGCTCTACGCCAACGTCACCGCGGCGCCGGTCGAGGAACCCGCCGAGATCCGCGACCTGCTCGTGGCCCAGGTCACCGGCATGGTCCGCTGGCGCGAGAGCGTCGCGGCGATGGCCGAGGCTGGGGTTGACCATTTCGTCGAGTTCGGCGGCAAGGTGCTTGGCCCGATGGTCAAGCGCATCGCGCCCGATGCCCGCGTGACCAGCGTCGTGAGGATGGCCGACATCGAAGCCCTCGTGAAGGAGATTTGAGCATGTTCGATCTGAGCGGAATGACCGCCCTCGTGACCGGGGCTTCGGGGGGGATCGGGTCTGCGATCGCGAAGGCGCTGGCCGGGCAGGGGGCTCGGGTGGCGCTTTCGGGGACTCGGGAGGAGGCGCTCCAAAAGGTCGCCGGGGAGATTGGCGGGGATCATGTGATCCTGCCGGCGAACCTGTCGGACGCCGAGGCGGTGGACGGGCTGGTGCCGCGGGCGGTGGACGCGCTCGGGAAGCTCGACATCCTCATCAACAATGCCGGGGTGACTCGCGACAATCTCGCCATGCGGATGAAGGACGAGGAGTGGGCTGACGTGATCCGCGTCAACCTCGAGGCCGCGTTCCGGCTCAGCCGGGCGGCGCTGAAGCCGATGATGCGGGCGCGCTACGGTCGGATCATCTCGATCACGTCGGTCGTCGGCGCGACGGGCAATCCGGGGCAAGCCAATTATGCGGCGTCCAAGGCGGGCCTCGTCGGCATGTCCAAGGCGCTCGCCCAGGAGGTGGCGAGCCGCAACATCACGGTCAATTGCATCGCGCCGGGCTTCATCGCCTCGGCGATGACGGACGTGCTGCCGGAGGCGCAGAAGGAAGCGCTGACGGGGCGGATTCCGGCTGGACGGCTGGGTGCGGGCGGGGATATCGGCGCTGCCGCCGTCTATCTTGCGAGCGCCGAGGCCGGTTACGTCACCGGCCAGACGCTGCACGTCAATGGCGGCATGGCGATGATCTGAGACGGTCCATTCCGGGCCGGGAAATGCCGGCGCCCACTTGCCAGCGCCGCAAGCGAGCGGCTAGGGCGGGCGCAAAGCAAATAGCTGGAGGAAAGTGAACATGAGCGAGACCGCTGACCGCGTGAAGAAGATCGTCGTCGAGCATCTCGGCGTCGAGGCCGAAAAGGTCACCGAGGAAGCGAGCTTCATCGACGATCTGGGTGCCGATTCCCTCGACATCGTCGAGCTGGTGATGGCGTTCGAGGAAGAGTTCGGAGTCGAGATTCCGGACGACGCCGCCGAGAAGATCACGACGGTGAAGGACGCCATCGACTATATCGAGGCCAACAAGGCCTGAGCCATCCGGCCGCAACGCCGGCCGTGCGATGATCGAGCCGATCCGAACGGCTCCCCGTCCTCGGCCGGGGAGCCGTTTGCCTGTCGGCTCCGGACAAATTGAGCCAGGGAGTTTTCGAATGCGCCGTGTCGTCGTCACCGGTCTCGGAATGGTCTCGCCGCTCGGCGGGGATGTCGAGACGAGCTGGAAGAACATCCTCGCCTCGAAGAGCGGCGCGACCCGCATCACGCGCTTCGATCCGACCGACTATGCCTGCCAGATCGCGTGCGAGGTGAAGCCGCCCGAGCATGAGTTCGGCTTCGACCCGAACAAGCGCGTCGATCACAAGATCCAGCGCCAGGTCGATCCGTTCATCGTCTACGGCCTCGATGCAGCCGGCCAGGCGCTCGAGGATGCCGGCCTCACCGACATGAGCGAGGAAGAGCGCTTCCGCGCCGGCGTTTCGATCGGCTCCGGGATCGGCGGCCTTCCCGGAATCGAGAAGGAAAGCCTCGTCCTCCACGAAAAGGGCCCGCGCCGTGTCAGCCCGCATTTCGTGCACGGGCGCCTCATCAACCTGATCTCCGGCCAGGTCTCGATCCGCTACGGGCTGATGGGGCCGAACCATGCGGTCGTCACGGCCTGCTCGACCGGCGCCCATTCGATCGGCGACGCGGCGCGGATGATCGCGATGGACGATGCCGACATCATGGTGGCTGGCGGTGCCGAGAGCGCTCTCTGCCCGCTCGGAATCGCCGGCTTCGCCCAGGCGCGCGCGCTTTCGACCCGCAACGACGAGCCCGAGAAAGCCAGCCGCCCCTATGACGTCGACCGCGACGGCTTCGTCATGGGCGAGGGCGCCGGCGTGGTCGTGCTCGAGGAATATGAGCGCGCCAAGGCGCGCGGCGCGAAGATCTATGCCGAGATGGTCGGCTACGGCATGTCGGGCGACGCCTATCACGTCACCGCGCCGCATCCGGAAGGCGCTGGCGGCTACCGGGCAATGCAGGTTGCGATGAAGCGCTCGGGCCTCGATCTCGGCGACATCGACTATATCAACGCCCATGGTACCTCGACCCCGCTCGGCGACGAGCTCGAGCTGAATGCGGTCCGCAAGCTGTTCGGCAACCATGTCGGCGAGCTCTCGATGAGCTCGACCAAGTCGGCGATCGGCCACCTGCTCGGCGGCGCCGGCGCGGTCGAGGCGATCTTCTGCCTGCTCGCGCTGCGCGACCAGATCGTCCCGCCGACCCTCAATCTCGACAATCCGAGCGAGGGCACTGCGGGCGTCGATCTCGTCCCGCACGTTGCCAAGCAGCGCAAGGTCAAGGCGGTGCTCAACAACAGCTTTGGCTTCGGCGGCACCAATGCCAGCCTGGTGATGAAGGCGGTCTGAGCCAAAGCGGATGAAGCGCGCGCTTCTGATCCTCGTCGCGCTCGGCGTCCTCGCGGCCGGCGCAGGAGTCTGGCTGCTCTGGGCCGGCCCCGGCCCGAGCGGCGAGCCGAAGACCCTGATCGTCGAGGAAGGATCGAGCGTCGCGCGAGTCGCCGACCAGCTCGAGCGCGAGGGGCTGATCCGCGGCGATGCGCGGATCTTCCGCGGATTCGCGCGCTTCCTCGGCTCGTCCGACCCGGTCCAGGCCGGCGAGTTCGAGATCCCGGCCGGCGCCAGCGCCTCGGCGATCCTCGACCATCTCCAGCACGGCCAGCCGGTCCAGCGGCTCGTCACCATCCCCGAGGGCATGCCTTCGGTGCTGGTCCACGACCGATTGATGCAGAATCCCTATCTCACCGGCGAGGTGGCCGTGCCGGAGGAAGGCTCCGTGCTTCCGAACAGTTACGGCTTCCGCCGGGGGGAGACGCGGGCGGCCTTGCTCGGCCGGATGCAGCAGGCGATGCGGACCGAGCTCGCTCGGCTCTGGGCCCAGCGCAGCCGGAACACGGTCGCGCGGACTCCGGAGGAGGCGGTAATCCTCGCCTCGATCGTGGAGAAGGAGACGGGCAAGCCCGAGGAGCGGCGGACGATCGCGGGAGTCTATTCGAACCGGATCCGGCGGGGGATGAAGCTCGATGCCGATCCGACGATCATCTACCCGATCACCCAGGGTCGCCCGCTCGGCCGCCCGATCCGCCGCTCGGAGATCGACGCGGTCAACGGCTACAATACCTATACGCGGGTCGGCCTGCCGATCGGACCGATCGCCAATCCGGGGCGCGAATCGATCGCCGCAGTGCTCAATCCCGGCGACACGCAGGCGCTCTATTTCGTCGCCGACGGGACGGGCGGGCACGTCTTCGCCAACACGCTGGAAGAGCATAACCGCAACCATGCGCGCTGGCGCGAGATCCGCGCCCAGCGGCTCCAGCAACAGCAGCAGGCGCAGCCCTCAGGCGGCGCGCAGCCCTAATTCCAGGCGCCGGACGGTGAGCGGATGGTCGCCGTCGCGGGCGGCCTCGACCGGCTCGATCTTCACGCGCTGGGCGTCGAAGCTGACGTGGACGACCCGCATCGAATCCACTGCGAGCGCGACATGGTTCCCCGAGAAGAGGAGATCGCCCCGCTGCAGCGGCTCGCCTTCGGGCACGTCGGTGCCGAGCTGGCGTTGCTGGTCGCTCTCGCGCGGCATCTCGATGCCGCAGAGCGCGAAGGCGAGCTGGACCAGGCCCGAGCAATCGACTCCACGGAAGCTGCGACCGCCGGGGCGGTAGGGCGCGCCGACCAGCCGCTCGGCCACGGCGACGGGATCCTCGTCCGCTTCGCCGATCCGCCTCGTGTAGCAGAGCGGGATGCAGCCGATCTCGGTGGAGAGGCAGGAGCCGCGCTCCTGGCCGTTGAGGCGGGTACCCATCGGCAGCCGGCACAGAGACGGCGCCGCGACTTCGCCCTCGGCCATGATCGGCGCCGAAGCCTCGCAGACGATATGGGTAGCCTCGCCGGGCCGGATCAGCTCGATCGCCTCGACATAGCCGACCCGATGGTCAGCGACCGAATAGCCCCAGGCCCAGCCGCGGGCATAATCGAGGACTGCGAACAGCTCGCCCGGAAGCAGCTCGGACACCGGCGTCGACTCGTCGTCCGGCCGATCGCGCATGAAGGTTGGCATCATCCCGCAGGCGCGGAGCACCGGCCGCGCATAATGGGGCGCGATGATGCGCTCGGCGAGCGCGACGTCGGCAATGTCTGTTCTGTAGGCGTGGATCCGCGGATCGAGCTTGGACGACGGCTCGAGGCGATAGCGGTCAGCCGTGCTGGAGGATGAACCCGCGCTCCCGCGGACTTTTCCGGGTTGAGCCGTCCTGATCGAGATTCCGTTCGAAGCTATCAAGGAATTCCTGCCCCGTAGTGGTTTTGGCGACGAACACATTGCGGCGGTCCGCCTCGTCGCGGACTCGGCGAAGATAGCCCAACGTGCCGAGCGTGTTGAGCGCGCGCGTGATGACCGGTTTGGAGACGCCGAGAACGTTGGCGAGACCGCGCACGGTGTGCGGCCCTGGTGTCAGGTAGACCAGAAGCATCAGCGCCATCTGGCGGTTGGTGAGGTCGGGTTGGCCGGAGCGGACGTATCGGATCAACGTCTGCATCCAGCTTCTGAGGGCTCGGTCGGACACGTCCGCCTTCTCCGATCGTAACAATCTACGTTTCGGAGGCTAAACCAGCGGATTCGCTTTTCGTTTCCCAATTTTTCTCGAAAATTCGACGTTTAGTTCGAATAGCGAACCTTCAGCGCGTCGAAAACGGCGCGCAGGCCGAGGGCGTCGCCGCCCTTCGGACGACCTGGCCGCGGCTTCGCCCGCCAGGCGAAAGTATCGAGATGCACCCAGGAAATTTCCTCCGGCACGAACTTCTGGAGGAACAGGGCGGCAGTGACCGATCCCGCCATCGGGCCGTCGCCCATATTGCCGATGTCGGCGATGTCCGAGGACAGCATCTCGGCATAAGGTTTCCAGAGCGGCATCCGCCACAGCGGGTCGGAAACGGCGTCGCCCGCGCCGATCAGATCGGCAGCTAGCGCCTCGTCATTGACGAAGGTCGCCGGAAGGTCCGGGCCGAGCGCAACCCGGGCGGCGCCGGTGAGGGTCGCGAAATCGACGATCAGCTCCGGCGACTCCTCGCCGGCGCGGGCGAGGGCGTCGCCGAGGATCAGCCGCCCCTCGGCGTCGGTATTGCCGATCTCGACGGTGAGGCCCTTGCGGCTCCTCAAGACGTCGCCCGGACGGAAGGCTGCGGCGGAGATGGCGTTCTCGACTGCCGGGATGAGGAGGTGCAGGCGGACCGGGAGCTTCGCGCCCATGACGAGCCGGGCGAGGGCGAGGGCGTGGGCGGCGCCGCCCATGTCCTTCTTCATCAGCCGCATGCCCTCGGCGCCCTTGATGTCGAGGCCGCCGGAATCGAAGCAGACGCCCTTGCCGACGATCGCGATCTTCGGGTGGCGCTGGTCGCCCCATGCGAGCTCGATCATCCGCGGTGCCCGCTCGGGAGTGGCAGCGCGGCCGACGGCGGCGACCATCGGATAGCCTTCACCGAGCGCATCGCCCTTCGTCACCGTCAGCGTGCCGCCGAACGCTGCCGCGAGCGCGGCGGCGGAGTCCTCGAGCTCCTGTGGGCCGAGATCGGCGGCGGGCGTGTTGACGAGGTCGCGGACCAGGAACGTCGCCTCGGCGAGCGCGACCGTCTCGTCGATCCGCGCAGGCGCGTCGGTGAGGAGGATCCGGGGGCCCTTGGGCTGCTTGTCCTCCTTGTAGCGTGCGAACCTGTACTGGCCGAGCAGCCAGCCGAGCATCGCCGGCCCGGGGCTCCGGCCCTCGACCCGGTAGGTGCCTTCGGGAAGCGCCTCCGCCGCCTTTGCGAGGCACCAGGGGCTGAGCTCGTCGACATTGGCGACTCCGAGCAGGGCGCCCCATTCGTCGCGTTCGCCGGGCAGGATCGCGAGCTCGAAGCCTTCGCCCTTGAATCCCTGCGCCCCGACCGCTGCCCGGACCCGCCCCGGCTGGTCGTTCAGCCACGACTCGAAGCTCTTCTTGTCGACGAGGTGGAGCGGTACTGCGGCTTGCCCACGATCGGGCTGGAGGAGGGCTGCGAGGTCGGTCATGTGGCGCAACTAGCGCAGCGCGGGCGTTGCCGCCAGTGAAGCGCCCTATGCGGCGACCGGGACGCCGTACAGATCGTGCTCGTCAGCGTCTTCGACCAAGACCTCCACGATGTCGCCCTGCTTGAGGTGCGCGGAGCCTCGGAGGTGGACTTCGCCGTCGATCTCCGGCGCGTCGGCCTTGGAGCGGCCGGTGGCGCCGCCTTCACCGTCCGCCACGTCTACGATGACGTCGATCGTGCGGCCGATCTTGGCCTGGAGCTTGGCCGCGGAGATGGCGGCGGTCTTCTCCATGATCCGGGCGTAGCGCTCTTCCTTGACCTCCTCCGGAACCGCGCCGGGAAGGTCATTGGCCGTGGCGCCCTGGACCGGCTCGAAGCGGAAGGCGCCGACCCGGTCGAGCTGGGCCTCTTCGAGCCAATCGAGCAGATATTGGAAGTCCGCCTCGGTCTCTCCGGGGAAGCCGACGACGAAGGAGGAGCGGATCGCGATGTCCGGGCAGATCTGGCGCCAGGCGGCGATACGCTCGAGCACCTTGGCCTCGTTGGCCGGCCGCTTCATCGCCTTCAGCACCGACGGCGCGGCATGCTGGAAGGGGATGTCGAGATAAGGCGTGATCAGCCCCTCGGCCATCAACGGGATGACCTTGTCGACGTAAGGGTAAGGATAGACGTAGTGGAGGCGCACCCAGGCTCCGAGCTTCCCGAGCTCGCGGGCGAGATCGGTCATGTGGGCGCGAACCTCGCCGCCCTTCCAAGGCCAGGCGGCGTGCTTGAGATCGAGGCCGTAGGCGGAGGTGTCCTGGCTGATCACCAGCAGCTCGCGCGTGCCCGCCGCGACCAATTTCTCGGCCTCGCGGAGGATCGCGTCGGGGCGGCGGGACTGAAGGTCGCCGCGTAGGCTCGGGATGATGCAGAAGCTGCAGCGGTGGTTGCAGCCTTCCGATATCTTCAAATAGCTGTAGTGGCGCGGCGTGAGCTTCAGCCCGCCCTCCGGCACCAGGTTCAGGAAGGCGTTGGGCGGGACCGGCGCGGCCTCGTGGACGGCGCCGACCACCTGCTCATATTGGGCCGGGCCGGTGACCGCGAGCACTTCGGGGAAGCGCGCTCGGATGGTCTCGGCTTCCTTGCCCATGCAGCCGGTGACGATCACGCGGCCGTTCTCGGCGATCGCCTCGCCGATCGCCGAGAGGCTCTCCTCCTTGGCGGAATCGAGGAAGCCGCAGGTGTTGACCAGGACGACGTCCGCGCCCTCATAATCCGGCGACATCTGATAGCCGTCGGAGCGCAGCTTGGTCAGGATGCGCTCGGAATCGACCAGGGCCTTCGGACAGCCGAGCGAAACCATGCCGACCTTGGGCGGGGAGGGGAGCTGAATTGCCATGGATCGCGCGCACATAGTGCGTACGCGGGCAAATTCCTAGTCTTTGCCGGTGATTGGAGCGGCGCGCGTCAGTCCGAATTGGGCATCCGGCCCGAATTCTGGATGTCGCGGCGGAGCTGGGCGCGATCCTCCTCGAAGGCGCGCCATTCCGCGCGGGTCTTGCAGACACGGCGCTGCGCGACCCGCGAACCGAGGACCGGCTGCGGTGCGCGGCAGATCACCTGATCCATGTCCTCGGCAGAACGGCTCCCGGACGTTGCGCCGGAGCCTTGGCCGCCCTGCGCAGCAAGAAGCATCAGTGCGATCGTCGCTGCGATCATGATCCACCTCCCGTCAATGAACAGAAACCCGGGTTCCGGCAGAATATGCGCGGATCGCGTCCTTTGTCTACGAATGATGGCGCCAACCCCGCAAAGCTGCTTGCAAGTCAGCGCGAAACGGGTTTCCTTGGCTCGACGACCACCGCCTTTCGGAGGCACGGGCCGCCTCCGAGTCGCGACTGTCCGGCCCGATGGAGATGTTCGATGCTGATCGCCATCGCTTCAGCGCTGCTTGCAGCCTCCTCGCCCACGCCACGTCCCGACGTGGCCGTCGACGTCGGCCGGTTCGACCCGAGCGAGTTTCCGGCCGCACAGCTGCGCGAGCGCCGGATGCCGCACGACACGATGCTGCGCCGCGTCGAATCGATCCTGCGCGAGCGGCAATGCACCCTAGACGGGCAGAATGACCGCCGCTTCGACATCAGCGTCCCCTATGTCGTCCAGCTCGAGCCGGACGGGACGCCGACCCGCTTCGTCGTCGCCGACATCGGCTGCCCGCAGCTTGAATCCTTCGTCGGCCAGGTCGTGCTGGAGCTCGCCCGCGCCCGCGATTACCGGCCGACCGGCGCTGCCGACGCCGAATGGTATTCAAGCGAGCTGCGGTTCACCGTGGGCGCGCTTCCGATCCGCTAATCAAAAGCCCCAGCCGTTTCCGGCCGGGGCTCGACAGGATGGCCG
>JAEWCW010000114.1 GCA_023390415.1 Pseudomonadota bacterium | reverse complement strand
GTAAATGTCTTCCTCCGGCTCCCACACGTCGGCGCGGCCGCCGCCGAAGCCGAAGGTCTTGAAGCCCATGGATTCGAGCGCGACATTGCCGGCGAGGACCATGAGGTCCGCCCAGGAAATGCGATTGCCGTATTTCTGCTTGATCGGCCACAACAGGCGCCGCGCCTTGTCGAGATTGCCGTTGTCCGGCCAGCTGTTGAGCGGTGCGAAGCGCTGCTGGCCGCTGTTGGCGCCGCCGCGCCCGTCGGCGGTGCGGTAGGTGCCGGCGGCGTGCCAGGCCATGCGGATCATCAGCGGCCCGTAATGGCCGTAATCGGCCGGCCACCAGGGCTGGCTGTCGGTCATCATCGCGCGCAGGTCGGCCTTCAGCCCCTCATAGTCGAGCTTGCTGAACGCCTCGGCATAGTTGAAGTCGTCGCCGAGCGGGTCGGGCGAGGTGCCGCCCTGGTTGAGGACCTCGAGCGGAAGCGCCTCCGGCCACCAGTCGCGATTGGTGCGCCCGAGCAGGGATCGAACCGTCGTCGGCTTCGCCACCGGGCAGCCGCCACCAATATCGCCGGTCTTCGCGTCCATGTACCGCTCTCCTCTATCTGGTTTCGTGACTCACCTAGACCCGGCGCCCTAGGCCCCGGAAACGAGGAAAACCACTCACAATGAGCGCCCCAATCGATCAGCCGGGGCGGCGATGAGGCGGTTGCATTTGCGGTCACGCTTGCAGCGAGGCCCTGATGAAGGAAATGTTCGCCTGAACGTGCGCGGGAGGGATACAAGGTGAAGGACGAGCTTGACCTCAGCGATCCGATCGCGACCCGAACCTTCGCTTTGGCCGATGGGGAGGAGGTCCGGGTCGCGATCGGACGGCCTTTTGAGCCCGACCGATATCCTGGCGAATATTGGTGCCCCTACCGGATCGAGGGTTTGGGCAAGGACCGGGTCCACCGCACGATCGGCGTGGACAGCATGCAGGCGTTGACCCTGACGCTCGAGCTGGTGGGGACGCTGCTGTATGATTCTGACGAAGCGAAAGACGGGCGGCTGACCTGGAACGGCGACTTGGACCTCGGCCTTCCCGTCCTCCCGAGCTTCCGAGACCTGCTACCGCGATCCGATTAAAGCTCAGGCCTCCGCGGAGACTCGCTCCCGCGCGACATCCTCGCTCTCGCCCACCTTCACCCCAGCCTCGGTGAATTCCCGTTCGACCTCGTCCACCGTCGTCCCCTCGCCCGCCGGCATGGCGATGGCGCGGGAGAGGTCCTTGAGGACCACGGCCTCGATCCCGTGGCGGCGGGCGGCGTCGAGGGCGGAGTAGGCGACGCAGAAATCGTAGGCGAGGCCGACGAAGAAGCAGCGCTTCACGCCCTTCTCCTTCAGCCAGCCGCCGAGGCCGGTGCTGGTCGCGCGATCGTTCTCGAAGAAGGCCGAATAGGAATCGACGCCCGGATTGTAGCCCTTGCGGACGATGAGATGCGCGGCTTCCACCGCCTCGGCGACGTCGGGGTGGAAGTTGGCGCCGGCCGAGCCCTGGACGCAATGGTCCGGCCACAGCACCTGCGTCCCATAGGGCATCTCGGTGGTGCCGAAGGGCGAGGCGCCGTCGTGGCTGGAGGCGAAGCTGCCATGGCCTTTGGGGTGCCAGTCCTGGGTGACCACGATCAGGCCGCCGGCCTCGCGGAAGCGGCGGGCGAGCGCGGCGATTCCCGGCATCACCTCGTCGCCGCCGGCGACGGCGAGCGCCCCGCCGGGGCAGAAATCGACCTGCGGGTCGACGATGACGAGCGCATCCTGCGCGCCGATCTCATAAGCCATGTCTTATCCTTACACCGTCACCGGAACGTCGGCCACGCCCTCGGTCCCGAACACGCGGCGGTAGCGCGCGACCGCATCGGCCGGGCCGACCGCCTTCTCGTAATTGTCGCTGAGCTTGATGGCCGGCCGGCCGTTGGCGTCCTTCACCTTCACGACGATCGAGATCGGCCGCATCCGGTCCGGATCCTCGGGATGGCAGCCGATGAAATCGTTGGTGAAGTTGGTCCCCCAGCCGAAGCCGAGGCGGACCTTGCCGCGGAAATGGTCGAGCACCTCGATAATGTCCTCGCCGTTCGCGTCCTGGCCGGGGAGGCCGACGTCCATCCCGTCCGAGAAGATGATCAGCTTCTGCTTCGGGTCCTCGCCGAGCTTCCGCCAGAATTCGATCAGCTCCTCGCCGGCCGGGATCGGCCGCTTCGAATCCGGGCGGGCGCCGGTCCAGTTCCTCACCCATTCCGGCGCGTCGCGGAGGAACTGGGTTGTGCCGAACGTGTCCGGAAGCATCACCAGCAGCCCGCCGCGATAGACGTTCTGCCACTGCTTCAGCAGCTTGTATTGCGACCCCTTCAGCTCCTCGTCCGTGTCGGCGAGCGCTGCGAGCACCATCGGCAGCTCGTGGGCGTTGGTGCCCTTGGCCTCGAGATCGTGCTTGGCGGCGAAATAGGCGTTGGACGTGCCGGTGAAGACATTATCGCCGAGCACCTCCTTGGCGGTGAGGATGCAATGCTCCTGCCAGAGGTGGGAGTGGCGCCGGCGGGTGCCGAAATCGGTGATCTCCAGCCCCTCGGCGCCGCGCAGCCGGACGAGCTTGTCGTAGAGCTTCACCTTGGCGCGCGAATACATGATGTCGAGCTGCGAGCGGTTCATGCCGCGCATGATCTTGCGGTAGCGGAGCTCGTTGATGATCTCGAGCGCGTAGATCTCCCAGAGCGTCGTGTGCATCCACGGCCCGTGGAATTCGAGGCGGATCTGGCCGTCCTCGGTCGCCTCGAGCTCGTAATCGGGCAGGTGCAGCGTCTTGAGGTGATGGAGATAGCTCTCCTCGAACAGGCCGAACTGGCCGTAGAAGCTCTGGCCGCGGAGCCAGACGATCTCGGACGGCCGGAAGCGCAGCGAGCGCACGAAATCGAGCTGCTCGCGAAGCTCGCCGATGTCGATCTCCTCGGCGAGCCGGACGCTCTTCGTCCGGTTGGTCAGGGCGAAGCTGACATGCTCGTTCGGATACTTCTGGTAGATGAACTGGTGCATCAGCAGCTTGTAGAAATCAGTATCGAGCAGCGATCGGACGATCGGATCGATATGGTAGCTGTGATCGAAGGCGCGCTTCGCGAAATCCATTCCGAACCCCCGTCAGCGCCAGCGCGAGCCGCCGCCGGCGAGCCGTTCCTTGCGCCAGAAGGGCGCATCCCGTCGCAGAGCTTCCGCGAGAAAGGCGATTGCCGCAAGCGCATCGTCCTGGTCCCGCGCGGCGACTCCGGCAAAGGCGATCCGGTCGCCCGGCGCCAGTGTGCCGTGGCGGTGGATCAGGATCACGCCGCACAGGCTCCAGCTCAGCTCCGCTTCCTCGGAGAGGCGGGTCAGGACCGACTTGGCGAGGGCCGGATAATGATCGACGTGGATCGACTCCACCTCGTCATCGGCGACCGCAAGGCCGGTGAAGCTCGCCAGCGCGCCGCAGTTCAGCGCGCCCAGCCGCTCGATCTGGCGGCCGGGATCGAAGTCCGCGGCCTGGATCCGGACGTCGATCACAGCGCGCCCATCGGCGGGAACAGGGCGACCTCCTGCGCGCCGAACACGCTGTCGCCGGGTCCTGCGCGCTCGCCTTCCACTGCGGCGTGGATCCGCGCCTTGTCGCCGAAGGCCGCGGCATAGTCGCCGCCGCGTCCGCCCAGCCAGCCGATCAGCCCTTCGACCGTGACGACATGGCTCGGCGGGTCGACCCGCTCGCTGTCCCGCCCCAAGGTGTCGCGCAGAGAGCCGAAGAAGAGGAGGTCGATCGGCATCAGTCCATGTGCCTCAGGCCGATGCGCAGATAGTCCCAGCCGGTGATTAGCGTCAGTGTCGCCGCCGCCCACAGGCTGGCGAGGCCGACCATGTGGACCCAGGGCATGCCGGGGGTGGCGCCGGCCAGGATCAGCGCGCCGAGCGCGACCAGCTGGAAGGTCGTCTTCCACTTGGCGAGGTGACTCACCGGCATCCCGACGCGGAGGCTGGCGAGGAATTCGCGAAGGCCCGAAACAGTGATCTCGCGAAGCAGGATGACCAGAGCCGGGATGATGTGGAAGCTGTGGATGATCGGCTCGCCGCTATTGTTGCGGGTCGAGACCAGCATCACGATCACCGCGGCGACCATGATCTTGTCAGCGATCGGATCGAGGAACTGGCCGAGGCGGGAGACCGTCCCCTGCGCCCGCGCCAGATAGCCGTCGAGATAATCGGTGATCGCGACCACGCAGTAGAGCACGAAGGTGATGGCATAATCGAACCAGCTCGGCTTCCAGAGCAGGAACACGAGGATCGGCACCGCAAGGATGCGCGACAGGGTCAGCAAGTTCGGCAAGCTCAGCATCGCGGCGAGCCTTTAGCCGCTCTGCACGGCGTTGGGGAGGGGGCTTGCCCGTCCGCTTCTCGCCCGCCTATGACTGCCGCCCGCGTCAGACGGGCCGAAGGATGAGGATGTCGATCGAAGTGATTCCGGGCCCGTCCGCCCGACCCGCGGCGAGCATGACCGCGTGAGTTCCGCGCTCGGGCTGCTCGGCAAGCGCCGGTTCCTGCCATTGTTCTGCACCCAGCTCCTGGGCGCGTTCAACGACAACCTCTTCAAGACGGCGATGGTCCTGTTCGTCGTTTATCAAGTCTACAATGACGAGATGGCCGAGACCTGGTTCTCGGCGATCGCGACCGGCGTCTTCATCATCCCCTTCTTCCTGCTGTCCGCGCTTGCCGGCCAGCTCGCCGACGCGCGCGACAAGGCGCGGATCATCCGCATCGTCAAATTCTGCGAGATCGTGATCATGCTGGCGGGCGCGGGCGGCCTTGCACTCGCCTGGATGGGGATCGGAGTCCACACGCTGGCGATGGGGCTGATGCTGCTCGCTCTGTTCGCGATGGGCGTCCACTCGACCTTCTTCGGGCCGATCAAATATGCGATCCTGCCCCAGCATCTGAAGCCGGACGAGGTGCTCGCCGGAACCGGCCTGGTCGAGGCCGGCACCTATCTCGCGATCCTCGGCGGCACGATCCTCGCCGGAATCGTCTCGGTCGAGGCCGCGGCCCTGCTCGTCATCCTGATCGCGATCGTCGGCTACGTCTCCGGCCGCCAGGTGCCGCCCGCGCCGGCGCTCGAGGAGGGGCATCGGATCGATCTCAACGTCTTCCGCTCCTCGGCGCGGCTGATCGGCGCGACGATGCACATTCCGCGCCTGTTCCTGGCGATCGTCTCGATCAGCTTCTTCTGGACGATCGGCGCGGTGCTGTTCATCCAGTTCCCGCCCTTGGTGAAGAACGTGCTCACCTCCAGCAAGGAGGTTGCGAGCCTGTTCCTCGGGATCTTCTCGGTCGGGGTCG
Organism: Pseudomonadota bacterium; assembly: GCA_023390415.1. GTDB lineage: Bacteria > Pseudomonadota > Alphaproteobacteria > Sphingomonadales > Sphingomonadaceae > Allosphingosinicella. The sequence goes on along the minus strand of JAEWCW010000114.1, from coordinate 25,415 downwards.
CGATCGGCTCGGTGGCGGTGAACCGGCTGCTCAAGGGCGAGGTCTCGGCGCGCTATTCCGCGCCCTCGGTGGTCGCGATGGGCGCCTTCGTCGTCGCCTTCCACTTCTTCTCGGTGCGCTGGCCGCAGCTTCCCGGCGAAGAGCTCTACTCGATCGGCGAGTTCGTCCAGGTCGGGCTCGCGGTTCCGCTGCTCGCCTCATTGCTCGGGATCGCGGTCGCCGGCGGCATGTTCGTGGTGCCGCTCTACGCCTTCCTCACCACCACGGTGAAGAAGAGCGAGGCGGCGCGCACCGTTGCCGCCAACAACATCGTCAATTCGGGCGCCATGGTCGCCGGGTCTTTGCTCGCGATCGGCCTATCGGTGCTTCGGATCGGGGTCGCCGACCAGCTCCTGCTCGCCGCCGCGATGTGCCTCGTCTCCGCCTGGCTCGCCTGGAAGCTGCACAAGGCGTGCGACGACAATCCCTGCGCGGATTCGACCGGCCTGCCCGAGGACGTCTGAGCGAAGCTCAGGCGAACCAGGTCGAGAAGAAGACGAGCCCGCCGAGGAAGGTGGTGACGAACAGTTGGACGTCGTCCCCAGCGGCCACCAGCGGCGCTGCGATGGCGGCGGCTTGGCCGGGGCGCGCGGCGGCAGCGCGGATCAGGCTCGGCACGTAGCCGGCGGAGCGGCGCGAAATCCAGGGCGACAGGCGGTTCATGCCCGCATTAAGATTTGATTCACCCTAAAGTTGCAAGCCCGCCTGTGCTTTTTGACACGCCCGTCCCGCGCAGAGACGGCGTCGCGGGCCATCCTTTCGCTGGCGCAACCAATCGGCGCGGGTTAGTCTCCGCACCGCTTATCTGTGCCCATAAGGACGAAAAGGGGTCTCCCATGAGGCAGTGGATCGGTTTGGCGGCGGTCGCCGCACTTGCAGCCTGCGGCGGCGGCAGCACCAACGAGACCAACACCGGCAAAGCCGCCGAGACTGGAGGCGGCGGCAGCGGGACTGCCACTGCGGCCGCCATGCAGGCCGGCATGTGGGAGATCACGACCAACGTCACTCGGATCGGCGCGCCAAGCATGCCCGCCGGTGCTTCGATGCCGATGCCCGGTCCGACCACGGTGCGCACCTGCCTGACGCCCGAGCAGGCCGGCCAGCCGGGTGCCGGAATCTTCACCGGCGCCGGCGAAGGCCAGGGCTGCACCTACGAGAGCAACAATATCAGCGGCGGCCAGGTCCAGGCGGTGGTCCAGTGCAACCAGGGCGGCCAGACCATGCGCAGCACGGTCACCGGCCGCTTCGAGGCGACCAGCTTCGAGGTCAGTCAGCAGGTCAACGCCTCGGGCGTCGAAATGGAGAGCCGCACGGTCGGCCGCCGCGTCGGCGAGTGCACGGCCAACGCCGCACCCTGAGGCTGAGGCTCAGTCCCGTCGCCGCGCGCGCCAGGCCTCGGCCTCGGCGTCGCTGAGGCGTGTGACGTTGGTCACCGGGCAGCGATCGAGGCCGCTCGGGCTGCGCACGAGCAGCTCCGCATCCATCCCGCCGCACACCCATCCGGCGCCGGTGCGGTCGCGGATCGCGATTCGCTGCGACCAGTCCACGTCCGGGCAGATTCCCACGATCTCCAGCCTGTAGACGTCGCGTGCGCCGACGCGGACGAACACCGTCCGGTCGTCCTCGGCGGTGAACCCGCTGACCGATGCCGGTCGGAAGCATTGCCGGCCTGAGTCCGCGGACGCCGATCGCGCCGCCTCCTCCTGGCTGCAGCCTGCCGCTGCAAGCGCCGCCAGCGCCGAAGCCATTGCCGCAATCCTGCGCATCTCACTTCTCCGCCGGCTCAACCGCACGGGTCCGGCGCGGTTCCGCTCAGCCGACCATCTTCTTCGGGTTCGAGAAGATCCGCTCGACCTCGGGCCGAAAGCTCTCGAGCGGGTCGACCGGAAAGTCCGGGTCGAAGGCCGGTGCGTCCCATTCGTCCACCAGCTTCACCGCGAGATCGTACCAGCTCTCGCCCGCGAAGCGCTCGCGCGCCTCCGGATCGAGGCCGAGATGCTCGAAATAATAGCGGCCCTGGAAGGCCTGGTGGTTGTAGACGGCGTGATAGACGTCGTCCGAGACGTAGGGCTTCAGCATCTCCGCCGCGATCGGCCCGTGGTTCGGAATGGAGAAGAGCTTGCCGAGATCGTGGCAGAGCGCTGCGACCACCTCCTCGTCGCTCGCGCCCGAGCGCCGCGCCAGGGTCCCCGCCATCAGCGAATGGGTGAGCTGGTTGGCGGCGAAGCCGACCTCGATCGCTTCGAGCCGCGCGAGGCTCTCCATGATCTGCTGCGCGGCCACGCCCTTCTGGTGGCGGCCATGCTCCGCGGCGATATGGGCCCAGTCTTCTGGGGTCCCGGCCTTCATGTCCGTGAACATGGACATCACTCTACCACGGCGTGCCCGCGGGGCGAAGAGCCAAGAGCCGCCGCGTAGCGCCGCTCAGGCCTCCATTCGCTGCGGCTGCGGGGAGACGATGCTCAGCTTCGGCCGTTCTTCCTCGCCGTCCTCGTTTCCGCTCAGCAGATAAGCGGGGGTGAACTCGCCGGCGCGCATCAGCGCCTTCCAGTCGAGCACGTTGACCTTGCGCCCATGGACGTCGGCAAGCCCGTCCAGCCGGAGGGCCTTCAGCGTCCGGTTCACGTGGACCGGCGTCAGCGCGAGCATGTCGGCGAGATGCTGCTGGGTCACCGGAAAATCGAAGGCGAATTGGGACGCCTTACCCGCCGCCTCGCAACGCCACGCCATCTCGCAGAGCAGGTGGGCCGCACGTGTGCGGGCGTCCCGGCGGCCGACATTGACCGTCCATTCGGCAAGCACCGCTGCATCGAGGACGCATTGGCGCCAGAAGGCTTCCGCCACCATCGGAAAGGCGCGCGCCACCTCCTTCAGCGCCGAATGCTGGACCTTCACGATTCTCGTCGGGGTCAGCGCCTGCAAGGCCGACGAGGCGCTTGGAGAAACCACCGAGTGAAGATCGGCCATGTCCCCGGCGATATGGACCGCGGTGATCTGGCGGTTGCCTTCGTCATTCTGGCCGAAGCGGCCGACCAGGCCCTGCGCGACCAGGCAGGCATGGTCCACCCGCTCACCGAGCCGCACGAAATCCTGGTTGGCGCGGATCTCGACGACATGGCCGCCGAGCGCGAGGATTGCCTGGCGCTCCTCGCGCTGAAGCTGCGAGTGCCGCTCGAGATTATCGACGAAGGCTCTGAACGGGTTGTCCGAAGTGGCCATTGCGACGCTCCCGATATTGCAAGCGGGAGCACAACGAACATGTCTCTCAGCCACGGGCGCCTGCTGACGAACTGCCCGCGATAGGGCAGGTCTACCATGGCCGAGGAAGGCACGGATTAACCTGGATCAAGCCCGGCTGTGATTATCGTCCTGCACGGACGGCGGCTTTCACAAAGCCCGCGCGGTCACCTTGTCCGACGTCCAGGCGACCGACCAGGCTTCGCCGTTGCGCCACATGACCCAGACCTCCTCGCCCGTGCGGGCAAGCGCGCGGCCCTGCTGGATTCCTTCGAAGATGGCGCCGGTCGCGGTGCGGAATGGCTGGATCTCGCCCTTCGCCTCCATCTCCCAGCCGCCCGGTCGCGGGCGAATGTAGATGACGGTGACCTCCATGACCTGCGCCCCGCCCACGGCGCCCCTCCCCCACGAGTCACGCCCCTCCGGCGTGACGAAAGCTTCGCCGATCGCAGGGGCGCACACAACATAATAATGATGGTCACGAATCCTATATCCTAGGTTTAGTCTCTAGTCTTTTCGTTTAGACATACGCTCACCAGCTCGAGCTAAACAGCGATAAGGTGGCCCCGATTCGCGGCGGCCCGAGTCAAACGAAGCCGACGCGCCGCATCGTGTCTTCCGGCCTGGCCTCCATTTCAGAGTTAATTTTCCAAGGTTTTTCAGTCCCCCCTAGGCCAAGACTATATTTGAGCTTGATGAGACAGGGCCGCTATTGGAACGGCAGGCGGACCCGAGAGCGGAATGCTCGGACGGATCCGCAGCCCCAACGCCCGCAATACAATCCGAATACCCCGGACTGGTGTGCTTGCCGATCCCGTTAAGGGACGCCACATACACAGTCTGCGAGGACAGCGTTAAAACTTGATCTTCAGTCTTTATGGCCATCGTCGCGAGATATTCTATGGATCACTATTCCAGTCTTGGCGAAGCATGTCGCGACGATTCGTCCTGTCCCGCTTTTCCACTTGCAGGACATTCCGAGTCGCGGAATCCTCTACTCAGCCAGTCGGCTTCGGGGGGTAAACCGAAGTTTAGTTCCAGCGCAAGTTTTGTTGCGGAAGGACGGAAACGCGATGGGAGCACGCGCTCACATCCTCTTGACGGGGCTCGTCGGCCTCTCGGTCGCCACGTCGGCATCGGCGCAATGCGTCGGGTCGTGCACGACCGGAGTCGCCTATGCGCCCGGCCAGGGCTCGCCGAACTCGGTTAGCCTCCAATTGCCGGTCACCGCCTCGGTGGGCGCCGCCTGCGGCTTCGCGACCGCGCCGAGCGGGACCCATAACGAACCGGATTTCGACACCCACAGCTGGTCGCACAATTTCGACTTCCAGCTCGACTGCTCGATCCCGGCGCGGATCGGCGTGGTCTCGAGCAACGGCGCGTTGCTCACGTCCGGGTCGCCCCCGGCCGGATATGCCACCCAGGCGCCCTACAACGTCGCCCTCCGCGTCGTCATGAATGGTGCCGTCGTCATCAACAGCGGCTCATGCGCCGCCGCGGACCTCGTCGCGGGCGGCAGCTGCAGCTTCCGCGGACCGGCCAACAATACGGGGCAGGGATTCCTCGTCTCGTCCGCCTCCAAGAATCAAACCGGCTCGTATTTGCAGGTCAGCGCGCCCGCCTACACGGGCGCCAACATCCTGGTGGCGAGCGCCGGATACGCGGACACCCTCACCGTGACGCTCAGTCCGGCGAGCTGATTTTCGAGTACCGGCCCCGCTCTCCCCGGAGCGGGGCCGGAACAAGACCCTTGGGGGGTAAGGCGAGCCATGTCGCCGAATGGGAAGCCCGGCCGACGCCGGGCCGGGAACTGAAGTGAGGAGACCAAGATGAAGAAGCTTGTCCTTGCGGCGATGGCGGCCTCCACCGCTCTGATCGCCGTGCCGGCGTCGGCGCAGACACCGCCGCCCGTGACCGGCACCGTCAACGTCACCGGATCAGTGACGAACCGCTGCTCCGTCGTCGCTCCGGGCGGCGCGTCCAGCAGCTCGTTCAGCGGCACGATCGCGCTCGGGACGCTCGACGATCCCGACGGCACGCTGCGCGACAATCTGATCGGCTCGACGACCGGGTCGCCTGCCGACAGCCTGCACGTCACCGCGCGGGTCGTCTGCAACACCGCCGCCCCCGTCGTTTCGATCTCGGCGACCGCCATGCAGATTTCCGGCGGCACCCTGACTGGGGGGACCGGATATTCCGACACGATCAACTACACGGCTCAGGTCGAGGTGGACAAGGTCGGCGGCACGTCCGAGTTCCGGCGCTACGATACAGCCACGTCGGCGGCTCCTGCAGGTTCGAGCGCAACCGGCGCGCTGACCGCGTCGATCCATCCGGGTGCGGCCGACAATGTCGACGTCAGCGTGTTCGGCCTCGCCTCTGAGGGTGCCAACACCAACATCCTCGCGGCCGGCAGCTATCTCGGCGTCGTCACCGTCACCATCAGCCCGACCTGATGAGCCAGGGGGAGGCTCGCGCCTCCCCCGACTTTGCCCTGTGAACGGAGTTTGGTCATGAAGAGAGCATTCATCACGGCCTCGGCAGGGCTCGCCGCCCTGATCGCCGCAGGTCCGGCCTTCGCCCAGCAGGGCTCGGCCACCGGCACGGTGAGCGTCGACGGCTCGGTCGCCAACCGCTGCTCGCTCAGCATCAGCTCGCAGACCATCTCGGTCGGCGAAATGTCGCTGGCCAGCAACGGCAAGCTCGATACGAGCACGGTGGACGGTCAGAACCGCACCTTGGTCGGCTTCTGCAACGGAAGCGCAGCGACGATGACGGTCGAGGCTCAGCCCTTGAACAACGTCACTTCGCCGGGCGCGCCTCCGGGCGGCTTCGACAACCGGGTCGATTATACCGCCACGGCCAACGCCAACAGCGTCAACGCGACCGATACCTCGACCGGCGCCGGTCCGGGCTCCGCGGTCACCGTCGGCCAGTTCAACGGCAACATCCTGGTCACTCTGTCGGCCTCGTCGAGCCCGACAGGCGGTGTGCTCGTCGCTGGAACCTACCAGGGGCAGGTGCTCGTGACCCTGGCGCCGCTCGTCGCGGGACCGACTGAGGAGTAAGCGACGGTGAAGGCACGTCTCGCTCTTGCCGCTCTCCTGATCGCCGCACCCGCGGCGACCGCCGGGGCGCAGGGACCGGCCGAGGGCCGCGTGGGCGTCGACGGATCCGTCGCAGGGCGCTGCGTGCTCGGGCCGCCCTCGCAGAGCGCGGTCCCGCTCGGCACCATCAGCAACACGTCGGGGCCGAGGACGGGGCGGCTTGCGTCGATCCCGGCCCAGTCGATCGCCTTTCCGGGCTCCTACTGCAACTTTGCGGGGACGCGGATCTCGGTCTCGGCGAACGCCATGCTGGCCGCCGACGCCACGGCGCCTCAGCCCGGCTTCGCGCGGGCGGTCAACTTCACTTCGACGGTGGTCAACTGGGCGGCGTCCAACGCCGCTGTGACCACCGGCGCCGCGGCCAACGGGGCGAGCCCGGCCGCGCAGGGCGCCGGCGGAACGCACCCGGCGCCCAAGCTCGCGGACCTCACGCTGACGCTCAACAATTTCGCGGTGCCTTCGGACCTGCTGCTCGTCGCGGGCGGCTATTCGGGCGCCGTCACCATCACTTTGGGACCGGCGGCGACGCCGTAGGAGACGATCATGCGCGCCCTTTCCTTCACTCTGGCTGCCCTGGTGGCGACGGCCGCGGCGGGAACCGCCTCGGCGCAGTCGACCACGGCGACGGCCGGGCCGTTCCCGGTCACCGGCAATGTCCCGGCGCTCTGCTCGACGGGCACCAACAGCTCGGGCTCCGGCTCCTTCGATCTCGGCGTCCTCGTCAACACGACCACCGGTTTCCTGCGCACCGACCTCGCGGCGCCGCCGAAGGTGCTGACCGGCGCCTTCTGCACCTCGCCGAGCCGGATCACGGTGAGCGCAACCCCGCTGGTCAGCGTCAACAATGTCGCTGCCGCCCCCGCCGGCTTCTCGCGCACGGTGAACTTCACCGCGACGGCCAGCGGCTGGACGACCCCGGCCGCGAGCTTCGCGACCGGCGCGGCGACCAACCCTGGCGCCGCCCAGACCCGCGGCTCGGCCTTCACCGGCGACATCACCGTCTCGATCGGCACGTTCAGCACGAACGGCGGCGCCGCCCTGCGGCTGATCGCGGACCCCGCCTATCTCGGCTCGGTCACCGTCACCCTCGCGGCGGTGAGCTAGGAGGTTCGAGATGCGCGCCCGCTCCGCACTGATCGTCGCAGGCCTGCTCCTTCCGGCAGCGGCGGCGCACGCCCAGTCGTCGAGCGCGACCAGCAACTTTTCCGTCAACGCCAGCGTCCCCGCGACCTGCTCGGTCGGGCCGCCAGCGCTCGCCGCCGGACGCCAGGTCAATTTCCGCGGCCTCAACGGGACGACGCTGCAGATCGACCAGCTCGTCGACATGCGCACGCTCTCGACCAACCCGGCCTCGGTCGAGGTGCAGTTCGAGGCGATCTGCACCCTGCCGCACCGGGTGCGGCTGGAGACGCAGAATAACGGCCTGTGGCAGACCCGCGAGGCGGGGCCCGGCGCGGCCGAAGGGTTCGGCAGCGCGATCCCCTATCGCGCCGACATCCTCTGGTCGGACATGAACCTGCGGCTGAACGCCGACGCGACCGTCCGCCGGATCGCCGACAGCTCGGCCTATGTGCCGGGCGCGAGCCTCGGCGAGCTGCACCTGCGGCTGGAGATCGATGCCGGCGCGACCAACGAGCGGGCGAACGCGCCGCTTCTGGCGGGCGCCTATGGCGACACGCTCCGCCTCACCCTGGAGCCCGTCCAATGATCAGGAGCCTTGCCGCCGCGATCCTGCTGCTGGCACCGATCCCGGCCGCCGCGCAGACGACGATCGACCCCAGCCAGGGCCGGCTCGAAATCCTCGGCACGTCGCGCCCGGCCTGCGTCATCGGCGCGCCGTCGTCGTCCGTGGGAACGAACATGGTCTTCTCCCAGGTCGGCCCGAGCGTTGGAAGGATCGAAATCCCGGTCTTCGTCGACGGCGACGCCCGTCCGCGCGGCGGCTCGATCGAGGTCATGCTTCCGGTCATCTGCAATGCGCCGCATCGCGTCAGCATCCGCAGCGAAGGCGGCGCGCTCCGCCGCGAAGGTCCGGCGGTTCCTGCCGGGCCCTTCGCCGAGGCGGTTCCTTACGAGGTCGCGGCCTTCTGGGCCGGCCGTCAGTCGGCCGGCGGCTCCGGGGCGGGACCGGTGACGATCGACAGCAATGCGGCACGCATCGGCGACGTCAGCGTCCGGGTGAATGTCGCCGCCGGCGGACAGCCGCTGGTTTCGGGCACCTATCTGGATCGGATCGTAGTCGAGCTTCAGGCGGCCAATTAGGTCCGCCACGGTGGGGGAGAAATGACGTGACGTCTGTGGGGCGCAAAATTCTGACGCGCGCGCTGATCCTGCTGGCCGCCTTCGGCCTGAGCGGCAGCCTCGTCGCAATGACCGTCCAGCCGGTGGTGATCAACCTGAGCACCGCGGGCCGGACAATGAGCCAGGTGGTGACCGTTGAGAACACGTTCGCCACCCCGCTTCCGGTCGAGATCCGCATTCAGGAACTCAACCTCGGCGAGGACGGCGTCCAGCCGACCGGCTCCGACCCGGGGGACCTGCTGGTCTTCCCGGCCCAGGCGCTGATCCAGCCCGGGCAGACCCAGACCTTCCGGGTGCAATATGTCGGCAATCCGGATCTGGCGCGGTCGAAACATTATTATGTGACGGTCGCCCAGCTGCCCGTGCAGATGCCGCAGGGCCAGTCGGCAATCCAGATCCTGTACAATTTCCAGGTCCTGGTCAGCGTCGCTCCGACGGGGGCGCGGCCGGCGCTCGCGGTCACCGGAGCCGAGGTCGGCCGGAATGCGGACGGAAAGCCGGTTCCGGCAATCACCGTGACCAACAATTCGCCCGCGCACGGTTATCTCTCGAACGGGCGCCTTCGCATCGTCCAGCGCGACGCGGCCGGACACGAGGTCTTTCGGCGCAGCATGGGCGGGCCGGAGATTCAGCAGACGATCGGCTTCGGCCTGATCGGCGCCGGGCAGACCCGCCGCGTGCTCATCCCGATCGAGCTTCCAACGGAAGCTGGGACCGTCGAGGCCCAGTTCTCGACCGATGGCTAGGCCGCTCCGCCTCGGCGCCTGCTCGCTGCTGGCCGGCTGCGCAACGGCCGCGCTGGCCTCGCCGGCACTCGCCGGCGATCAGCCCGGACAGACCACCCAGGCGCAAGAGCGGCGGATCGTCATCGACGGCTCCGGCCCGATCGCGCCCACCGCGGGCCGCTCCGTCACCCTGACGGTGCCGGCGCGGGACGGCGCGGTCTATCTCGGCGACGTCATCATCACGGTCTCGCCCGAGGGGCGCGTCGAATTCTCGGCGCAGCGCCTGCTCGATCTGCTCTCCAACGTCGTCGATCCGGACGTGCTGCGCACGCTGCAGGGCAGCTTCGCCGGGCGCACCAGCCTGACGCCCGCCGATTTCGAGGCCTCCGGGATCGGAATACGCTACAATCCTCAGGACCCGGGGCTTGACCTCCAGATCGCCAGCGAGCGCCGCGCCTCGCGCACGGTGCAGGTCACGCCCCTCGACCGCGCCCGCATCGGCGAATTCGCGCAGCCCGCCGGCTTCAGCGCCTACATCAACATCCGCGGCAATGCGGACTATCTCTGGGAGGGGCCCGACGACGGCTTCCAGGAGCCGATCTTCTTCCTCGACGCAGCAGCACGGATCGGCGGCGTCGTCGCCGAGACCGAGGCGATCTACCAGCCCGGCTCCAACGGCGTCGACTTCCAGCGCCTCGGCTCGCGCCTTGTCTACGACGACCGGCACAATCTCGTCCGCTGGACGGCGGGCGATCTCCAGACCATCGCGCGCGGATTCCAGTCCGCGCCGGACATTGCCGGAATCTCGGTCTTCCGCTCCTACAGCGTGCTCCAGCCGCAGCAGATCGTGCGCCCGCGCGGCGACCGCAGCTTCCGGCTCGATCGGCCGTCGACGGTGGAGATCCAGGTGAACGGGCAGATCGTGCGCCGCGTGGCGCTTGCCCCCGGCGTCTACAATTTGCGCGACTTCCCCTTCACCCAGGGCGCGAACGACATCCGGCTCGCCGTGCTCGACGATACCGGCCGCACCGAAATCCTGCGCTTCAACGTCTTCCTCGATCAGTCGCAGCTCGCCCGCGGGCTCACCGAGTTCGGCCTCTATGGCGGCGTCGAGGCCCCGCTCTCGGCCGACGGCCCCGACTATAGCGACGATTTCGCCGTCAGCGGCTTCGTCCGCCACGGCGTCAGCGACACGCTGACCATGGGCGCCAACTTCCAGGCCAATTCCGATTCCCAGATGGGCGGGATCGAGGCCGTGATGGCGACCCCGATCGGCACCATCTCGGGCAATTTCTCGATCTCGAACATCGACGGCTTCGGCTCCGGCAGGGCGGTGCTCGCCACCTTCCAGCGGCTGATCCAGCGCCGCAACGGCCGCGCCGACTCGCTCAGCATGTTCTTCGAGAGCCGCAGCCGCAATTTCGGCGCGATGGGCACGATCATCCCCAGCAATCCCTATGACTGGGAGGCCGGCGGCGGCTATTCGCACGCCTTCAACGACAATCTCTATGGCGGGCTCGACGGGCGCTATTCGCACGCCCGGTCCAACGGCCGCGACGCCTGGAACCTGCGCGGGACCATGGGCTACCGGTTCAACGACCGGGTCAGCTTCACCGGCGACCTGCGCTGGGAGCAGGACAATCTCGGCCGCCGGGTCGCGGGGCTGATCTCGGCGACCGTCCGCTTCGGCCGCTATTCCAGCGGTCGCGCCGATTACGACACCAGGTTCGATCGCGCCCGGCTCTCCTACAACATGCTGCACGGCCAGGGCGTCGGCTCCTACAACATTGCGGCCGATGTCGAGCGGAGCGATTTCGGCTCAGGGGTCAATTTCGTCGGCAATTATTATGCGAACCGATCGGAGCTCGGGATCAGCCACTTCGGCACGTTCGACAACGATTTCGGCAATTCGCGCAGCCAGCGCACATCGTTCCGCTTCGCCACCTCGCTTGCGATCGCCGACGGCCAGTTGTCGATGGGCCGGCCGATCTACGACAGCTTCGCGATCGTCCGCGGTCACCGCTCGCTGCGCAACGCCAATATCTTCGTGGACCCCACGCCCTTTGGCTTCACCGCCAACAGCGGCGATTTCAACGCGGCGACGCAGCCGAGCCTCAGCTCCTATTCGGAGCGCACGATCACCGTGGACGTGCCGACCGCGCCGGCGGGCTTCGATCTCGGCCGGGGCGCCTTCCGCGTCTTCCCGCCATATCGGAGCGGATACTTGCTGGAAGTGGGATCCAACTACAACGTCACGGCGCTCGGGCGCCTGATCAACCGGGATCGGGAACCGATCTCGCTGCTGACTGGCACGGCCACCGAGCTCGCCCATCCCGATCGCGAGCCGATCCAGATCTTCACCAACCGGGACGGGCGCTTCGGTGCGACCGGTCTCGCTCCGGGACGGTGGCGGATACGAATGAACGACGAACTCGGCAGCAGTTATGTTATCGATGTGCCGGACAATGGCGAAAGCATTGTCCGCCTCGGCGACCTGACGCCGTCAGAAAGCGGTGAATGACATGAGAATGAAACGTCTTCTCGCAGCAATGGCCGCCATTGTCGCTGGATGCGCTATGCTCACCTCGCCTGCACTGGCGCAGACGACTGTTTGCGGAATGAGCGGCCAGGGAGCGGTCGGGTCCACGGCGACCTACGATCCATTCAATCCGAGCGGACTTGCTTCGACCCAGGTCACGCTGACGCTGACACGCTTCAACCCGCCGGGCGGATCGCGGACTGAGCATGTGCGCTTCATCCTTCGCGCGCAGAACGCGTCCGCGAACGGCATGATCATCACGCCGGTCTCGATCGGATCGAATGCGACGCTCGAGCCGCCGCTCCTCAACGTCTTCTATAATTTCGGCGCAACGTCGCCGACTTTGGCCGGGACCCCGTCCGCAGCCAACCGCTTCGCGCACATCGAGTTCACTGGGAACAACCCCGGATCGGACACGGTGAATGTCGTCTTCTCCGTGCAATTTCCGGCCAACCTGAACCTGAACGCGTCGCAGAACCTGTCGTTCGACCTCGAATATACGTGCAACGCCCAGCCCGGCAATGCGCCCGGCGGCGGGACCTTGCCCAATCAGATGACCTTCCCAATCGTGGTCTTGAGCGGACTCCAGGCCAGCTATATCGGCCCCGCCCTCGCTTTCGGGGAGGTCGGCGACAAGACCGACGCGCAGGCGATCGCGCTTACGCCGCCGAACGGCAATATCCGGGTTGCGAGCTCAGGGCCCTACACGATCGCGATGACGTCCGCGAACAACTATCGGATGACCTATCCGACCGGTAACCTGCTCACCGAGACGCAGATTTTGCGCTACCAGGCGACGTTCCTCGGCCAGACGCGCGATCCGACCAACGTCTTGCCGATCACCAAGACTTGCGTCCGTGCCGGACTGGGCGCGCCGCCCCTGTCGGGCGGGATCAACCATCCGGTGAGCGTGCAGCTTCTGGAGGGCGGCTTGGACGAGGTTCCGGCGCCCAACTACCAGGACATTCTCACGGTCACCGTGACGCCGCTCGCGGCACTCACGCCGGGCGTGACCTGCCCATAGAATCGGCGCTCCGGACCGCGCTGCCCACCGGTGCGGCCCGGAGACCGAAGTCGGCGGCCGAACGGCCTTTCGGCTGTCCGGCCGCCGGCGATTTTCTCAATTCAGCGCGCGACGATCCGGAAGGACAGCGAACCGCTGACCCCGCTCGGCGACGACAGGCTGACGTTGCGCGAGAGGATGTTCGGGCGGTCGGAGGCCGCGACCAGCACCGGTGCGTTGCCGTCCAGGGCGACCGTGCGGCCGTCCACCACCAGGCTCGCGCCGTCGAGCTCGGGGGAGCTTTCGACGTAGACCTGGTAGCCGTTCGGGCTGTTGCAGAACTCGTTGAGCGCGCCGAGCGACGTCTCCCCCGGACCCGCCGAAACGACAGCGGATTCGAAAGTGGCGCGGCAGATGGTGGGGACAACGCCCCTGATCTCGATCGTGTACGAGGCGCCCGACAGCTCGGCTGCCTGTGCCGGACCGGCAAAGACCGCGCTCGCCGCCACCAGGGCCGATGCAATGCGTTTCATGGCAAGACTCCTTTTCGTCTTGCCGTGCGCTTAACCTAGCGGGCCGGAATATATCGTTGATGCGAATGGTGAATCCGGCGGTTACCTTTTCGGCGTCTTAGCCTTCGCGGGTCACCCGCGATGGCCGTCGCGGATCAGCATCACCAGGTCGACCCGGTTCGAAAGCCCCAGCTTCTCGTAGATATTATGGAGGTGGACCTTCACCGTCCCTTCCTGGATCCCGAGCCGAGCCGCGATCTCCGCATTGCGCACATTCTGGCCGGCGAGCCGAACGATGTCCTGCTCGCGCGGGGTGAGCCCGGCGAAAGGGCCATGGTCCATGTCGCGCTTGGTCGTCCGATCGAAGGCGAGCTGGAGGATGCTCCGCTCGATCCAGCGCTCGCCGCGGCGCACCGATCCGAGGCAGGCGATGAGATGGTCCGGCGCGGAATGCTTGAGCACGAAGCCGTCGATCCCCTCCGCCACCGCCTCCATCGCGCGCGCCTCGGCCATCGTGCCGGTGAGCAGCACCACCGGCCGCCTGTCGCCGCGCGCCCGAAGCTCGCGAAAGATGTCGAGCCCGTTCTTCCCGGGGAGCCGCTCGTCGAGGAGGACGATGTCCGGCGAGTCCTCGGCGATCGCCTGCAGCGCCTCGTCGCCGCGGCGGACGTGCCGGACGATCCGGAAATCGGTCTCGAGCAGCAGAGCCTCGACCCCGGACACGATGATGGGATGATCGTCGACGATGAGCAGGCGAATCATGGCTCGATAGTCTGGATCGGAATGCGGACGATCAGCAAGGCGCCATCGTCCTCGGATTCGAGGGACAGCGTTCCGCCGAGATGGCCGACCCGCTCGATGATCGAGCGCGGCCCGAACTTCTCGCGCCTGAGCTGCCGTTCGTCGAACTGGCCGCGCACCGGGAAGCCACGGCCATTGTCGCCGACGCGGAGCAGGATGTGGCCGTCCTCCTGCGCTGCGGAAAGGCGGATGCGGGTCGCCTGGCCGTGGCGGACCGCATTGGCGGTCGCCTCGCGCAGAAGCCGGCCGATCTCGGCCTCCAGGCCCCGCGAGACCGGGCCGGCCCCCTCGCCCTCAAACTCGACCGCAATGTTCCAGTGTCGCTGCAGCCAGGCGGCAAGCTGCGACAGGCTCGCGCCGAGATGGACTCGCAGCGAATCCGCCGGCGGGGTGCGCAGTTCATCGATCACGTCCCGGACGTCGCGCTGGTAGCGCACCAGTTCCGCCTCGATCCCGGCAAGGTCCTCGGCGCGTTCGCGCTCGCTCTTGGTCGAGGTTCGGACGGCGCGGATCTTCAGCGCGATCCCGGCGAGGATCTGCGAGAGGCTGTCGTGGAGATCGCGCGCAATTCCGAGCCGGGTCTCGACCTCGGTCGAGTCGATCGAGCTTCGAAGAGCGTCGGATCGATCGAACCCGCGGGCTATGTCCATGCCCGCGCGGTGCGCGACGACGAGGTCGTCCCGGCACAGGCCCTCGATCCCGCCGGCGACGAAATAGCCCTCGATCGATTCGGAGGCGAGCGGGGTGGCGAGGCCGGTGGCGACGCCCAGCTGGGCGGCGAGCAAAGGGCTGAAGGCGTCGATGCCGGCCACGGCCTCGATTCGGCCGTCCGCGAGACCGAGTGCGTGGCGGGCGCGGGAATCGAACAGGAAGGTCTTTCCTTCCATCCGCGCGTCGACCGGCTGTCCGACCTCTCCCGGACTCAGCCGGGTCGTCTCGTAGCTGCCGTCGCGGATCCAGCAGGACAGGTTGAACCAGGGCTCGTCGCGCTCCCACCAGACCAGGGCGACCGTATGCGCGTCGAAACATTCGGCGATCTGCGCCAGGGCCTGGCGGATCGGCGGATCGATGGAATCCGGGGGGATGAAGAAGGTCGGCGACTGGCGCTCGACGCTGAGGCGGTTGAATCCGAACCAGGCGATCATCAGCGACAGCACGAGCAGGTGGCCGCCGCGCGCGATCGTTCGGACATAGTCCTGCGGGCCGTGCGTCTCCTGCAGCAGCCCGATCGAGGTCTGCCCCACGAACAGGAGGGCGACGACGATCCCCGTCCAGATCGCTCCGCGCCATCCCCATTTGGCGGCCGCGGACATGACCAGGAAGACGAAGAAGATGAAGAACGGACTGGTATTGGTCCCCGTCGAGGCAGTGAGCGCGAGGAAGAAGAGCACGTCGACCAGATGCGCTGGGCCGGTCAGTCGGTGCTGCAGCCACCAGTTGGACCAGGTCAGCGCGAGCAGCACGGCCGCGAACAGCGCATAAGCGATGGAGAGCAGGGACGCGGCAGGGCCGAATTCGGAAACCGCCGCTCGGCCGTAGCCGATTGCGGCGAGGATCACCCCGGACAGGGCGAGCCGCCCCAGCGCGATGACCCTCCCGGTGCGGTTCTCCAGCTTCTGCATGGAGTGCAACCCTCGCGATGACGATTGGGTCTAGCGTCCTCACCTATGTCAGGAAAGGACAATCGCGGGGAATCATGGAGCCGATGGGCATCGAACCCCTGACCTCTGCAATGTCATTGCAGCGCTCCCCTCCTCACTCCGGCCCAGCGCCTGTTTCGCAACGTAAGCGTTCGCCCTCGCCGATATTGCGGTGCCTGGACGC
Organism: Pseudomonadota bacterium; assembly: GCA_023390415.1. GTDB lineage: Bacteria > Pseudomonadota > Alphaproteobacteria > Sphingomonadales > Sphingomonadaceae > Allosphingosinicella. The sequence continues at coordinate 9,327 of JAEWCW010000114.1, read as the reverse complement.
AAGCCGCATGATCGGGGGATGGCGAACACGCTGGATCTGGACCCGGAATGGGGTGCGATCGATCTCGTCGAAGATATCGAGGAGGCCTTCGGCGTCGAGATCGCCAATGACGAGGCCGAAAGGGTCGTCACCGTCGGCGATCTCTATCATATCCTGCGCGCGCGTCTGCCCGATTGGAACGACGTGGGCGGAAGCTGCAGCTCCTCTTTCGTCTTCTACCGGCTTCGCCGCTCGATCGCGCCGGAGGACAGGTGCGGCGTCAGGCCGGGGACGGAGCTGACGGGCATCGGCCTGCCGCCCGCCCGATTGTTCAGGAAGCTGGGGAAGAAGACGGGGCTACGGCTTCCCATCCACGGCCAGACCTGGCTTGGAGTCGCGGGCGGCTGGCTGCTGTTGGCAGGCGGCACAGTTGCCATCGTCGCTTTCCTCGCGCGGCTCTGGATTCCCAGCGCCGCCGCTGCCCTGCTCTCGCTCGCCGGTTTTGTGCTTCTGTGGATCGATCCGGGGCGTCTCCCTGCGGGGATGGTGACCCTCGGCGACCTGGTACGCCGCACCGTCCCGCTGAACAGCCAAACCCTCAGGCAAGCCGGCGGACGCCCGCCGCATCTCTGGTCCGCGCTCGTCGCCCTGGCCGCGGAGCACGGGATGCTACGGCAGGAGGAGATCGGGCCGGAGACCACGCTCCACCCCCCGCAACGCGGCGCAGTCACCGGCGCGCCGAGGTGAGCTGCGCATGACGGTGGGAGCGATCATCGCGGTCTCGTTCCTCACGAGCCTCCTGCTCTCCGCCTTTACCCGGGTCCGTCCGGCCGCTTGTGGCTGCCTGCTGCCGATCCTCGCCGCCGGAGGAATCCTGCTGATGGTTTCTCTCTGGCCCGGCGGATCGACCGACGCGGTCGCCGTGCCGTTTGCCTTCATCTTCGCGGCATCGGGCAGCATCCCCGGTGCCTTTGCCGGCGCGGCGATCAAGCCCCACCTGCTCAGGTAGGCGTCCCCGCTGGAGGGGGCGCAGGCGTCTCTGCGCCTCTGCGTCTCTGCGCGAATGAATTGTTCTTGAGGCCTTCGGCCAAGATCCGAAGGCGCCAAGGAGTCGGCAAAGGCGACTGCACATCTGGCGGCATCTTTGAAGATGTCTCGTTCGCGGGCGTCAGGCTCGGTTTTCCGGATTGGGCTCCGCCTAGCGCGGCCGAGGCGGGAATGGTGGAGCCGAGGGGGATCGAACCCCTGACCTCTGCAATGCCATTGCAGCGCTCTCCCAGCTGAGCTACGGCCCCGCACCCTTCGAAGCCGCCCCTGGGAGGGCCGGCCGAGGCGCCGCATTTAGGCAAGGCTTTGCCGCGGCGCAAGGCTTGATTGACGCCTTTCGGCGCCGGCCCGGACGGCCGCCTTCCAGCCGCCCGGACCCGGTCCGATCAGACCTCTTCGTCGTCGCCGGCAGCGCCGGGCACACCGATATCGTCGTCGCCGCCGAGATCGACCTCGTCGTCCGGATTCTCCTCGGCATCCTCGTCGATCGCCAACTCCTCGGCCGCGAGATCCGCGTCCTCGGCCTCGGGCTTCTCGGCGGCCGCCTTGGTCGGCTCGTCATAGGGAAGCGGCTGCTTCGATTTCAGCACCGGCTCCGGATCCCAGGCGATCCCGCAGGCGATGCAGGTGACGGGATCTTCCTTGCCGAGGTCGTAGAAGCGGGTGCCGCATTTCGGGCAAGTCCGCTTGGTGCCCCATTCAGCCTTCACCATGGGTGAAACGTCTCCGATTACATTGAATTTGAAAGCGGCGCCCGCGCGTGCGGGCGTCCGGTCGCGGCGCGCCTTGCCATAGCGAGGGGCCGCTGTCAAAAGCCGCGCGCATGAGCCGCGCCGACCCGCGGCCGGCTGCGTCCCGCGCCGGCGAACCGAACCGTGGAACCCGCCTTCCCTTAGCTCGCCGCGCGCCTGAAAGGCCCGATTCATGATCATCGCCGTCGACGGACCCGCCGCCAGCGGCAAGGGCACCATCGCCCGCGCCCTCGCCCGCCATTACGGCCTGCCGCACATGGATACGGGCCTGCTCTACCGCGCCGCCGCGCTCAACCTGCTCCAGACCGGCGGCGACCCCGAGAGCGAGTTCGCCGCCGCCCGCGCCTGCGATCTCTCGCAGATCGATTTCGCCGATCCGGAGCTGAAGAGCGAGACGGTCGGCGGGATCGCCAGCCGGATCTCGGCCTATCCGATCGTCCGTCAGACGCTGCTCGAGCGCCAGCAGCGCTTCGCCGCGCAGCCCGGCGGCGCGGTGCTCGACGGCCGCGACATCGGCACCGTGATCGCGCCTGAGGCGGAGGCGAAGCTGTTCGTCACCGCACGGCCGGACGTGCGCGCCCGGCGCCGCTATGCCGAGCTCAAGGCGGCGGGCATGGACGTCCATTTCGCCGACGTCCTGGCCGACATCCACGCCCGCGACGCCCGCGATTCCGGGCGCGAGGCGGCGCCCCTCGTCCAGGCCGGGGATGCCGAGCGGCTCGACACGAGCGACATGGATCCCGAGGCCGCGGTCGCGCAGGCGATCGCGTTGGTGGAGCGGAGGCTCGGCCGGTGACGGCCTTGGACGCGATCCTTCTCGCCGCGCCGATCGTGGCGATTATGCTCGGCCTCGGCCTGCTGTTGCTACCGCGTCGCTATCGGTTGAGTGCCAAGCGCCGGCATTCAGGCCGGCTGGCGGAGCTGGAGGCCGGCGCCGACGAGCGTTTCTTCGAGGAAAGGCGCGCGCTCGAAGCCTATCGCCCGCTCGCCTCGGATTCCGCGGTGCGCCTGATCGGGGCGATCCTGATCGCCACCGGCGCGTTCCAGCTGTTCGACTTCGGCCCGTGACGGCCGGGCGTCGCCGCTATAGTGTCTCTCGATCGACAGGAAGGGGAATGAAGATGCGCAAACTTGCAATCGCGGCCGTGGCCGGACTCGGGCTCGCCGGCTGCGACGTCAGCGTGACCAGCAACGATGCCGACACCCGCAACACGCTGAACGCCGTCGAGCAGGGCGCCTCGGACCTGCGCAACCAGGCCGAAGTCGTCGGCCGCGACATCGGCAACGAGTTCGGCCGTGCGGCCGATGCCGCCGGCAACGGCCTCGACAAGGCGCGCGACCGGATCGACAATGTCAGCGTCGACGTCGATCTCGAAGGGAATGCGAGCAAGGGGAACTGATCTCCTCCCGCCGCAACCCGCGCGCCTCCGCGCGGCAATGCGCATCGCCGCCGAACCCTTCGCGGGGACGTGCGTTGGCTGTGCATGCCGCGTTTTTATCTGCATCTGTACAATGATCTGGGGGCCGTTCCTGACGAGGAGGGCGAGGTGCTTGCCGATCTGGACGACGCTCGGGAGCGCGCTCTCAAGGCCATTCGCGATATTTTGAGCGAGGAGGCCAAACAGGGAAGGATCGACCTTCGCGGGCGGATCGAGATCTCCGGCGATGATCGGCGGCCACTCGCCGTGGTGCCCTTCGCCGAGGCGATCGAACTGCACCTGGACCAGGGCTCGTGATCTCCCGACACCTGATGAAGCTCCGCGCTCGCGACGAGATCAGCGCGGAGGAGGAGAAAGCGATCCGTTCCGCAGTGTCGGAGGAGCGGGAGTATCGCGCCGACCACACGTTCATCCGCGCGGGGGAGGAGATCTCCTTTTCGACCCTCCTGCTCGACGGCATCCTGTGCCGCTACAAGGATCTGAAGAACGGCCAGCGCCAGATCAGCGAGCTGCACGTCGCCGGCGATTTCGCCGACCTGCATAGCTTCACGCTGAAATATCTCGATCACAATATGATGACGCTGACGCCGTGCCGAGTGGCGCTGGTGCCGCATGAGCGGCTCCGCGAGATCACCGAGGCCTATCCGCATCTCACCCGCGTCTACTGGTTCGCGACCAATCTCGACGCCGCGATCCACCGCGAATGGGAGCTGTCGCTGGGCCGGCGCTCGGCGGTGGCCCGGGTCGCCCATCTCTTCTGCGAGCTCCAGATGCGGCTCGGGATCGTCGGGCTGGCCGACGAGTCCGGCTACGCATTGCCGCTGACCCAGACCGATCTTGCCGAGTGCCTCGGCCTCACGGCCGTCCACGTCAACCGGACGCTGAAGGAGCTTCGCGAAGGCGGGCTCGTCGAGTTTCGCGGTGGGCGGGTCGACCTTACCGACCTCGCGGGGCTGCGCCGGGTCGCCGAATTCGATCCGGCCTATCTCTATCTCGACGGCAAGCGCCGCTGATCTATTGGCAATAATCCGGCCTCGGCACGGCCTCGGTGCCGCGGCGCTGGCGCCATTGGTTGTCGGGGAGGAGATAATATTGGCCCGGCGCGATGCGGAGGGCGAGCATCTCGCAGCCCGCGGCGACGGCGACCTCCTCGACCCGAGCCCCGCGGCGGCGGGCGAGATCGGTGTAATGGGCGCGGCGGCGGATGTTGATCGCGTCCATCTGCGCGCGGATCCGATCCGGCGCGAGTCGCACCAGCCCCATGAACCCGTCATAGCGCTCGCCGACGAACTGCGACGCGCGGAGCTCGGACGCGGTCTCCTGGAGCATCGCCGCCGCGCCGGCCGTAGCGGCGAGCGCGAAGGCTGCGGCTGCCAACTTCAGCGCGGCGCGCATCAATAATCCCGCCGCTCGCGCTCGATGAGCTGGCGCGCATCCTCCTGGAGGCGCACGACCACCTCCTGGCGGATGTTGATGTTGAGATTGACCACGATCGGATCGTCGGGCGCGGTGACCTGGACGCATCCGGCCACGGCCGCGCTCGCGGCGGCGGTCGCGGCGAGCATCGCCGCCCGCGCGCTTTTCCCCGGTCCTTTGATGCTCGCTGTCATTGCGGGGCCTCGCTTTCCTCATTCTGGATGGTTGTGACGCTGGTGGGAAGCTCCTGAAGCTCGGGCGGGAGCACCGGCTGGATCAGCAGGGTCGGATCCTTGGTGGCGCGGATCGACGCGATGACGGCGCGCAACGGCCCGCGGACCGTGATGTTGAACTGGAAGGGCACGCGCCGAACCTGGCGGACGAGCCAGTTGCGGCTCGCCGAGCTCAGCCCTTCCAGCCGGATGCGCCCCACGAACTCGCCGGCGAGCGCGCCGTCCAGATCCATGACCAAATTGCGGTAGCGAAGATCGCTCAGCGCATCGAAGGCGATGCGTCCCTGGAGCGGCATGTTCGCCCGGTCGATCGGGCCGGTATAAGCAAGTCGGCCGCCGCCCGGCCGCGCGACCAGCCTCCCGCCGACGACGCGCGCGCCTTGGGTGTCGATCTCCATCGGGATCACGCCGTCGAAAATCCCGGTCACCTCGATCGTGCTGAAGCCCATGTCGCGCATGAAGCGCTGCGCATCGAAGCCGACCAGCTGGAAGCGCAGGTGCCGGGTCGACGGCTGGCTGAAATCGAGCAGGGTCGGCTCGAGGAGCAGCTCGCCGCCCGAGAAGGGCCAGGCGCCGCGCTCGATCTGGACCCTGCTCCCCCGCAGCAGCTGGTAGCGGATATGGCCGTTGGCGATGTCGATGCCGGCGCGGATCATGTCGACGCGGGCGACCTGGTGGGGCGCGGTTTCGAGCGCGAGCAGATCGGTGAAGTGAACGGTTGTGGTGAGCCCCTCGACCGGGCCGAACGGCGCCGCCAGGTCCATGCCCTCGGTGGAGAAGGTGCCGCTGCTCGTCGTCGCTCCCGGGCTCCAGTCGATCCTGCCCTCGCCGCGCAAGGTCCCGTCGACCAGAGCGACGACTCCGACGGTCAGCTGGGTGATGTCCTCAGGCTGGAGTCCGTCGAGCGCGAAGCGGATTCCGGGTACGTCGAGATCGGCATGGCCGACGCCGGTGCCGAGATCGTGCGCGATGGTCGCATGGACGACGGGGATTCCGCTCGGCGGGTGCTTCAGCCAGCCGCTCGCGGCTATGCGGTTGTCGATAAGGGTCAGCCGGAAATCGTCGCTGACCAGGGTCTCGAAGCGGCGGGGCTCGGTCTGCTCGTCGTCGACGAGGATCCGGCCGGCCATTTCGAGATCGCCGTCCCGAACGCGCCAGGTGCCGGCGCCCTCGCTGATCAGGAGCGGCACGTTGGCGATCTTGCCCGATAGGCCACCGAACGTCCCGGTGACGCCGCCCGTGACGAAGCGGCCGGCGAGCTCTGAGATTCGGAGATTATGGATCACGGGCGCGCCGCCCAGGCGGATGTCCGCATCCCGCGCGACGAAGCTCCTGTCCCCGACCCCGAAGCGCAGGCTTCGCGCGGCAACCGCGATCGGGGTCTCGCCGAGCCTGCCGGCGAGGCGCGCAGCGCGCAGCTCGATCCCGCCGGCGACGTTGCGGCCGGGCGCTTTCCAGACCATCGCGCGGCCGCTCGGGCAGAGGGTGAGGCGCGACGGGCCCAGGGTTAGAGTCTGGAAAGTTAGGCGGCGGAAGCTCGCCGGAACGCAGGCCTCGCCGAGCGCGAACCCACCACCGCCGAAGCGCATCCTAATCGGTACCGCGAGGCCTTCGACCCGCGTGCCGAACAGGTTGCCGTCCATCACTGCCGGCGCTTCGACCAAGGTCGTGCCGTCCGAGCGGGCGATGAAGTGGAGCCGGCCGAGCGCGAGCCGGGCCCCGCCGGCGCGCATCGGCGCGATCTCGCCGATTCCGTCGATCGGGCCTCCCGGGCGCGGCTGGGTGAGGGTGAAGCGGGCATTGGGAAAGCCGCCGCCGGACAGGGCGAAATCGCCTTCGCTCTGCATCGCTCCGCCGGGCCAGCGATAGGTGATCCCGGAGCCGCCGGTTGCGCGAAGCCGGGCGCCGCTGCGGGTGGCCACACTGAGCTCGCGCAGGCGCACCGCCCCCCGCCCCTCGTTGTTGACGATTGCGATCTGCCCGTGAAGGTCGGCCCCCGAGGTGGCCGCGCGGGCAAGCGCATCGGCGAGCGCCTCACCGATCGGCTCGACTGGCGTTCCACCGAGCGAGCGCAGCGGGCTTTCGATCGAAGCCATGGACGGACGCGCCAGGACGACCCCCTGGATCGAGGCCTCGCCGTCGAGCTGGAGCGCGCCCGAGCGCGGGACCACGGCGTAGTTTCCTGCGATCCGCGTGGAATTGCTCCGCGCGCTGCCGACCGCGGCAGCCTGGGACCCGATGTCGAGCCGGCCGCGCGTCCCTTCGAAATTGCCCTCGAACGAAATGCTTCCGCCCATGCCGGCGAGTCGGGCCGGGCCGGCGAGAAAGCGCTGCGCGGAAAGCCGGGCATTGCCGCGCCAGCTGTCGAGCGCGGGCGAAAGCGTCGCTGCGACGTCGAAGCGCGCGCGATCGAGCGCGAAACCGTCCTCGCAGGCGACGGACGGCGAGGCGACCGGACCGCGGAAGCTCGGGCTCAGCTGATCCACCCGAACGGCGAGCGATGCGCTCGGCTCGACGATCCGGCATTCCCCGAAGGCAAGGCCCCGCGAGACCGCCGCCATATGGCCGCGGAAGCCGTTGGCGAGATTGCCGCGGCCCTGGAGGCCGATCCCGACGACTCCGCCCGGAGTCTCGAGTCGGATCGCGGAATCGGCGACGTCGATGCGCTGGTCCGGCAGGCGGAAAGGCAGCCCGCTCGGCGGCGGAAGCAGCTTGTCGACCTCGCCGAGGCTGATCCTTCCACCTGTGATGCGGCCCCGGAGGCGCACGCCGCGCGCGCGGATCAAGGCGACGTCCGGAAGCGAGAAGCCGCCCCAATCGAGCTCGATCTCGACCCAGCGGGCGGTGAGGTCCGGCGCGCGCGGATCGCCGATCACCAGATTCTCGATCCGCTGGCGGCGGAAGCCGATCCGCTTGACCGAATAGGTGGCCTGGACACCGCGCTTTTCGAACTCGCGGTCGATGAAGTCGGCGGCGATCGTGAACCGGAGCAGCCAGACAGCAAGCAGCGCGATCAGCAGGACGATCAGGACGGAGGCGACGGCATAGGGCCAGCGCCGGCGCCGCCGTCGCGCGGCCTCGACCTGCTCGACCCTTTCGTTATCGTCCACGCGCTACGCCCAACCCAGATGATGCCGGCAATCGCCCCAAGCGGCTCAACCCGGCCGGACGCCGAGCGTTCCGCTGCCGTCATGGTTTGCCTAAGGGGCGCGGGCCACATAATCTAGCCCGATGGGGGGAAGCGGTTCGGACTCGAGCGGGCATCGGGCGCGGCTGCGCAAGCGCCTGTTCGACGGCGGTCCCGATGCGCTGCTCGAGCATGAGCTGGTCGAGTATCTGCTCGCCACCGCCATTCCGCGCCGCGACACCAAGGCGCTCGCAAAGCACCTGCTGCGCCGGTTCGGCGGCTTCGGCCCCTTGCTGAGCGCGGATGCCGAAGCGATCATGCGCGTCGGCGAGGTCAGCGAGACTGCGGCGGCGGCGATCAAGATTGCGCAGGCGGCAGCGCTCCGGCTGCTCGAATCGAAGATGGTCGAGCAGCCGGTGCTGGCGAGCTGGCAAGCACTTCTCGATTACCTTCGCGCCGACATGGCGTTCCTGCCCGTCGAGCGCGTCCGCGTGCTGTTCCTCAACACCAAGAACATGCTGATCCGCAACGAGCCCATGTCCGAAGGCTCGGTGGACGAAGCAGCGGTCTATGTCCGCGAGGTGGTCGCGCGGGCGCTCGAATATCAGGCCTCGGCGATCATCCTCGTCCACAATCATCCGAGCGGCGACCCCCAGCCGAGTCAGGAGGACATCCGCCTCACGCGCGCCATCGTCGACGCACTCCGCCCGCTGAAGATCCAGGTCCACGATCATGTCATCGTCGGCGCGAAGGGCGAGACCTCGATGCGTTCGCTGGGGCTGATCTAGGAGGCGGTCGGGCGTACCGGTCCACCGCACCCTGTTGCGCCGCCCGAGCCGCTTCCATAAAGGCGCGGCGATGATCAGCCGCTATGCCCGCCCCGAGATGACCGCCCTCTGGGAGGCGGAATCGCGCTTCAGAATCTGGTTCGAGATCGAGGCCCATGCCCTCGACGCGATGGCCGAGCTCGGCACCGTGCCGAAGGAAGCGGCGAAGGCCATCTGGGACTGGTGGGCGACCGACCCGAAGATCGACGTCGCGGCGATCGACGCGATCGAGGCGGTGGTGAAGCACGACGTCATCGCCTTCCTGACCTGGGTCGCCGAGCAGGTCGGACCGGAAGCGCGCTTCCTCCACCAGGGCATGACCAGCTCCGACGTCCTCGACACCGCACTCGCAGTCCAGCTCAGCCGCGCCGCGGACCTTCTGATCGCCGACGTCGACGCCCTGCTCGAGGTGCTGAAGCGCCGCGCGATCGAGCATAAGGCGACCCCGACGATCGGACGAAGCCACGGAATTCACGCCGAGCCGGTCACCTTCGGCCTCAAGCTCGC
>JAEWCW010000031.1 GCA_023390415.1 Pseudomonadota bacterium | reverse complement strand
CGCCGCTGGTCGCGCCGGCGCCGATCACGGTGTGGATCTCGTCGATGAAGAGGATCGCGTCGGGAAGCTTCTCGAGCTCGTTGACCACGGCCTTCAGCCGCTCCTCGAAATCGCCGCGATAGCGGGTGCCGGCGAGCAAAGCGCCCATGTCGAGCGAGTAGATCACGGCGGGCTTCAGGACCTCGGGGACGTCGCCCTCGATGATCTTGCGCGCCAGGCCTTCGGCGATGGCGGTCTTGCCGACGCCGGGATCGCCCACATAGAGCGGGTTGTTCTTCGAGCGGCGGCAGAGGATCTGCACCGTGCGGTCGACTTCCGGCCCGCGGCCGATCAGCGGATCGACGCGGCCTTCCTGGGCCTTCTCGTTGAGATTGATCGTGAACTGCTTGAGCGCGGATTCCGGCTTCTTCTTGCCGTCCTCGGTCTTGCTCTCCTCGACTCCCTTGATCTCCTGCGGTTCCGCCGCGGCCTGGCCCTTGCCGACGCCGTGGCTGATGAAGCTCACCGCGTCGAGCCGGCTCATGTCCTGCTGCTGGAGGAAATAGACGGCATAGCTCTCGCGCTCCGAGAAGAGCGCGACCAGCACGTTGGCGCCGGTCACCTCCTCGCGGCCCGAGGACTGGACGTGAAGGATGGCGCGCTGGACGACGCGCTGGAAGCCGCTGGTCGGGGAGGGATCGGTATCGGCCTCCACCTTCAGGGCCTCGAGTTCGGTGTCGAGATAGGCGCGAACCGCGTCGCGCAGTTCCTTGAGGTCCACGCCGCAGGCCTGCATGACCTGGGAGGCGTGGGTATCCTCGATCAGCGCGAGCAGCAAATGCTCGAGCGTTGCATATTCGTGGCGACGGCCGCTCGCCTCGGCGAGGGCGTTGTGAAGCGTCTGTTCAAGGTCGCGGGCGAAGGACGGCATCGTCTTGGTCTACTCCTGCGGGCCCGCGGAAATTCACGGGCTGCTTATGCCTAATGTCGGAACGCGAAGTCGGTTCATCAACCACGTCTCCGATTCTCAACGGCCTGCCCCAAACGGGCGGACCGGCCCCACAGCCTCCCTGTAATGCTCATTTCTTAAAGATCGCATCTGCATCCGCCCTGAACCGAACGGCGGCGTCCATCTTGGCGCGCACCCGCGCGATCTCGCCCTCGAGCACGGCGATTCTGGCCTCCAGTTCTTCCACTGAAAGCGGATCGAGATCCTGGCGCGTCAGCTGCGTCAGCGGATCGTCGGGCTTGGATGGGAAGAGCTCGTCGAGGTCCATGGGCCGAGAATCCCCCGGAAGGACCGCTTGTGTCAAGCTGGCGGGCAGGGCAAGTGCATCCGCGAGGGGAGAGCGGATGGAAGACCTGCCGAGCCAGATGTTGGCGATTGATCCCGGCGAGCCCGGCGGGCCGGAGGTGCTCGTCCCCGTCGAGAGGCCGGTGCCGCGCCCAGGTCCGGGCGAAGTGCTGATCGAGGTCGCGGCCGCGGGGGTCAACCGGCCCGATATCCTCCAGCGCCGCGGCCATTATCCGCCGCCGCCGGGCGCTCCATCCGTCCCCGGGCTGGAAGTGTCGGGCACCGTCGTCGCGGTCGGCGAGGGGACACCGGACGCGCTGCTCCACCAGCCGGTCTGCGCCCTCGTCGCCGGTGGCGGATATGCCGAATATTGCGCTGCGCCCGCGGGGCAGTGCCTCCCCATCCCCCGCGCGCTGAACATGCTCGAGGCAGCGGCGCTCCCCGAGACGCTGTTCACGGTCTGGGTCAACGTCTTCGAGCGTGCTTATGCGAGGGAAGGGGAACGCCTCCTCGTCCACGGCGGCACGAGCGGGATCGGCACTATGGCGATCGCGCTCGGCGGCCTGTTCGGACTCGAGGTGATCGTCACCGCGGGCTCGGACGAGAAATGCCGGGCGGCGGAAGCGCTCGGCGCGTCCCACGCGATCAACTATCGAAGCCAGGATTTCGTCGCCGAGGTCGAGCGTCTGACCGAGGGCCGGGGCGTCGACATCGTGCTCGACATGGTCGGCGGCGACTATCTCCCGCGCAACCTCCAATGCCTCGCCGAGGACGGACGCCACAGCTCGATTGCGGTGCAGCGCGGAACCAGCGCGGAGATCGACATCCTCCGGGTCATGGGCCGGAGACTCACGCTGACCGGATCGACGCTTCGTGCGCGCTCCGTCGCCTTCAAGAGCCTCGTCGCCGACGAGATCGCGCAAAGCGTCTGGCCCTTTGCGGCGGATGGGCGCCTGAAGCCGGTGATCGACAGCGTCTTCACCCTCGCCGACGCCGCCGAGGCGCACCGCCGGATGGAAGAGGGCGCGCATGTCGGCAAGATCGTCCTCGCCGTCGCGGGTTGAGGTCCCCCGCCGATCGACCAACGGCCCATAGAAAAAGGGCGGGGATTTCTCCCCGCCCTCGATCTTGGACTCCAGCTTTCGCTTAGAAGCGGAAGCTGAGGCCGGCGACGGTCTGCCAAGCATTGGCGCCGTTGCCATAGTCCAGGTAGCGCTCCTCGATCTTCAGCGAGGTGCCGCCGTCGCCAAGGGCGAACTCGGCGCCGCCGCCGACGCGGAAGCCGTCCTCGGTGATGCCCTCGAACGGCGAGGAGCCGCTGCTGATGCGGGTGTAGCCGCCGGTCGCATAGACGAGCGCGCGCTCGCCGGCCTTGACGCCGACGCGGGCCAGGAGGGCGGTCTCGTTGACGTCGAGGAAGTCGTCGCCGAGATCGGTCTGGTACTCGGCGCCGATGCCGAACACCGCGCCGCCGCGATCCCAGTCATAGCCGACGTCGATGCCGACGGTGGTCCCGTCGAAGTCGAACGGATCGTCGCCACCGGTGCCGAGCGTCACACCGACGCGGGTGCCGTCGAACGGGCCGGCAACGACGTCCTGCGCAATGGCGGGGGTGGCGAGGAAAGAAACGGCAGCCGCCGTGGCAACGAGAAACTTGCGCATTTGCATATGTCCTTCAACAAGTTGGTGGCCGCGACATCGTGGGCGGCGAGTCTATTGTCAACCAAACTTGTCGAGAATGCCGCGCCTGTGTCCGCCGCGCAACAAAGGCCACTGCGCCGGCTGCGCGTGAGAGCCCGAAAGGTGCACGAACTCAGTCGTCGTCGGTCGAGCAGATCTCGCCGGCGCCGCACAAGGCGTAAAGCGTGAAGACCGTTGCAGCGACCGCGCCGACGCCGATCGCGACCCAGCCGATCGTCGAGACGTTGCTCCGACGCCCCTCAGGCGAAGGTCCGGTATCGGCAAGCTGGGCGACCGGGCGGCCGGCGAGGTCGAAGCGCAGATCGGCGCCCTGCACCCCGAATTCGAACCCCTGGCCGATCCGAAGCCGCTGCTCGCCGGACGCATTGGCCGAATGGACGGTTGGCGCCGCCGTCAGCGTCGCGCGCGGTTCGCGGTGTTTACCGTCGAGCGGCACGCGCAGCCGGGCGCCGACGAAGGTGCCGAACTGGTGGCTCCGCGGCGCCTCGGCGCCGACGATATCCGCGGCGTAAGCGGGCGTCGCCGCAGTGGCGAGCTGGGCGGCCACGAGTGCGGCCGCGGACAATGGCTTGATCATATTCCCCCCTGCAGTCCTCGCCCGCGATCTGCACGGGCGGCACTACTTATTCGCCTGCAATTCGAAGGGGGTAAAGCCAAAAGGACGGGCGTGGCGATGATGCGCGGCAATGCTTGCCCTCCGCGCCGCGCGGGTTTACAGGCAATTTCACGCTTCGGCCGCTCCGTGCAGGGGCGGCCCTTATTTTATCCGGAGACTCCCGTGGCCCAGCCGCTCATGCCCCATGCGACCGCCAGTTGGCTGGTGGACAACAGCTCGCTGACCTTCGAGCAGATCGCCGAATTCTGCGGGCTTCACATCCTCGAGGTCCAGGCGATCGCCGACGATACCGCCGCGACCAAGCTGACCGGCCGCGATCCGCTGCGCGCGGGCGAACTCACCCAGGAGGAAATCGAGCGCGGCCAAGCCGATCCCGAATATCGCCTGAAGATGCAGAAGGAGCCGGACAAGGTCACCCGCACCAAGGGCCCGCGCTACCCGCCGGTTTCCAAGCGTCAGGACAAGCCGGACGGGATCGCCTGGATCATCCGCAACCATCCGGAGGTCACGGACGGCCAGATCTCGAAGCTGATCGGCACCACCCGCACGACGATCGCGGCGATCCGCGACCGCACCCACTGGAACATCGCCAACATCCAGCCGAAGGATCCGGTCACGCTGGGCCTCTGCTCGCAGCGTGAGCTCGACGCCGTCGTCGCCAAGGCGGCGAAGGCGGCCGGCGCCGAGGTCCAGCGCGATTCGCGCATCGATGAGGACCGTGAAGCGCTGATCGTCGAGCTTCGTGCGGAGCGCGAGGCCCATGCCCGCGAGGCAGAGGCTGCGCACGCCGCGGAGGCGGCGGAATCCGAGGCGGCTCCGGCCGAGCCCGCGGCGGACGACACGGATCTCGATCCCTTCCGGAGCTGAGGTTTCGGCGGGCTCATCCGGCCGGAGGTTGGTGTCGAACCGATGGCGAAGACCGATCCCGTAGCGCCCGACGCCTCGCTTGCGGGCGGCGCCTATAGCCATCGCGGCCTCACCTATCCGCTCGGCCGCCGCGGCCCCGAACCGGGGGAGTTGATCGCGCTTGCCGACGGCATCGGCTGGGCGCGGCTTCCGGTTCCCGGATCGCTCAAGCACATCAATGTCTGGGCGCTGGACGACGGCGACGGCGTTGCGCTGGTCGATACCGGCCTCGACATCCCGCCCTCGCGCGAGGCCTGGGAGGCCTTGTTCTCCGGACCGCTCGCCGGTCGCGGGGTCACCCGGATCATCGTCACCCATTTCCACCCTGATCATATCGGCCTCGCCGGCTGGCTGACCGAGCGCTTCGGCGTGCCGCTCTTCATGACCCGTGAGGAATGGCTGTTCGCCCGGATGCTGATGGCCGACGTCCGCGAGACGCCGCCCGACGCCGCGCTCGCTTACTGGCGCGCGGCCGGCTGGTCCGAGGAAAGGATCGAGGCAGAGCGCGCCAAGGGCTGGGGCCGCTTCGCCTCGGTCGTCACGCCGGTCCCGGTCAGCTTCCAGCGTATCCGCGAGGGCGATGTCCTGGAGATCGGGGCTCGACGCTGGCGGGTGCTCGTCGGCAACGGCCATTGCCCGGAACATGCCTGCCTCGTCGATGAAGCGGGCAAGGTGATGATCGCGGGCGATCAGGTGCTTCCGCGCATCACCTCCAACGTCTCGCTGAGCCTCAGCG
>JAEWCW010000049.1 GCA_023390415.1 Pseudomonadota bacterium | reverse complement strand
GTTCCGACCAGTTGGCGATCGGCTGCATTTCCGGCCTGTCGGAACTGGGCGTCCGCGTCCCCCAGGACGTGTCCGTTGTGGGCTTCGACGACATCGCGCTTGCCGCCTATTCCCGCCCGCCCTTGACCACGATCCGCCAGGACCGCCGCCGCCTGGGCCGCATCGCCGCCGAGCGGCTGTTGTCCAGCCTGTCGGGCAAGCCCCTGGCCGAGACGCTGACCACCCTGCCCGTGGAAATCGTGGTGCGCCGCTCGACCGCGGCGGCACCGGCGGGGTGACCTGGGCGCCAGTGCGACCTTTCAAGGCCTTTGCCTGGCCAGTCTTTGGTTCCGACGATGGACGCAGCGGCATGAACAGCCGGTCTGCCGACATCATCCCGGCAATCCGGCATACGGCCTGCCTTGGACCTCTGGCTAGAACACCCTTAAGTCCAAATGCCCAAACCATAGTTTTCTGTTAGTCTGCCCTTCATCCCGGCGGGAGAGAGACTGGGATGATCTGGTCACCGGAGGAGATGCCCATGGAAAATACACAGGCCGTCCTTATTCACCCTGCCGTCGATGGCGGCATCAAACGAGCCAGGCCGGATTTTTCCGGCGGCACGCTTACCTGCAAATGCACGACAAACCCGGTCAAGGTCCGGGTCGGGGCGCAGACGGCGCATAACCACGTCTGTGGCTGCACCAAGTGCTGGAAGCCCGAGGGCGCGATCTTCAGCCAGGTCGCGGTCGTGTCGCGCGACGCGATCGAGGTTGTGGAAAACGGCGACAAGCTGCAGATCGTCAACAAGGACGCGCCGATCCAGCGTTATGCCTGCACCGGCTGCGGCGTGCACATGTATGGCCGGATCGAGAACAAGGACCATCCCTTCTATGGGCTGGACTTCGTCCATACCGAACTGTCGAAGGAAGACGGATGGGCCGCACCCGAATTCGCGGCCTTCGTCAGTTCGGTGATCGAATCGGGTGTCGATCCCTCGCGCATGGACGGCATCCGCGCGCGGCTGCGCGAATTGGGGCTGGAACCCTATGACGCGCTGTCCCCCCCGCTGATGGACGCCATCGCCACCCATGTTGCCAAGCGGTCGGGCAAGCTGGCGGCTTGACCTCTTGGACTGAATGAACACAGCTGCACAGGGGCTGCTTGCGGCCCCTTTTGCCCTTACGGAATGCCCGAACGGATAGGAGAGTGACGATGAGAACCCGTGCCGCCGTAGCCCTGGAGGCTGGCCGACCGCTGGAAGTGATGGAGGTCAACCTCGACGGCCCGAAAGAGGGCGAGGTGATGATCGAGATCAAGGCCACCGGCATCTGCCACACCGACGAATTCACCCGTTCGGGCGACGATCCGGAAGGCCTGTTCCCGGCGATCCTGGGCCATGAAGGCGCAGGCGTGGTGGTCGAGGTCGGCCCCGGCGTGAAATCGGTCAAGCCGGGCGATCATGTCATCCCGCTTTACACGCCGGAATGCCGCGAATGCCCGTCCTGCCTGTCGGGCAAGACCAACCTTTGCACCCGCATCCGCGCGACCCAGGGCCAGGGCCTGATGCCCGACGGGACCAGCCGCTTTTCCATGCTGGATGGCACGCCGATCCATCATTACATGGGCTGCTCGACCTTCTCGAACTATACCGTGCTGCCGGAAATCGCAGTGGCCAAGGTCCGCGAGGACGCGCCCTTCGACAAGATCTGCTATATCGGCTGCGGCGTCACCACCGGCATCGGCGCGGTGATCAACACCGCCAAGGTCGAGATCGGCGCCAAGGCGGTGGTCTTCGGCCTGGGCGGGATCGGGCTGAACGTGATCCAGGGCCTGCGTCTGGCGGGCGCGGACATGATCATCGGCGTGGACCTGAACAACGACAAGAAGGAAATGGCCGAACGCTTCGGGATGACCCATTTCGTCAACCCCAAGGAAATCGACGGTTCCATCGTCCAGCATATCGTCGAGATGACCAAGACCCCCTTCGACCAGATCGGCGGCGCGGATTATTCCTTCGATGCGACCGGCAGCACCAAGGTGATGCGCGACGCGCTGGAATGCACCCATCGCGGCTGGGGACAGTCGGTCATCATCGGCGTGGCGGCCGCAGGCGCGGAAATCAGCACGCGTCCGTTCCAGCTGGTCACCGGCCGGGTCTGGAAAGGCACCGCATTTGGCGGCGCGCGCGGGCGCACGGATGTGCCGAAGATCGTCGACTGGTACATGGAGGGCAAGATCGAGATCGACCCGATGATCACCCACACCATGCCGCTGGACGACATCAACAAGGGCTTCGACCTGATGCACAAGGGCGAGTCGATCCGCTCGGTCGTCCTTTACTGATCGTTCATCGCTGCATAGGTAAAAGAACGGCGGGGCCATGGTCCCGCCGTCGCCATGAGAAAAAGGAGCAGGCCGATGCGTCACCAGTGGCTGGACGATGACGACGACGAACCGGAAGATGACGACCGCCGCCACGAGGGCGAGAAGGACGGCGGCCTGGGCCTTCCCGAAGGCGACAAGATCGGCAAGCTGTATTTCAAGTCGCGCACGGTGATCGTCGCGGGCACCATCAACGACAAGCTGGCGCAGCGCACCGTGGCCCATCTTCTGGCCCTGGCCGAGGACAGCGACAAGCCGATCAACATGCTGATTTCCTCGCCCGGCGGGCATGTGGAATCGGGCGACATGATCCATGACGTGATCAAGTTCATCCGTCCCACCGTGCGCACCATCGGCTCGGGCTGGGTGGCATCGGCGGGCGCGTTGATCTTCGTGGCCGCGAAGACGGAAAACCGCTATTGCCTGCCCAACACGCGCTTCCTGATCCACCAGCCCTCGGG
>JAEWCW010000095.1 GCA_023390415.1 Pseudomonadota bacterium | reverse complement strand
CCAACTGCCCGACCGACGAGCAGGGCCAGCTGGCCGCTCCGGGCACGCAGGCTTCGAGCGGCGGCGACGCCATCCTCGTCGTCGGCTCGCGCATTCGCCGCAACCAGTTCAACACGCCGGACTCGATCCAGCTGATCACGCGTGGCGAGGCGACCCAGGCGGGCTTCAACTCGACCGCGGAGATCCTGCAGAGCACCGCCGTCACCGGCGGCACCTCGCAGATCAACGACGCTTACGGCGGCTTTGTCGTCGCCGGCGGCCCGGGCGTGAACACCGTCTCGCTGCGCGGCCTCGGCACCACCCGCACGCTCGTCCTGCTGAACGGCCGCCGCGTCGCTCCGGCCGGTTCGCGCGGTTCGGTCGGCTCGGCCGACCTCAACGTCCTTCCGAACGCGATGATCGATCGCGTCGAGGTGCTGAACACCGGCGCCTCCTCGATCTACGGTTCGGACGCGATCGCGGGCGTCATCAACATCGTCACCCGTCCGCGCGTCCAGGGCCTCACCGTCGAGGGCCAGGTCAACGCTCCGGGCCACGGCGCCGGCTCGTCGTATCGCGGCTCGATCACCGGCGGCTTCTCGGCCAACCGCTTCAACGTCTCGGGCTCGCTCGAGTACTTCAAGCGTGACCGCATCACCGTCGGCGATCTCGATTGGGCGCGTTGCCCGACCGGCCGCTACGGCACCGACGGCACCGATTTCGGCGCGGACGATTTCATCAATCCGCGCACCGGCGAGGTCCAGTGCTTCCCGCTCGAGAATGGCGGCGTCACCGTCAACACGATCGGCACGCCGAACCAGGCCGGCAGCACCGTCGTCCTCGCCCCCGGGGTGCCCGCGGGCTACACCGGCGTCTGCAACCGCTTCCGTCCGCTCGCGGGCGCCGGCGGCGCGGTTCCGGGCTATGAGTGCGTCGGCGGCGGTGCGCTCAGCACCAACATCCGCGACACTTTCGCGGGTGCGATGCTGAACGAGGACGTCCTCTCGGGTGCGGAGATCTACACCGGTTACGGTCAGGTCACCTACGATGCGGGCATCCTCGGCAATGCAGAGATCTACTCGAGCCTGCTCGTCAACCGCCGCAACTCGCGTCAGGTCGGCCATCGCCAGTTCACGCTCGACTACGTGTTCGGCAGCCCGCTGATTCCGGCCTCGCTGCGCTACGCGACCCCGTTCCTCGGTGCCACGGGCGGCAACCCGCCGGTCGGCATCCGTGTGTTCGCGGACTATGGCAATTACGACAACTACCAGACGGTCGACTTCGTCCGCCTCAACGGCGGCATGCGCGGCGACTTCCTGCTCGACGGCTGGCGTTACGACGCCTTCGTCGGCAAGACTTGGTCGGACTCGGACTACACCACCGATCTGATCCTGTCGGATCGCCTGGCGCAGTCGCTCGACGTCGTCCAGAACGCCAACGGCTCGTTCAGCTGCCGTAACCCGATCGGCGGCTGCGTCGCTGCTCCGGCGCTGACCCCGGCGATCGTCAATGGCGGCGAGAACCTGCGCGGCTCCTGGTTTGACTATGTCACCGCTCCGGTGACCGGCCACACCGCCTTCCGCGAGTTCACCGCGAACTTCACGGTCGACGGTCCGATCATCCGCCTCCCGGCGGGTGAGCTGCAGGCCGCCATCGGCGTCGAGTATCGCGATTCGAGCATCGACGACACGCCCGCCGAGGACAGCCAGCGCGGCAACCTCCACGGCTTCACCTCGTCGACCATCACCCGCGGTTCCGACTCGGTCTGGGAAGTCTTCGGCGAAGTCGAGATCCCGGTGATCCGCAACTCGTTCATTCACGAGTTCACGATCAACGGCTCGGCCCGCTACACCGAGTATGAGTCCTACGGCGGCCAGGAGACCTGGAAGATCGGCGCGCTTCTGTCGCCGATCCGCGAGATCTCGTTCCGCGGCAGCTACGGCACCTCGTATCGCGCCCCGGCGCTGTACGAGCAGTTCCTCGGCGCGACCTCGGGCTTCCTCTCGAACCAGGGCGATCCGTGTAACGACCTCGCGGCCGTCACCAACCCGCTGATCCGCGACCGCTGCATCTCGGAAGGCCTCCCGGCCGATTTCCGCCAGAACAGCAGCATCACGGTGATCGGTCTCGGCGGCGCGGCTGCCGGCCTCGAGGCCGAGACGTCCGACAACCTGACCTTCGGCGTGGTTCTCCAGCCGCGCTTCGGTCCGGCCTTCGGAACGCTCTCGGTTGCGGTCGACTACTTCAACGTGAAGGTCGAGAACGGCGTCGCGCAGCTCAGCGCATCGCAGGTGCTCTCGCAGTGCTACGCCAACCCGGAGCGGACCACCTGCGACAGCGGTCTGATCACCCGTACGCCGTACACCGGCCCGGGCACCGGCAACCTGACCGTCATCCAGAGCTTCGTGAACATCTCGGACGCCAAGGTCGAGGGTATCGACTACACGCTCCGTTATGCCCGCGACCTCGGCCCGGGCCGTCTCCGGCTCGGCGCGCAGATGACGCAGTTCCTGGAGCGCTACAACCGGACCTTCCCGACCCAGACTCCGCTGGACGTGATCGGTCTGATCAACAACCCGGAGTGGACCGGTACGTTCGACGCGGCCTACAGCTGGGGTCCGTGGAACCTGCGCTGGGGCATGGAGTGGGTCGATTCGACCGACTCGCAGGATTATGCGGAGCCGCTCGGCTACGACCCGAACGTCTACGACCTTCGGACCCGCGACTACTTCCTGCACACGGCGTCGATCCGGTACGAGACGGAGCGCTACGGCCTCACTCTCGGCGTCCGGAACATCTTCAACGAGACGCCGCCGACCATCTCGGCCGAATACACGAACCAGATCGGCAACGCGCCGCTCTATTCGGGTTACGACCTCCGCGGCCGGACCTTCTTCGTCAACGCGCGGGCGAGCTTCTGATCGAAGCTCTTCCGTTCGGAAGAAAAGAGATGCCGGCGACCGAAAGGTCGCCGGCATTTTCTTTTGTGCGGGAGGCGCCGCGAGTCCCGGCCGTGCGAGGCCAGGACGGGGCGTCAGGCGAGGATTCGGGCGAGGCCGCGCGAAAGCTGGAGCGCGCCGTTGATCCGGGCGGCGCCGTCGGCCCAGGTCCGGGTGACCACCAGCCTTGAATCCGGCCGCAGCTTGGCGATCCCCTTCAAGCGCTCGACATAGCCGAGAAGACCCTCGAGATCCGGGAACTGGTCGTTGTGGAAGTGGACGAGGGCGCCCTTGGGGCCGACGTCCAGCTTGACGATGTTCGCCTTGCGGGCGTTGAGCTTGATCTCGATGACCTTGAGCAAATTCTCGGTCTCGGGCGGAAGCTTGCCGAAGCGGTCGATCATCTCGGCCGCGAACGGCTCCATCTCGGCCGCGCTCTCGAACTCGTTCATGCGCCGGTAGAGGCCCATGCGAAGGTCGAGGTCGGGAACGTAATTTTCCGGGATCATGATCGGCGCGTCGACGGTGATCTGCGGCGAGAAATCCTCCGCCGCCTTCAGCTTACCGCCGGACTTCGCCTCGAGGATCGCGTCCTCGAGCATCGACTGGTAGAGCTCGAAGCCAACCTCCTTGATATGCCCCGACTGCTCGTCGCCGAGCAGGTTGCCGGCGCCGCGAATGTCGAGATCGTGGCTGGCGAGCTGGAAGCCGGCGCCCAGCGAATCCAGATTGGCGAGCACCTGCAGCCGCTTGTCGGCAGCCTCGGTGATGGTGCGCGTCGCCGGCGTGGTGAAATAAGCGTAGGCGCGGGTCTTCGAGCGCCCGACCCGGCCGCGCAGCTGGTAGAGCTGGGCGAGGCCGAAGCGGTCGGCGCGGTGGATGATCAATGTGTTGGCCGACGGGATGTCGAGTCCGCTCTCGACGATCGTGGTCGAGAGCAGGACGTCGTACTTTCGGTCGTAGAAGGCCGACATCTTCTCCTCGACCTCGGTCGCCGGCATCTGGCCGTGTGCGGTGACGAAGCGGATCTCAGGGACCTCGTCGCGCAGATATTGTTCCAGATCGGTAAGATCGGACACGCGCGGTGCAACGAAATAGGTTTGCCCGCCGCGATAATGCTCGCGCAGCAGGGCCTCGCGGATCACGACCGGATCCCACGGCATCACGTAGGTGCGGACCGCGAGCCGGTCGACCGGGGGAGTCTGGATCACCGACAGCTCGCGAAGCCCGGACATCGCCATCTGCAACGTGCGCGGGATCGGGGTCGCGGTCAGGGTGAGAACGTGGACGTCGGCGCGTAGCGCCTTGAGGCGCTCCTTGTGGGTGACTCCGAAGCGCTGCTCCTCGTCGACGATGACGAGGCCGAGATTCTTGAAGGCCACCCCCTTCGCCAGGATCGCATGGGTGCCGATGACGATGTCGATCTGGCCCGCTTCCAGCCGCTCCTTGGTCTCCTTCGCCTCCTTGGCCGGGACCAGCCGCGACAGCCGGCCGATCTCGATCGGGAAGCCGCGGAAGCGCTCGACGAACGTATTGTAATGCTGGCGGGCGAGGAGCGTGGTCGGGCAGACGAGCGCCACCTGCTTCCCGGCCATTGCCGCCGCGAAGGCGGCGCGGAGCGCGACCTCGGTCTTGCCGAAGCCGACGTCGCCGCAGACCAGACGGTCCATCGGCTTGCCGGCCTCGAGATCGCCGAGCACGTCGGCGATGGCGCGGTCCTGGTCCTCGGTCTCCTCATAGGGGAAGCGGTCGGCGAAGGCGGCGTAGCTGGTGTCCGGCTGGATCACAGCGCCTGGGCGAAGCGCGCGCTCGGCCGCGGTCTTGATGAGCTCGCCCGCAATCTCGCGGATCCGCTCCTTCATCTTCGCCTTGCGGCGCTGCCAGGCCTCGCCGCCCAATTTGTCGAGGGCGACTCCGTCGCTCTCGCTGCCGTAGCGCGAGAGGATGTCGATATTCTCGACCGGCACGTAGAGCTTGTCGCCGCCCGAATATTCGAGCGCGACGCAATCGTGCGGCGCGGTGCCGACCGGGATCTGGGTCAGGCCCTCGTAGCGGCCGATGCCGTGATCGGCATGGACGACGAGGTCGCCCGGCGAGAGCGTCGAGAGCTCCGCCATAAACGCATCGGCCGACTTGCGGCGCTTGCGCCGGCGCACCAGCCGGTCGCCGAGCATGTCCTGCTCGGTGAGGAGGGCGACCTCCTCGGTGGTGAAGCCGTGATCGAGCGGGAGCACGGCGAGTGCGGTCGCGCCCGAGGCTGCAGCGCCGAGCGCCTCCTGCCAGCTGTCCGCCTCGGCGATGTTCTTCAGCCCGTGGTCGGCGAGCAGGCCCTTCAGGCGCTCGCGCGCGCCGCCCGAATAGCTGGCGAGCACGACCTTCTTCTTCGCGCGCTTGAGCTCCGCTACATGGGCGACGACTGCCTCGTAGACGTTGGCGTTCTGGGTCCGCTCCGGGGCGAAGTCGCGCGCGCCGTCGACTCCGAAGTCGAGCACGGCGGCGCTCTCCGGCTCGTGGAACGGGGTCGCGAGGTGGAGCGGCCGGTCGGCGATCAAAGCGTCCCATTCGGCGCGGCCGAGATAGAGGCTCTCCGGCTCGAGTGGGCGGTAGCTTCCCGGGTCCGAGGACTGGGCGCGCTTCCGGTTCTCGTAATAGTCAGCGATCGCTTCGAAGCGGGCGTCTGCGGCGCCGGAATCGTGATTGTCGCGGACGATCAGATCGTCGTCGGCGAGATGGTCGAACAAAGTGGCGAGCCGCTCCTCGAAGAGGGGCAGCCAGTGATCGAGCCCTGCGAGGCGCCGGCCTTCGGAGACCGCTTGATAGATCGGGTCGCCGGTCGCGGTCGCGCCGAACTTCTCGCGATAGCGCGAGCGGAAGCGCTTGATGCTGTCCTCGTCGAGCAGCGTCTCGGAAGCGGGGAGGAGGGTGAAGCCGTCCTTCGCGTCGCCGACGGTGCGCTGCGTGCCCGGATCGAAGCGGCGGACGCTCTCGATCTCGTCGCCGAAGAAATCGAGCCGGAGCGCCTCGCTCTCGCCTGCCGGGAACAGGTCGACCAGCCCGCCGCGCACCGCATATTCGCCGGCATCCTGGACGGTGTCGGTCCGGTGATAGCCGTTGGCCGAGAGCAAGGCGGCGAGCCGGTCGCGGTCGATCCGCTCCCCGGGCGCGAGCCGGGCGACGAGCTGGCGGATCCGGAACGGGGTGAGCGTGCGCTGGAGCGCCGCATTGACCGTGGTGACGAGGAGCTGCGGCTTGTCCGCCTTGCGCTGGAGCGCGTGCAGCGTCGCCAGCCGCTCGGAAGTCGATCGCAGCGAGGGCGAGCTCCGGTCGTAAGGAATGCAGTCCCAGGCCGGGAAGGCGAGCACCTCCAGCTCGGGCGCGAAATAGGTCGCCGCGTCCTGGAGGTGGCGCATCGCCGCCTCGTCGGGCGCGATGAACACGGCACGACCTTTCGCGGCGCGGGCAAGGTCCGCGGCGAGCCAGGGCAGGAAGCCGGCCGGCGCCCCCGCGAGGGTCATCGGCCGCGAGGCTTTGAGGATCTTCTGAAGGTCGGTCACTTAGTCCGGATGCTTGATATAATTGAGTTGTTTGAGTTGCCCCATCATCGCCCCGGCGAAGCGCTCGGGCGGCTCGGCGGTTCCGAGCGCCCAGGCCATGATGTCGACGTCCTGCTCCTCGAGCAGGGCCTCGAACCAGTCCATCTCGGCCTCGCCCCAGCTTTGGTGATGATCGTCGAAATAGCCGCCGATCATCAAATCCGCCTCGCGCACGCCGCGATGCCAGGCGCGGAAGCGAAGGCGCTTCAATCGGTCGTCGCGGTCCATGGGGCTCCAATGGGAAACGGCCGACAGGAGAATCCAGCCGGCTCGGATGAAGGCGATGTAGTGTCCGCTCGCCCGTTCGTCACCCCGGATCACGTCCGGCATGACGATCGTGGAGACGCACGCTAACAATCCCCCATGCGCCCCGAGATCCTCAATCCCCTGTTCGCCGAAGTCGAGGTGCTGAAGGGCGTCGGACCGGCGGTCGCCAAGCCGCTGAAGCGGCTGGGGGTGGAGCGGGTGGTGGACGTGCTCTTCCACCTCCCGAACGGCTGGATCGAGCGCAAGCGGGTCGAGACCGTCGACATGGCCGATGCGGGGCAGGTGGTCACGGTCGAGGTGACGCCGGTCAATTATCGCGAGGGCGGGGGGCGCGGGCCGATGCAGGTCCACGTCACCGACCGCGCCGGCAATTATCTGAGCCTCGTCTATTTCAACAATCCGGGCTGGGCGAAGAAGCAGCTGCCGATCGGCGAGACCCGGATCGTCTCCGGGCGGATGGAAATGTACGGGCAGGAGCTGCAGATGGTCCATCCGGACCATGTGCTGAAGCCGGAGGAAGCGGCCGAGCTTCCCGACCGCGAGCCGGTCTATCCGCTGTCGGAGGGACT
Source organism: Pseudomonadota bacterium (assembly GCA_023390415.1). Classification (GTDB taxonomy): domain Bacteria; phylum Pseudomonadota; class Alphaproteobacteria; order Sphingomonadales; family Sphingomonadaceae; genus Allosphingosinicella. The sequence continues at coordinate 2,194 of JAEWCW010000095.1, read as the reverse complement.
CACCAACCGGCGGATGGGAGATTTCGCCTCGCAGGCGCTGGCGCGGGTGCCGGAGCTTAGCGAATGGATCGAGCCGGGTTTGCTCGACCGGCGCGGCTGGCCGGAATGGGGCCAGGCGCTCGCCATGGCGCACCGCGGCCGGCACGCGGCGGCGGCGCGGGCGCGGCTCGCCTATGACGAGGTGTTCGCCAACCAGCTCGCCTTGATGCTGGTCCGCGCCAGCGCACGGAAGCGCCGCGGCGTGCCGCTGAACGGCGACGGCAGGCTGCGTGCGATGCTCAAGCTGCCTTATGCGGCGACCGGGGCACAGCTCCGCGCCGTCGCGGAGATCGAGGGCGATCTGCGGCAGGAGACTCCGATGCTGCGCCTGCTCCAGGGCGACGTCGGCTCGGGCAAGACCCTGGTGGCGCTGAAGGCGCTTCTGATCGCGGTCGAGGCCGGGGCGCAGGGCGCGCTGCTGGCCCCGACCGAGATCCTTGCCCGGCAGCATTTCGAGACGCTTCGGCGCCAGCTCGCCGGGGTTCCGGTCAACGTCGCGATCCTGACCGGGCGCGAGAAAGGACGGGCGCGGGAATCGACTCTGATGGGCCTCGCCGACGGATCGATCGACATCCTGGTCGGCACCCACGCCATCTTCCAGGAGGCGGTGACCTACAGGCGGCTCGGCCTGGCCGTGGTCGACGAGCAGCACCGCTTCGGGGTCGCGCAGAGGATGATGCTCGCCGCCAAGGCCGAGCGGCCGCCGCACCTGCTGGTGATGACCGCGACTCCGATCCCGCGCACGCTCACCCTTACCCATTATGGCGAGATGGACGTCAGCCGGCTGGACGAGATGCCCCCCGGCCGCCAGCCGATCGAGACCCGCGTCGTCTCCAGCGAGAAACTGGGCGACGTGATCGACGGCCTCGCCCGCCATGTCGCCCGCGGCGGCCAGGCTTATTGGGTCTGTCCCTTGGTGGAGGAGAGCGAGGTCTCCGACCAGGCCGCGGCGGAAGAGCGGGCGCAGGTGCTCAGGCTGCGCTTCGGCGACAAGGTCGGCCTCGTCCACGGCCGGATGCGCGGGCCGGAGAAGGACGAGGTGATGGCCGCCTTCTCGAGTGGGGCGCTGTCGATCCTGGTCGCGACCACGGTGATCGAGGTCGGGGTCGACGTCCCCAACGCGACCCTGATGATCGTCGAGAATGCCGATCGCTTCGGCCTCGCCCAGCTCCACCAGCTTCGCGGCCGGGTCGGGCGCGGGGAGGGGCATTCGATCTGCCTGCTGATCCGCGGCAATGCGCTGAGCGAGACGGCGCGGGCTCGGCTCGCCTTGATGCGCGAGACCAATGACGGCTTCCGCATCGCCGAGGAGGATCTCAGGCTGCGCGGCGCGGGCGAGATATTGGGGACGAAGCAATCGGGCGAGGCGCAGTTCCGGCTGGCCAGCCCGGAGCAGATCGCCGAGCTTGCCCAGGTGGCGAGCGACGACGCGCGCCTGCTCGTCGACCGTGACGGCGGCCTCGAAGGCGAGCGCGGCCGGGCGGCGCGGGTGCTGCTCTATCTGTTCGAACGGGATTCGGCCGTAGCCTTGCTTCGCAGCGGCTGACGACAAGGGGAGGGGAATGATGAAGAAGATCGCGATCGCCGGCGCGCTGGCCTTGTCGGCCTGCTCGGGTGGCGGCTCCGACGAGGCCAACCAGGCCGCGCCGGCCGCCAACGCCGCCGCCCCGGCCGCACCCGCCAATGCGGCTGTGCCGGAGCCGGGCGGGCCGGCCGATCTCGCTTCGGCGCGGGCGACGATCGAACGGATTTATGCGGCCTATGCCACAGACACAGGGCCCGATCTCGACACGCTATTCACCACGGAGCTCACCGAAGCGATCGCGCGCGACAGCGAGATGGAGGATGGCGGGCTTTCCTACGATCCCTTCTGCCAATGCCAGGATTTCGAGAATCTGACGCACCGGATCGAATCGGTCGATGCCGACGGCGAGAATGAGGTGGTGGCGCGAGTCTCGGTCACCAATGCCGGGACTCCGCATCGCCTGACCATCCGCCTCGCCCGCCGCGGGGCAGAATGGAAGGTCGCCGACATCAACGACGGCGAGCGGAGCCTGCTCGACGGCCAGTGAAGCGCGCCGGCACTATGCCGTGAGCAGGCCGTGCTTCTTCTTGCCGGCCGAAATCCGGACCTCGCCCGAGACCGGGATCGGCC
>JAEWCW010000068.1 GCA_023390415.1 Pseudomonadota bacterium | reverse complement strand
CGGTGACCGGCCGGCCGATCTCCGCCTTCATCCGCTCGATCAGCCCCTCCATCATCGCGACATAGCCCCAGTAGATGCCGATCTGCATCTGCTCCTCGGTGGTCCGGCCGAGGACGGTGCGGCTTTCAGGCGCAACGATCCCGATGCGCGGAAGCTTGGCCGCGGCAGCGACCAGGGCGTCGAGCGAGAGGTTGATCCCGGGTGCGATGATCCCGCCCTTGTAGGCGCCCGAGAAATCGACCGCGTCGAAGGTGGTCGCAGTGCCGAAATCGACGATGATGAGGTCGCCCTCGTAGAGCGCTCCGGCGGCGATGGCGTTGAGCACCCGGTCCGCGCCCACGCTCTTCGGGTCGGCGACGTCGAGCTCCACGCCCCAGTCCGCGGCGCCCTGCCCCGCGACCAGCGGCTCGACCCCGAAATATTTGGTCGAGAGCACCTGCAGATTGTGGAGCGCGCGCGGGACGACCGTGCCGATGATCACGGAATCGACCGAGTCGCGGCCGAGCCCTTCGAGCGCGAGCAGCTGGTGAAGCCAGACGGCATATTCGTCGGCCGTCCGCCGTGGATCGGTCGCGATCCGCCAGCGGGCGCGGATCACGCCGTCCTCGAGCAAGGCGAAGACGACATTGGTGTTCCCGGCGTCGATGGCGAGCAGCATGGCGCCGTCCCTAGCCCCTGCCGGCCGAGAAGCGCAAACCGTTACGGGTCGTCACCGAGAGCGGACCGCGCGGTTCTGCGGGGAAGGTCGCGGCGATCGCGCGGGCAAGGCGGTCGCCATCGGCCGCGCTGCGGACCCGGACGCAGATCGTCTTCTCGCCCTCGCGGCCCCAGCCAAATGCCTCGGCCGAGACCACGCCGGGATCCTCGGCAAGCAGTCGGTCGATCGCTGCGGAGGCAGTGCGGTCGATCCCCATGGCGTAGCTTCCGAACTCGATCCGGACGTCGCAATCGGCGGGAATCTCGGCGCCTCTCGGCTGGTTGACCACGACGGCTCCTTTCGGCTGGGCCTGGTTCTGGGCGATCGGCGCCTCCTGGCGGGTGCAGCCGCCCGCGAGGACCGCGATGGGGAGAAGGAAAAGAGGCTTCATGGCGCCCTTCTAGATCAGGAAGACGTCGCCGGCATGAACAATATGGATGCCGCCATCGGCGAGGCGGAGACGAAGCGCGCCGCTCTCGTCGAGGCCGTCGAACAGCCCCTCGATCCAGCTGCCGTCCGGCGCGTGCGTGGTGAGCGCGGTGCCGCGTGGATGGGCGGCGGCGAGCCAGGCGGCGCGGATTGGCGACAGCCCCTCCCCCCGCCACCGCCCTAGCCACCGCGCGAACGAGTCCGCGAGCGCGTCGAGGACCGCGCCGGCCTCCGGCGCTGCGCCTGCAAGCGCGGCGAGGCTGGTCGCGGGCCGCGGCACATCGTCCGGAAAGGCGGCGAGATTGGCGCCGAAGCCGACGACGACGCTGTCCCCTGTCCGCTCGAGCAGGATCCCGGCGAGCTTGGACGTGCCGGCGACGAGATCGTTCGGCCATTTGATCGCGATGGCCGCATCGGGGGCGAAAAGCTTCAGCGCCTCGTGAAGCGCGACCGCCGCAGCAAGCGCCAATGTCGGCGCTGGCGGATCGCCCGGGCGGAGGCGGACCAGGGTGCTCGCATAGAGATTGCCGGGCGGCGAGCTCCATTCCCGACCCTGGCGCCCCTTGCCGCCGGTCTGGCGCTCTGCGCGAAGCCAGCTCCCCTCCGCTGCCCCGGACGCGGCGGCCGCGAGCATCTCGTCATTGGTGGAGCCGGTTTCGGCGACGGTACGGATCGAAGGCGTCATCGCGGCCGCATTATCAAAGCGTCAATCGCTGCGCATTAAAGAGATGCGCAATCCAAGTGGGGCGGAGAATGACGCTGAAGAGCGCCGTGCTGAAAGCTGCCGAGGCCGTCGGCCTCGCCGCGTTCGCGCGCCGGGCCACCGCCCGCCAGCTCCGCATCCTCTGCTATCACGGCCTCTGGACGACCCCGGGCTATCAGTTCGGCAATCATCTCTTCCTGCCGCCCGAACTGTTCGAGCGGCGCATGGAGCGGCTCAGGAAATCGGGGCGCCCCGTGCTCGGGCTCGGCGAGGCGGTCGAGCTGCTCGGCGCCCGCAAGCTTCCGCGCGGCGCCACGGTGATCACCATCGATGACGGCTGGGTCTCCACCCACACCCACATGCTTCCGGTGCTCGAGGCGCTGGAGCTGCCCGCGACCCTCTATGCGACGACCTGGTATTCGGGGCGCGACCTGCCGGTGGTGAACGTCGCCGCCGCCTATCTGGTCGAGGCGTCGGGGCGGCGCGACCTCGACACCGCCCAGATGACCGCCCGGATCGAGGCGCTTCCGCTCGCCCAGCGTCTCCCGGCACTGCGCGAGCTCGGCGCGGCGCTCGGCCTCGACGAGGCCTGGCTGGAGGGACGGCAGTTTCACATCATGTCGCCGGGCGAGCTCGCCGAGGCCGAGCGGCGCGGGATCGACGTCCAGCTCCACACCCATCGCCATATCGAGATCGCCGAGGCCGTCGACGCGCTGCCGCTCGAGATCGAGGAGAATCGCAAGCACCTCTCCGCCGCGCTCGGCGAAAAGCGGCTGATCCATTTCTGCTATCCCTCGGGAAGCACCCATTCACGGGCGCGGACGATCCTGGCGAGGAGCGGAATCGCGACGGCGACCCTCGTCGACCAGGGATTGAACGCGCCCGGGGTCGATCCGCTGGCGCTGCGCCGCTTCCTCGACGGACGCCGAGTCAGCGACGCCGAGTTCGACGCCTATCTGTCCGGCACGCTCCACCTGCTCTCGATGCTGCGCGCGAAGCCGCGCCTGCGCAGGCGCGGCCCCTCCCCTAACCAGATGGTGACCGCACGATGCTGATGCGCACCGAGGCCATCCCGGCCGAGACGCTGTTCCCCTGCTGGCGCGGGCGAGAACCCTTCGCTCCGCGCCTTCCCGAAGTTTCGGCCGTGCTCCATGCTCGCACGCCGGGGCTCGCGCAGGCGATCGAAACCCTGCCTTTCGAGACGTTCGAAGCGGCGGACCGGGTGACCGGTCTCGTCCACCCCTATCCGCGCGTCCCCGCCGAAGCAGCGGAGCTGCTCGAGCGCGTGCCGCATGACCTCCGCGCGCCCTGGCTCTGCGCCTTGCTGATCTGGCTGATGGGCCGTTTCGAGGAGAGATTCGCGGCGAGCGGGCTCCACGAGGAATTCGCCCTTCATTATGCCGATCATTTCCACCGGATCCTGGACCAGATCACGGAGACTCCGGATTTCGCCGAGCTCGACGCCGACAGCTTCCGCAAGGATTTGTGGATCGCCCGGGTGGTGATGGTGCCGGCCTTCGCCCAATGCTGGTGGCCCCATGCCGGCCTTGCGCTGCGCGACGTCGTGCGCGCAGGTTCGAAAGCGACGGCGAACCTGTTCCTCCGCTGCGGCGGGCGGCGGCCCTTTCTGGAGGGCCATACCCACGATCCGGTCGCCAAGGCCTATTGGAACGAGCCTGGCTGGAAGGAGGCGCTTCGCCTCGCCGCGCTCGCTTTGCCCGCCTTCCCGAAGGCGCGAGGCGTCTGCGGCACCGCCTGGTTCTACGATCCGGCGATCCTGGAGGTGACTCCGCGGCTGGGCTTCGCCCAGCAGCTCCAGATCGGCCGCGGCGCCTTCCGCTTCGTCATCGGCAGCAACGAGGCGGCGATCCGCAACGCGACCGCAACCTCCGCCGACCGCCGCACCCGCTATCAGGACGGGAGCTACGTCCCAACCGATTATGCGGTGGTCTGGCCGCGCCGGGCGATCATCGCCGCCTACGGCCGCTGATCAGAAGAGCGAAGAGGCCGCGTTGGTGGCGACGGTCTCGATCGGGCCGATCAGCAGATAGCCGAGCGGGCTGACCAGAAGCGCCGAGACCAGGATCAGGCCGCTGACGACCGGATCGCGGAACCGTTCATAGGCCGGCGCCGCCTCGTCGAAATACATGATCTTGACGATCTTGATGTAATAATAGGCGCCGATCACCGAGGTCGCGATGCCGACCGCCGC
>JAEWCW010000215.1 GCA_023390415.1 Pseudomonadota bacterium | reverse complement strand
TGTGGCTCGTCTATCCCCTCTTCTGGGGCGTATTCGGCGCGGTCAGCCCGTTCATCCGGGATTCGCGGCCATGAAGAGCCGCCTGCGCGTGCTCCGCGCCGAGCGCGAATGGACGCAGGAGCAATTGGCCGCCTTGATCGGAGTTTCGCGACAGGCAATCAACGCGCTCGAAACCGAGCGGCACGACCCGTCGCTCGATCTCGCCTTCCGTATCGCTTCCGCCTTCGGCCTGCCCGTCGAGCAGGTCTTCCCCAATCCCCACGAAAGGACGCCTTGATGCTCCGCACCCTGATCTCTGCCTCGCTCCTGCCGCTCGCCGCGGCCTGCGCCGCGACAACGCCGCCGCCGACCAGCGCCGAAGCGCCGCGTGCGCCCTTCTCCAGCGAGCGGATCGGCGTCACCGTGGTCGGCTCCGGCCCGGACGTGGTCCTCGTCCCCGGCCTCAGCTCCTCGCCGGAAGTGTGGCGCTCCACCATCGAGGCGATGCCGGGCTATCGCTACCACCTCGTCCACGTCTCCGGCTTCGCGGGCCGTCCGGCCGGCGCCAATGCCTCGGGCGAGGTGGTCGCGCCCGTCGCCGAGGAGATCGCGCGCTACATCCGCGAGTCCGGCCTCAGGAATCCGGCGATCGTCGGCCATTCGCTCGGCGGCACCTGGGCGATGATGGTCGCCGCCCGTCACCCGGGCCTGGTCTCGAAGCTGATGGTGGTCGACATGCTGCCTTTCGTCGGCGCGATGTTCATGCCGAACGCGACCCCCGCCACCGTCCGCCCGGTCGCCGAGCAGATCCGCGCCGGGATCGCGGGAGGTGGCGGCGCCCAGCGCCGGGCGACCCAGGAGCAGATCATCGCGACGATGATCCGCACCGAGTCGCTCCGCCCGCTCGCGGTCGAGCACGGCATGTCGAGCGATCTCGCCGTCTCCTCGCAGGCCTATTACGACCTCATCGTCACCGATCTGACGCCGGAGCTGCGCAACATCCAGGTGCCGATGACCGTGCTCTGGGTGCGCCCGCCCAACGCCCCAATCAGCGAGGAGCAGTTCGCCGGCTTCTACCGCATGGCCTATGCCGGCGTGCCCCAGGCGCGGGTGGTGCGAGTCCCGAACGCCTGGCACTTCATCATGTGGGACGAGCCCGAGGCCTTCCGCCAGGAGCTCAGGACCTTCCTCGCCGCCGGTCGATAGCGGCCTGATAGAGGCGCGCTGCCTCCGCGCTGAACCCGACGAACAGGATCGTCTCGAACGCGCGCGCCTCCAGCTCGGCCGCCACAGCCTCGGCCGCCACCTCGGCGGCGAGGTGGGCGGGATAGCCGTAGACCCCGGTCGAGATGGCCGGGAAGGCGATCGATGCCAGCCCGTGGGCATGGGCGAGGCTCAGGCTCCGCCGATAGCAGGCGGCAAGCAGCGCCGGCTCGCCCGCATCGCCGCCGCGCCAGACCGGGCCGACCGTGTGGATGACGTGGCGGGCGGGGAGGGCGTGGCCGCCGGTGATGCGCGCCTCCCCGGTCGGGCAGCCGCCGATCCGGCGGCATTCGTCGAGCAGCCCCGGCCCCGCGGCGCGGTGGATGGCGCCGTCGACCCCGCCGCCGCCGAGCAGGCTCTCGTTGGCGGCATTGACGATCGCGTCGACCTCCAGCGCCGTGATGTCGGCGTGGATCGCGCGCCAGTCGGTCACGGCTTCAGGAAGCGCCGGATCCAGCCCGCCACCTTGCCGCGGTCGTTGGGCGCGCCGAGCGAGGCGATCGCCGCCTCGGCCTCCGGCATTGATCCGCGCCGATACTCGATCAATGCGCGCGCATAATCGGGCGTGAATTCGGGATGCGCCTGGAAGGAGATGGCGTCGTCGCCATAAGCGAGGCCGGCATAAGGGGTGAAATCGCTGCGCGCGATCACTTCCGCGCCGGGCGGAAGCGCCTCGACCTGGTCCTGGTGCGAGGCGGGGATTGCGAAGCCGTCGCCGGCGGCATCGCCGTTCGTCCAGGGCGCGGTCGCCGCAAGCTCGTAGCGCTGCAACCCGATCCCCCAGCCCTTGTCGGACTTGGCGACCCGGCCGCCGAATGCCTCGGCCATGATCTGGTGGCCGAAGCAGATGCCGACCAATTTCGCCTTGCCCCGCGCGTCGTTCAGGAACGCCTTGAGCGGCGCGATCCAATCATGGTCCTCATAGACGCCGGCCGGCGATCCGGTGATCAGATAGGCGGAATGCGCGTCGGGCGCGGGTGGAAGCTCGCCGGCCGCCACGTCATAGACTTTGACGTCGAAGCCCGGCCCCAGCAGATCCCGGAACATCGCCGGATAGTCGCCATAAGCCGCCGCCAGGTCCCCCGGCGGCCGCCCCGTCTCGAGAATGCCGATGTCCATGGCGACTATGTAGGGACTCCAACTCCTCCCTGCGACCCGAAGGTCGCGGGGAGGGGGCTACCCATCTGGCGACGGGAGGATTTTAGAACCGGAACCGCACCGTGGCCCGCGCGGTGCGCGGCGCGCCGGGAGCGATGTTGTTGTCGTTGTGGGCGGTCGCGAAATAGTCGGTGCCGGTGATGTTCTCGACGTTCACCTGCGCCTCGATGCCGGGGGCAAGCTCGTAGAAGATGGCGGCGTCGGCGCGGGCATAGCCGGGCAGGGTCACCGCGTTGCTGATCGTGCTATACATCTTCGAGCGGGCGATCAGGCCGAAGCCGAGGCCGAGCCGGTCGGTGACGTCGTAGCGGTTCCACATTGCGAACTGGTGGCGCGGGACCAGCGGCACCTCGCGCCCGGCCGGTGCCGCAGCGGTGGTACGGCGGATCTCCGCCTCCTGGAGCGCATAGCCCGCCGAAATCTGCCACCGGTTCGACATCTGCCGCTCGAGCCCGATCTCGAGGCCGCGGCTGCGCTGGGCGCCGGTCAGGACGATCGTTCCCGGGGTCGGCCCTGCCGCGCGGGTGTTGGTGCGATCGAGCTGGTAGAGTGCGATTGTGGCGAGCAGGCCGGAGCCGAGCTCCCACTTGGCGCCGATCTCGTAATTGTCGAACCGCTCCGGCTCCAGCGCCTCGCCGGTCAGGTCGAGCGAGGTGAACTGGTCGCCCGCGCTCGGCAGGAAGGAGCGGCCGTAGCTCGCGTAGAGGCTGACATCCTCGGCGGGGTGGAGGACGAGGCCGAGCCGCGGCGAGACCAGCGTATCGACCCGGTCGAAGGTCGCGCCATTGTTGAGGTTGGTCGCGTCCAGCTCGAACCGGTCGACGCGGAGGCCGGCGACGATTTCGATCGCGTCGGAGAGCTTGATCTGGTCCTGGATGTAAGCGGCGGCGATCGTCGCCTCGCTCTCGTTCCAATTGGCCGGCGTGCGCGCCGCATTGGTGTTGACCGGCCGGAAGATCACGGTCGCGTCGACGGTGGGCGAGGCGACCGGGACGTTCAGGGTCGCCGAATCCGCCGGCTGGAAGAAGCCGTTGAAGCGCCGGTTCTCGGTC
>JAEWCW010000202.1 GCA_023390415.1 Pseudomonadota bacterium | reverse complement strand
CGTCGCTCTCGTCGGCCTCGACCACCATCCAGTCCGAGCTTCCGAGCCGGGCGTTGGAGCCGTAGGCGTTGATGATCCCGCCGTTGATCACGGTCGGGTCGATGCCGCCCGCATCGAGCATCGCCGCGATCATCGAGGTGGTCGTGGTCTTGCCGTGGGTGCCGGCGACCGCGACCGTCGACTTCAGCCGCATCAGCTCGGCCAGCATCTCCGCGCGCCTGACGACGGGAATCCGCCGCTCATAGGCGCATTCGACCTCCGGATTGTCCTTCTTGATCGCGCTCGAGATGACGACCACGGCGGCATCGCCGAGATTGTCGGGATTCTGGCCGATGGCGACCGGAATGCCGGCCTTCCTCAACCCCTCGACGACATAGCCCTCGGCGGCGTCGGAGCCCTGCACCTTGTAGCCGAGGATGTGCATCACCTCGGCGATGCCGGACATGCCGATGCCGCCGATGCCGATGAAGTGGATCGTGCCGATGTCAGTGCCGACGCCCTTCATGCGTAGGCTCCGCCGGGCACCGGGGTGAGGACGTTCTCGCGCAGGAAGGCGGGATCGAAGCCGCGGTCGCGCCCGGTCCGCTCCACCAGGTCGGCGAGGTCGCTTGCGGCATTGGGGCGGCCGACCGCGCGGGCGCGGAAGGCGGCGTTGACGAGGGCGTCGGGATCGAGTGCGAGCTTCTGCATCTGCTTGGCGAGCTCGATCGCGGTGAAGTTGCGCTGCGGGATCATCCGCGCGCCGCCGGCCTTCGCCATCTCGCGCGCGTTGAACGTCTGATGGTCGTCGGTCGCCGACGGCAGCGGCACCAGGATCGCCGGGCGACCGGCCGCGGTGAGTTCTGCGATCGTCGAGGCGCCGGCGCGGGCGATGACGAGATGCGCCCAGGACAGGCGCTCCGGCATGTCGGCCATATAGGTGGCGAGATCGGCCGGGATGCCGAGCGCCGCATAGCGCGCGCGCACCGACTCGATGTCCTCCGCGCGGCACTGCTGGGTCACCTGCAGCCGGCGACGGAAATGCTCGGGAAGGAGCGCAAGCCCTTCCGGCACGACCTCCGACAGGATCGAGGCGCCCTGGCTACCGCCGGTGACGAGCAGCCGGAAGATCCCGTCCTCGAGCAAGGGCGGGAAGCCCTGCTCACGAAGCGCGATCACCTCGTCGCGCACCGGATTGCCGACCAGGTGGACGCGCTCCCTCGCCTTGGCGGGGAGGCGCTGGACGGTCTCGTAGGCGGTCGCGACGGCATCAACCTTGCCGGCCATCAGCCGGTTGACCCGGCCGAGCACCGCATTCTGCTCGTGGATCAGGGTCGGGATCCGGTCGGCGCGCGCGGCCAGCAAGGCAGGGAGGGCCGGATAGCCGCCGAAGCCGATCACCGCGGACGGGCGGAACGTCTCGTAGAGCCGAAGCGCCATGCTGCGGCCGGTGAGGATGTTGCGCATCGCCCGAAACCAACCGATCGGGCCGCCGCTGAGCCGGCCCGCCGGAAGCACATGGACCTGCACGCCGGAGAATAGGCCCGGGATGCGGGCGCCGCGGTCGTCGGTAATGAGCGCGACCCGGTGGCCGCGGCGCATCAGCTCCTCGGCGAGCGCATGGGCGGGGATCATGTGGCCCCCGGTCCCGCCCGCGGCGAGCACATAATGGCGCGCGATCATCGTCCGCTTCCCTTCACGACATAAGGCGATCGGTGCAGATAGGGGTTCCGCCGGGTGAAGGCCAAGAGCAGCCCCATTCCGAGCGCGAGCGCGATCATCGACGAGCCGCCATAGGAGATGAACGGCAGGGTCATGCCCTTGGACGGCGCGATATGGACGTTGACCGCCATGTTGATCAGCGCCTGAAGGCCGAACTGGGTGACGAGGCCGGCCGCGGCGAGGACGACGAAGGCATCGTCCTCGTGGAGCAGGCGGATCAGCACGCGCGCGACGATCGTCATGTAAAGAAGCGCGATCGCCAGGCAGGCGATGATCCCGAACTCCTCGCCGATCACCGAGAAGATGTAGTCGGTATGCGGCTCGGGCAGGTGGAACTTGCGCGTTCCCGCCCCCGGCCCCGCACCGAACAGGCCGCCCGAGGTCAAGGTGCGCAGAGCGCTGTCGGTCTGGTAGGTATCGCCCTGCGAGAAGAGGAAGCCATCGATGCGCGCGGTCGCGACGGGGTAGAAGAAGTAAGCGAGGACGATCGCCACGACGCCGGCCGCGGCGAGGATCCCGAGGATCCGCATCGATACGCCCGACAGCATCAGCAGCATCACCCAGGCGGCGACGAAGATGATCGTCTCGCCGAAATTGGGCTGGCGCATCAGCAGCAGCGCAACGACTCCAGTGAGCAGGCCGGTCAGCGGCACAACCGGCAGGCTCGGGTCTTTCTGGCGGAGCGAGAGCATCCAGGCGATCGAGACGATGAAGAGGGGCTTCAGGAACTCGGACGGCTGGAATTGCGAGATCCCCACGCCGATCCAGCGCCGCGCACCGTTCACCTCGACACCGATGATCGGCACGAGGAAGAGGAGGCCGGTGAACAGGATCGCGCCGAGGATCGAGAGCCGCCTCGCCATCGTCTTGGGCAGCATCGAGACCGCGATCAGCACCGGCACCGCCACGAAGATCCACATCAGCTGGCGGTAGAAATAATGGAGCGAGGAAAAGCTGACCGTCCCGCCCGAATAGCGGGTCGCGGCGGCCGGAGAGGCGGCTGCAACGGCGATCAGCCCGATCGCGATCAGCACCGCGACGAGGATGAGGAGGACCCGGTCGATTTCCCAGAACCAGCGGCCGACCGCGCTTCGGTCAGAGCGGCCGAGACGGTTGGCGGGCTTGCGGATCGGCTCGTGGACGGTGCTCATGCAAGCGCCTCCACGGCCGCGCGGAACGCCTCGCCCCGCGCCTCATAGTCGCGGAACTGGTCGAAGGAGGCGCAGGCCGGCGAGAGCAGAACGACCTCGCCTGGCCCGGCCGCCCGTGCCGCGCAGCCGACCGCCTCGATCAGCATCTCGCAGCGGTGCACCGGCACCTTTCCTTCCAGAAGGTCGGCGAACATCGGCCCGGCCTCGCCGATCGTGTAAGCGGCGCGGACGTTGCCGAGGAACGGCTCGCAAGCTTCGAGGTCGTCGCCCTTGGGCAATCCCCCGAGGATCCAGTGCACCGCCGGGAAGGCCGCGAGCGCCGGGGCGGCGCTGGTCGGGTTGGTCGCCTTGCTGTCATTGACGAAGAGCACGCCGTTCTTCTCGGCGACGCGCTCCATCCGGTGGGGGAGCCCGCTATAGGTGGCGAGGGCGTGGCCGATCACCGCATCGTCGATCCCCAGAGCGCGCGCGGCGGCCACCGCGGCGGCGACGTTCTGCGCATTGTGCGGCCCCTGAAGCGAGGGCCAGCGCGACTGGTCCTTCACGTTCCCGGCCGAAACCTGGACCTTCCGCCCTTCGACCTGACCGGCGATTGCGCGCGTATAATCGTCGTCGACCGCGATCACGGCGGTGTGCTCGGGCGACTGCATCGCGAACAGGCGCGCCTTCGAGGCGGCATAATCGTCCACGCCGTCATAACGATCGAGATGGTCGGGGGTGACGTTGAGCAGCACCGAAACGTCGCAATCGAGGCTCTGCGAGAGGTCGATCTGGTAGGAAGAGAGCTCGAGGACGTAGACCCCGCCCTCCGGCAGCGGCTCCTGCCCCAGGATCGGATAGCCGATATTCCCCGCCATCGTCGCCGGCAGGCCGGCGGTCCGGCATATGTGATGGACGAGCGCGGTCGTCGTCGACTTGCCGTTGGTGCCGGTGATGCCGACCACCTTGTGCGGCGGCAGCGTGGCGCGGGCCTGGGAGAACAATTCGATGTCGCCAATGATCGGCACGCCGGCCTTTCGCGCCCGCTCTGCGATCGGATGGCGGTTGAGCGGCACGCCGGGGGATACGACGACGCCGTCATAGCCGAGCATCGCGGTCGCGAGCGGATCGGCGATCCGGGCCTTTCCCGCCACAGCCTCGCGCGCCTCGGGGCGCGCGTCCCAGGCCATCACCTCCGCCCCGGATGCGGCCAGGGCCTCGACCACCGCCAGCCCGGAGCGGGCGAGGCCGAGCACCGCATATTTCTTCCCGGCGAAGGCGGGGCTGGTGATCATCTCAGCTTCAGCGTCGAAAGCCCGGCGAGCGCGAGTACGAAGCTGATGATCCAGAATCGGATCACCACCGTCGCCTCGGACCAGCCGATCTGCTCGAAATGATGGTGGATCGGCGCCATCTTGAAGACGCGCTTGCCGGTCCTCTTGTAGAAGAAGACCTGGATGATGACGCTCATCGCCTCGACGACGAAGATCCCGCCGATGATCCCCAGTACGATCTCGTGCTGGGTCGAGACGGCGATCGCCCCGAGCGCGCCGCCCAGCGCCAGGCTTCCGGTATCGCCCATGAAGACCGCGGCCGGCGGCGCGTTGAACCAGAGGAAGGCGAGGCCCGCGCCGACGATCGCCGAGCAGAGCACGGTGAGGTCGCCGACCCCGAGCACGTGCGGGATTCCGAGATAGGCGGAGAAGATGGCGTTGCCGACCAGGTAGGAGATGACCAGGAATGCGAGCGCGGCGATGATCACGGGCATGGTAGCGAGCCCGTCCAGCCCGTCCGTAAGGTTCACCACATTCCCGAACGCGACCACCACGAACGCCGCGAAGACGATGTAGAACCAGCCGAGATCGATCAGCGGTCCGTTATAGAAGGGAATGTAGAGCTCGGTCCCAGCGCCATAGGTGATGATCGCGCAGCCGATCCCGGCGACGAGGAACTCGGCGCGCAGCCGGGTCCGCGCCGAGATGCCCTTGTGGCTGCGCTTCGTCACCTTGTCGTAATCATCGAGGAAGCCGATCAGGCCGAAGCCGACCGTGATGAACAGGCACGCCCAGAGATAGGTGTTCCGGAAGTCCATCCAGAGCAGCATCGAGACCGTGATCGAGGTCAGGATCATCAGCCCGCCCATGGTCGGCGTGCCGCGCTTGGAAAGATGGGTCTGGGGTCCGTCGGCGCGGATCGGCTGGCCCTTGCCCTGGCGGATCCGCAGCCAGCCGATGAACTTGGGGCCGATCAGCAGGCCGAGCAGGAGGGCAGTGGCGGTGGCGCCGCCGGCGCGGAAGGTGATGT
>JAEWCW010000199.1 GCA_023390415.1 Pseudomonadota bacterium | reverse complement strand
GTCCAGGGTCTTGGCGTCGGTGAATCGGCCCTGGCCCTTCAGCCAGGTCACCTTGTTCTTCTTGAACAGGAATTCGATGCCCTTGGTGAGGCCCGACACCGCTTCCCGGCGCCCGCCGTGCATCGTGTCGAGATCGACCTCGACCGAGCCGACCTTCACGCCCCATTTGGCGAGCGTGCCGTGCGCCGCTTCCTCGAACAGCTCGGAGGCGTGGAGAAGCGCCTTGGACGGAATGCAGCCGACGTTGAGGCAGGTCCCGCCCAAAGTCTCGCGGCTCTCGACGCACGCCGTCTTCAGCCCGAGCTGCGCGGCCCGGATGGCGGCGACATAGCCCCCCGGCCCGGCGCCGATCACGATCACGTCGAAATTGGTCTCAGCCATTTTTTCTTTCCTAGAGATCGATGAGCAGGCGCGTCGGGTCCTCGATCGCTTCCTTCATCCGGACGAGGAAGGTGACCGCCTCGCGGCCGTCGATCAGGCGGTGGTCGTAGCTCAGCGCCAGGTACATCATCGGCCGCGCCACGATCTGGCCGCCCCGCACCACCGGCCGCTCCTCGATCCGGTGCATGCCGAGCACCGCCGACTGCGGCGGATTGATGATCGGGGTCGAGAGCAGCGAGCCGAACACCCCGCCGTTGGAGATTGTGAAGGTGCCGCCCTTCATGTCGTCCATGGTCAAAGTGCCCGCCTTGGCGCGCTTGCCGAAGTCGGCGATGGTCTTCTCGATCTCCGCGAACGAGAGCTTGTCCGCATTGCGGATCACCGGGACCACGAGGCCGTTCGGCGCAGAGACCGCCACTGAAACGTCGAGATAGTCGCGGTAGACGATCTCGTCGCCCTCGATCGAGGCGTTGACCGCGGGCACGTCGCGCGCGGCGAGCGCCGCAGCCTTCACGAAGAAGCCCATGAAGCCCAGGCGGATGCCGTGCTTCTTCTCGAACAGATCCTTGTAGCGGCCGCGCGCGGCGAGCACCTCGGTCATGTCGACGTCGTTGAACGTCGTCAGGATCGCGGCGGTGTTCTGCGCCTCCTTGAGCCGGCTCGCGATGGTCTGGCGAAGGCGCGTCATCCGCACCCTCTCCTCGCGCCTCTCCCCACCGGCAGCGGCCGGGGCGCTTGGTGCCGGGGTCGGCGCAGGGGCCGAGGCTTGCGCGGGAGCCGGAGCCGCCTTCTGCGCCTGAGCGGCGGCGAGGACGTCGTCCTTGGTCAGGCGGCCGTCCTTGCCGGTGCCCTTGATCCGCGACGGGTCGACGCCGTGCTCGAGGACCAGCCGGCGCACCGACGGGGACAAAGTGAGGTGCGAGCCCTCCTCATCGTCCTGATCCTCGCGAACCTCGATATTCTCGCCGGCGCCGGCGGGATTGACCGGCGTCGATTCCGGAAGCGCAGGAGCAGCCGCCGCGCCGCCCTCCGACTCGACCCGCCCGATCACCGCGCCGACCGCGACGGTGTCGCCCGGCTGGACGAGCTGCTCGCCCATCACGCCCGCGACCGGCGAGGGGACCTCGACCGCGACCTTGTCGGTCTCCAGGCTCGCCACCGGCTCGTCGGCCTTCACCGCCTCGCCCGGCTTCTTCAGCCATTCGCCCAAGGTCGCCTCGGTGATCGATTCGCCGAGCGTCGGTACTGTGATTTCGGTCGCCATCTTGATCCTTATCCCGCCTTGCGCTGCGGCTCGGCTTCGCTGCTATGGCCGAGCGCCGCCGCGATCAAGGCCGCCTGCTCCGCCGCGTGACGCTTGGCGAGGCCCGTCGCCGGCGAAGCCGAGGCCGCACGCCCCGCATAGATGGGCCGTTTCGGCTTGAGGCCGGCCTCGGCGAGGCGGCGCTCGATGCGCGGCTCGACGTGGGTCCAATAGCCCTGGTTCTGCGGCTCCTCCTGCGCCCAGACCACCTCCTGGAGGTTGGTCATGCGCTGCAGCCGGGCGAGCAGGGCCTCGCCCGGGAAGGGATAGAGCTGCTCGATTCGGACGATCGAGACGTCGCTGATCCCGGCCCGGTCGCGCGCCTCGATCAGCTCGTAGGCGACCTTGCCGGTGCAGAGGACCAGACGCCGCACATCCTCGTCGCGCGGCCCGCCCGGATCGGAGAGGATTCGCCGGAAATGGCTGTCGCCGGTGAAGTCGGCGAGGCTCGAGACGGCGCTCTTGTGCCGGAGCAGCGACTTGGGCGTCATCAGCACCAGCGGCTTGCGGAAGTCGCGGTTCATCTGGCGCCTGAGGATGTGGAAATAATTGGCCGGGGTCGTGCAGTTGGCGACCTGCATATTGTCCTCGGCGCAGAGCTGCAGGAAGCGCTCCGGCCGCGCCGAGCTGTGCTCGGGCCCCTGCCCCTCGTAACCGTGCGGGAGCAGCAGGACGAGGCCGCTCGCCCGCAGCCACTTCGCCTCGCCCGCGGAGATGAACTGGTCGATCATCACCTGGGCGCCGTTCACGAAGTCGCCGAACTGCGCCTCCCACAGCACCAATGTCTGCGGGTCGGCGAGCGAATAGCCATATTCGAAGCCCATTACGCCGAATTCGGAGAGCGGGCTGTCGCGAACCTCGAACCGGGCCGGTCCGACCCCGGTCAGCGGGATATGCTTGCGGCCGTCATTCTGGTCGGTCCACACGCCGTGGCGCTGGCTGAACGTGCCGCGCCCCGAATCCTGGCCGGAGAGGCGGACCGGATGCCCTTCGCGGAGGAGGGTGCCGAAGGCGAGCGCTTCCGCGGTCGCCCAGTCGAAGCCCTCGCCGGTCTCGAACATCTGGCGCCTAGCCTCGACGATGCGGGCGAGCGTCTTGTGCGGGGTGAAGCCCTCCGGAACCGTCGTCAGGATCGTCCCGATCTCCCGCGCCGCCGCCTCGGTGACACCCGTCGCGACGTTGCGGCGCTCGGTGATCGCCTCCTGCGGCCGGTTGAGTCCCGCCCAGGCGCCTTCGAACCAGTCGGCCTTGTTGGGCAGATAGGTCTTCGCCGCCTCGAACTCAGTCTCGAGCAAGGCGGTGAACTCGGCCACCTGCCGGTCGAGCCAGCCCGGCTCGATCACCCCTTCCGCGACCAGGCGGTCCGCATAGAGCTTGGAGACCGGCGGATGGTTGCGGATCGCGGCATACATCAGCGGCTGGGTGAAGCCCGGCTCGTCGCCCTCATTGTGGCCGAAGCGCCGGTAGCACCACATGTCGATGACGATGTCGCGGTTGAACTTCTGCCGATATTCGATCGCCAGCTTGCAGCAGAAGGTCACCGCCTCGGGATCGTCGCCGTTGACGTGCAGGATCGGCGCCTGGATGCCCTTGGCCACGTCCGACGGGTAGGGCGAGGAGCGCGCGAATTGCGGCGAGGTCGTGAAGCCGACCTGGTTGTTGATGATGTAATGGATGCAGCCGCCGGTCGAGTAGCCGGGGATTCCGGAGAAGCCGAGGCACTCCCAAACGATGCCCTGCCCCGCGAAGGCGGCGTCGCCGTGGAGCAGCACGGGGAGCACCATGTCGCCGTCCGGATCGTTCAGCGCCACCTGCTGCGCCCGCGCCTTGCCGAGAACGACCGGATCGACCGCCTCGAGATGGCTCGGATTGGGGACCAGCGAGAGGTGGACGCTGACGCCCTCGAACTCGCGGTCCGACGAGGTGCCGAGATGATATTTGACGTCGCCCGATCCGCCGACATCCTCGGGATTGGCGGCGCCGCCGGCGAACTCACTAAAGATCGCGCGATAGGGCTTGCCCATCACGTTGGCGAGGACGTTGAGCCGCCCGCGATGCGCCATTCCGAGCACGATCGACTGGACCCGATCGAGCCCGCCATATTTGATCACCGCCTCGAGCGCCGGGACCATCGATTCGCCGCCGTCCAGCCCGAAGCGCTTGGTGCCGACATATTTGCGGGCGAGGAACTTCTCCCACTGCTCCGCCTCGACCACCTTGGCGAGGATGGCCTGCTTACCCTCCGGCGTGAACCTGATCTCGGCCTCGCGCCCTTCCATCCGCTCCTGGAGGAAGCGGCGCTCCTCGAGGTCGTTGATGTGCATATATTCGAGGCCGATCTTGCCGCAGTAGTTGCGGCGCAGAACCTCGACGATCTCGCGGACGGTGGCATATTCGAAGCCGAGCGTTCCGCCGAGATAGATGGGCCGGTCGAGCGCATCGGGGCCGAAGCCGTGGAATTCCGGGGTGAGGTCCGCCGGAAGCTCGCGCTTGGTGAGGCCGAGCGGATCGAGATCCGCGGCGAGATGGCCCCGCACCCGGTAGGTGCGGATCAGCATCATCGCCTGGATCGAATCGCGCGCCGCCTGCCGGACCTCGTCGTCTGAGCGGCCGGCGGCGGCCGCCTTGGCGGCGGCCGCCTGCGGCACGGCTTTCTCGGGCAGGCCCTGGCGCGTGGGGTCGAGGCCCGCATTGACCTCGTCGAGCTCGACGACCGGCCAATTGTCGCGCGCCCAGCTCGGGCCCTCAACGCGTTCGCCACTCATGTCCTGGAACCCTGCCTTTTCGATCCTTGAGGCGGAAACCCCTGTCCGCCGATTCGTCCTCAGCCCTTCAGCAGCTCGCTCAGGGTCTTGCCGAGCTCAGATGGGCTCGGAGAGACGCGAATTCCAGCCTCCTCCATCGCGGCGATCTTGTCCTCGGCACCGCCCTGGCCGCCGGAGACGATCGCGCCGGCATGGCCCATCCGGCGCCCCGGAGGCGCGGTCCGGCCGGCGATGAAGCCGACGGTCGGCTTGGAGCGGCCCCTCTTGGCCTCGTCCTTCAGGAACTGCGCCGCTTCCTCTTCCGCCGAGCCGCCGATCTCGCCGATCATGATGATCGACTTGGTCTCGTCGTCGGCCAGGAACAGCTCGAGCACGTCGATGAAGTTGGTGCCGTTGACCGGGTCGCCGCCGATCCCGACCGCAGTCGTCTGGCCGAGGCCCTCGTTGCTGGTCTGGAACACCGCCTCGTAGGTCAGCGTGCCGGAGCGGCTGACGACCCCGACCGAGCCCTTCTTGAAGATGTTGCCGGGCATGATCCCGATCTTGCACTCCTCGGGCGTCAGCACGCCCGGGCAGTTCGGCCCGATCAGGCGGGACTTGGAGCCCGAGAGGGCGCGCTTCACCCGCACCATGTCGAGCACCGGAATGCCCTCGGTGATGCAGACGATCAGCGGCACCTCGGCGTCGATCGCCTCCAGGATCGAATCCGCGGCGAAGGGCGGCGGAACGTAGATCACGCTGGCGTCGGCGCCGGTCGCCTTCACCGCCTCGTCGACCGTGTCAAAGACCGGCAGGCCGATATGGGTCTGGCCGCCCTTCCCGGGCGTCACGCCGCCGACCATCTTGGTGCCGTAGGCGAGCGCCTGCTCGGTGTGGAACGTCCCGGTCTCGCCGGTCATGCCCTGGGTGATGACGCGAGTATTCGCGTTGACGAGGATGCTCATCCGTACCTTCCTGAATTAACGCAGGCTCTCGTCGATGCCCTTGCAGGCCTCGAGAAGCTCCTTCACGGCGTCGACCGAGACCTGGAAATTGCCCTTGGCGGACTCGTCCAGCTCGATCTCGACGATCTTCTCGACGCCGCCGGCGCCGATCACGACCGGAACGCCGACATAGAGATCGTCGACGCCATATTGGCCGGTGAGATAGGCGGCGGCCGGGAGGACGCGCTTCTTGTCCTTGAGATAGGCCTCGGCCATCTCCAGAGCGCTGGTCGCCGGCGCGTAATAAGCCGATCCGGTCTTCAGAAGCGCGACGATCTCGCCGCCGCCCGAGCGGGTGCGCTGGACGATCGCGTCGATCTTCTCCTGCGTCGACCAGCCCATCTTGACCAGGTCCGGGATCGGGATTCCGGCGACGGTCGAGTAAGCCGTGACCGGGACCATCGTGTCGCCGTGGCCGCCGAGAACGAAGGCGGTGACGTCCTCGACCGAGACTCCGAACTCCTCGGCGAGGAAGGTGCGGAAGCGCGCCGAATCGAGCACGCCCGCCATGCCGACCACCCGCTCGTGCGGAAGGCCGGAAAATTCGCGAAGCGCCCAGACCATCGCGTCGAGCGGGTTGGTGACGCAGATCACGAAGCTGTCGGGCGCGTGGGCCTTGATGCCCTCGCCGACCGCCTTCATCACCTGGAGGTTGATCCCGAGCAGATCGTCGCGGCTCATGCCGGGCTTGCGGGCGACTCCGGCGGTGACGATGCACACGTCGGCGCCGGCAATGTCGGCATAATCGTTGGTGCCGAGAAGCTGGGCGTCGAAGCCCTCGACCGGGCCGGCCTGCGCGATGTCGAGGGCCTTGCCCTGCGGAATGCCCTCGGCGACGTCGACGAGGACGATGTCGCCGTATTCCCTGAGCGCGGCGAGGTGGGCGAGCGTGCCGCCGATCATGCCGGCACCGATAAGCGCGATCTTCTTGCGAGCCATGAGCTCCAGAGCCTTTCGTGGTCGAAGCGGGTGGGACCGCGGGGAGCGGCCTCCGGGATGTGGCGTCCGCTTAGTCCCGCCGCGCTGAAGGGGCAACCGTCTCGACGGGGCTTTTTTGGCCGTTCAGTCCTCGCCGTGGCCGAGGGCGAGATAGTCGCGGCTCTGCATCTCCATCAGCCGGGAGACGGTGCGCTCGAACTCGAAGGCGCCGTCGCCTTTCGGGTAGAGCGAGGCCGGCTCGGCGTCGGCGGCCGCGAGCAGCTTCACCTTATGCTCGTAGAGCGCGTCGACGAGGGTGACGAAGCGCGCCGCCTCGTTGCGCTTCTCCGGGCCGAGCACGGGAATGCCGACGAGGATGGTCGTGTGATAGCGGCGGGCGATGGCCAGATAGTCGGCGGCGCCGCGAGGCTCGCCGCACAGGCGCTTGAACGAGAAGACCGCCACGCCCTTCAGGCTCTTGGGCACGTGCAGGCTGCGCCCGCCCTGGACCGGAATGTCCTCGCTCGGCACGTGAGCGCGGTCCTCGGGCGGATAGTCGGTGAGGCGGAAGAACGCCGCCGAGAG
The DNA here is from genome assembly GCA_023390415.1 of Pseudomonadota bacterium. Taxonomy (GTDB): domain Bacteria; phylum Pseudomonadota; class Alphaproteobacteria; order Sphingomonadales; family Sphingomonadaceae; genus Allosphingosinicella. Next base: position 8,686 of record JAEWCW010000199.1, on the reverse strand, counting down.
CGCTTGGGTCGCTTCCGGCCCGTTCGGCACATACCAGGTCGGAAAGCCGCCCAGGCGCTCGAGCCGATAGTCGACGGGCCCGTTCAGCGGCACCACGTCGAGCTCGCGCTCGACCAGGTCGATGAAGGGCAGGAACAACTCGCGGTTCAGACCGCCCAGATAGAGATCGCGCGGCGGCCGGTTCGAGGTGGTGATCACGGTCACGCCCTCGTCGAGCAGCCGCCCGAACAGCCGCGACAGGATCATCGCGTCGGCGCTGTTGTTGATCACCATCTCGTCGAAGGCGAGCAGGCGCGCCTCGGCCGCGATCGCCTTCGCCACCGGCGGGATCGGGTCCCCCTCCTCCTTCACGCGCTCGGCGCGGAGCCGCTCGTGCACCTCGAGCATGAATTCGTGGAAATGGACGCGGCGCTTCGGCGCGACCGGAATCGCCTCGAAGGCGAGGTCCATCAGCATCGATTTGCCGCGCCCGACGCCGCCCCACATGTAGAGGCCGCGCGGCTTCGCGCCGTCGCTTCCGAACAGGCGCGAGAGGAAGCGGCCCTTCGGCTTCTCCCCAAGCGCCGCGGCGAGCCTGTCGAGCGCCTGCGCAGCCCGCGCCTGGTCCTCGTCCGGCTTCAGCTCCCCGGCGGCGAGCAAGGCCGAATAGCGCTCCGCGACCGCGGTCACGACGGCGCTTTCCCTTTCCGCAAAGTCCCCGACCACGCCGCCACCTTCTCGTCGCCCTGGACGACCAGGCCGCGCATGAAGGCGAGGCGCCCGGTCTCGCGAAGAAGCTCGACACTGCAGTCGAGCGGCTCCCCGAGCCGTCCGGGCGAAAGAAACTGTGCCGAGAGATCGAGGGTCACCGAATAAGCGATGGCAGCCCCCGCGACGTGGCCGCCGCCGAACATCGCCATGTCGATGAAGGTCAGGATCGCCCCGCCATGGACGACCTCGGCGAGATTGGAATGCCGGCGCTCCGGAAACATCCGGCACACCGCCCGGCCGGGACCGTCCGCCCGGACGAGCAATTTGCCGATTGTGGCGTTGAAGCGCGTCTCGTCGGCCAGGTCCCAGCTCCACCAGCCGGGATGGTTCGGATCGGGTTGGTGGCGGATCAGCGGGTGGACGTCCATGCCGGCGTGAGTGGCGGGAAAAGACGAGGCCGGCAAGTGCTGCGTGGCCGCGCTCGGCAAGGCGAAGCGAGCCCTCATGCCGCCCTGGCCCTTTCGAGCGGCCGGAAGGAGATTTGCCGCCCTTCTCATATTATTACGCCATGTTCTCCGTCCGCTCTGGACACTCGCCGCGCGGTAAGTCACTCTGATCGTCCAAGCAGCGTCTGGGACGAGTCGCTTCGCGAGCAAGTCAAGGACGGAAGCGCCTTGTTGCGTTCAATCGGTTCTGCAGAACAGAATTAGATCAGGAGCGGTCGCGCCAGCATTATAGCAGTTTGATCAGCTCTGTTCGCTGAAATGCGGGTGTGCGCTGTGCCTGATCGTCGGACGACGGGAAGGAACTCGACGTGACGACCTACACCGGCAACAACGGCAACAATACGATCCACGGCTCCAACGGCGACGACACGATCTATGGATTGGGGGGCAATGACCGTCTGGACGGTCGCGGCGGCAACGACACGATCTACGGCGGAACCGGCAATGATCATATCGGCGGCGGCACCGGGAACGACACGCTTTACGGCGAAGATGGCGATGACGACATCCTCGGCGGAGACGGCAACGACACCATGTCGGGCGGCGCCGGTCATGACACCATATCGGGCGGCAAGGGCGACGACACGCTCGACGGGGACGCGGGCGACGACGAGCTTTACGGCGATGAGGGCAATGATCTGATCCGCGGCGGCGCGGGCTGGGACCAGCTGTTCGGCGGCGCCGGAAACGACACGATGGACGGCGGCGACCAGGACGACGAGATGTCGGGCGGCACCGGCAACGATGTCATGAGCGGCGGCTCGGGCAACGACATCATGTCCGGCGACGACAATGACGACACCATCGACGGCGGCAGCGGCAACGATGCCCTCTTTGGCGGTAACGGCAACGACACGTTGACGGGCGGCGGCGGCCTCGACCTCATCGACGGCGGCTCGGGCACCGATACCGCGGTCTATTCGGGTTCGGTCCTCGATTATTCGTTTTACCGGCTTGGGCCGCTCACCGGTGTGGTCCATAACGGCCCCGGCGGACCCGGCTCGGGCGCCGACGGCGGCGACCTGCTGGTCCGGGTCGAGCGGCTTCATTTTTCCGACCTCACCATCGATCTCACGGCCAATAACGCGCCGATGGCCTTCGATGATTCCGCGAGCCTGGGCGAGGATGACGGGAGCTACAGCAGCGGGTCGGCGAGCGTCCTCGACAATGATTTCGACTTCGAAGGGGATATGCTGACGGTCGCGCCGGGCACGTTCGACGGCACGTTCGGCACGCTCACCATGAACGCCGACGGCACCTACCTTTATGTGCTGAAACCCTCGGCGCAGACGCTGGCGCAGGGCCAGACCGGAACCGACAGCTTCAGCTATACCGCGTCCGACGGAAGCGTGACCGACACCGGAACGCTGACGTTCACCATCACCGGTGTCAACGACGCGCCCGTCGCTGACACAGACAGCGCGACGACGGACGAGGATGCCGCGATCCTGATCGACGTCCTCGCCAACGACACCGACGTCGATAATGGCGCAACGCTCACCGTCACCGCCGCCTCGGCCCCGCCGGGTCAGGGCACCGCCTCGGTCGTCGGCAATCAGGTCCAATTCGATCCGGGCACCGATTTCGACGATCTCGAGGAGGGCGAGAGCGCGCTCGTCAGCGTCGACTACACGATCGAGGACGAGCATGGTGCCCAGTCATCCTCCACTGTCACGATCACGGTCGAGGGCCGATCTGACCCGGGCGCCGTGATCACGGGAACGGATGACGGCGAAACGCTGACCGGTACGCCCGACAACGATACGATCGATGCGCTCGGCGGCGACGATACCGTCTTCGGTCTCGGCGGCGCCGATCTCGTTCATGGCGGCGATGGCGATGACCTCCTGCTTGGCGGCGGCGGTAACGATCAGCTGTTCGGCGATGCCGGCAATGACAGCCTCGTCGGAGAGAACGGCAATGACCAACTGTCGGGCGGCGATGGCTCGGACAATCTGGATGGTGGGGCCGGCAACGACGTCCTCGAAGGCGGAAATGACGGAGACCTCTTGTCCGGCGGCGAGGGCAACGACCAATTGTCGGGCCAGGCCGGCAATGACGTGCTCTTCGGCGAGGGTGGCGATGACCAGCTGTCGGGCGGCGATGGCGACGACACTCTGGACGGCGGCGCCGGCGACGACAGCCTCAGCGGCGGCGATGGCCACGATGTGCTGTCCGGCGGCTTGGGGTCCAACCTGCTGACCGGCGGCCTCGGCGACGACGAGATCGTGGCCGATTCCACCGACGGCGCCCAGGCCATCGACGGCGGGGACGGCAACGACACGATCCGCCATTATTACCGCTCCTCCGCGAGCACGATCGCCACCGGCACCGGCAGCGACACGGTCGAGATCCTCCATGCCGATGTCGGGTCGGAGGCGATCATCGTCACCGACTTCACGCCCGGCGCCGGCGGCGACCTGTTCCGCATGGAGGGGGACGAAGGGGCATTGCTGAACCTGCTCTTGGGCTGGGACGGAAGTTCCAACCCGTTCGGATCGGGCTTCCTGCGGCTGCAGCAGAGCGGCACCGACACCTTGCTCCAATGGGACCGGGACGGGACCGCCAACGGCGTGGCCTGGGAGACCCTCGTCGTATTTCAGAACACCGATGCCGACGACTTCACCCAAGCCAATTTCGCGCCCGGCTACCCGCCCGACGGATCCGCGCCGGTGGGCCAGACGATCACCGGCACCGGTGGCGGCGAAACGCTGACCGGCACGATCGGCGCCGACGTGATCAATGCGCTCGGCGGCAATGACATCGTCTTCGGGCGGGCCGGAGACGATGTCATCAACGGCGGAGACGGCGCCGACTTCTTGAACGGCGAGGCCGGCAACGACGTCATCGATGGCGGCAACGGCGATGACCAGCTCTCGGGCGGTGACGGCGACGACCAGCTGGTCGGTCAGGTCGGCAGCGACAGCCTCATCGGCGGGAACGGCGATGATCAATTGTCGGGTGGCGATGGCTCGGACAATTTGGATGGTGGAGCCGGCAACGACGTCGTCACGGGTGGCAACGACGCCGACTTCCTGTCCGGCGGCGACGGCGACGATACGCTCGACGGCGGCGACGGTGACGATTCCCTGTCCGACTTCAGCGGAACCAACAGCTTTGTCGGCGGCGTCGGCCACGACGAGATCATTGCGGGCTCCACCGACGGGCCCCAGACCATCGACGGCGGCGACGGCAACGACACGATCCGCCATTATTACCGCGCGTCCGCGAGCACGATCGCCACCGGCAGCGGCAGCGACACGGTCGAGATCCTCCATGCCGATGTCGGAGCGGAGGCGATCGTCGTCACCGACTTCACGCCAGGCGCCGGCGGCGACCTGTTCCGGATGGAGGGGGACGACGGGGCATTGCTGAGCCTCCTCTTGGGCTGGGACGGCAGCTCCAATCCGTTCGCTTCGGGCTTCCTGCGGCTGCAGCAGAGCGGCGTCGACACCCTGCTCCAATGGGACCGGGACGGGACCGCCAACGGCGTGGCCTGGGAGACGCTCGTCGTCTTTCAGAACACCGATGCCGGCGATTTCACCGAAGCCAATTTCGTGCCCGGCTACCCGCCGGATGGAGGCGCACCGGCGGGCGAGACGATCACCGGCACGGCGGATGACGACATCCTCATCGGGACGATCGGCGCCGACACCATCGATGCGCTCGGCGGCCAGGACTCCGTCTTCGGCCAGGCCGGCGCCGACGTCATCAATGGCGGAGACGGCCTGGACAATCTGAACGGCGGCGACGGAGACGACATCATCTATGGCGGCAACGGGGATGACGCGCTGTCCGGCGACGAGGGCGACGACGAGCTGTACGGCGAAGCCGGCAATGACGACGTCTTCGGCGGCAATGGCAATGACGACATGTCCGGCGGCGACGGCGCCGACACTCTGACCGGGGAGGCCGGCAACGACGTCATCACCGGCGGCAACGACGACGACGTCCTGTCGGGCGGCGACGGCGGCGACAGCCTGGATGGCGGCGACGGCAATGATATCTTGTCGGGCGGCTTCGGCTCCGATGTGCTGTCCGGGGGCACCGGCAGCGACATCTTCGACTTCCAGTTCGTCTCGGAGGGGCCGGACGAGATCACCGACTTCGTCTCCGGAACGGACCAGATCCGCATCTCGGCGAGCAGCTTCGGCGGAGGCCTGACCGAAGGCGGCTCGGTTTCGCTGGTCTCAGGAACGGACCCGACCCCATCGGATGCTTCAGGCCAATTCCTCTACGATACCGACGATGGGAGTCTCTTCTGGGACGCCGACGGAACGGGAAGCGGCGAGGCCGTGCTCTTGGCGACGTTCAGCAGCCTGCCGTCGCTCGCGGCTTCGGACTTCGTCGTGGTCTAGGTGCCCTGCGTCAGACCGCGCGGTCGACGAGCATCTTCTTGGTCTCGGCGATCGCCTTGGCCGGGTTGAGGCCCTTGGGGCAGACGTTCGCGCAGTTCATGATCGTGTGGCAGCGGTAGAGCTTGAACGGGTCCTCGAGGTCGTCGAGCCGCTCCGGCGTCGCCTCGTCGCGGCTGTCGGCGAGCCAGCGATAGGCCTGCAAGAGGATCGCCGGGCCGAGGAAGCGGTCCGAATTCCACCAATAGCTCGGGCAGGAGCTCGAGCAGCAGGCGCAGAGGATGCACTCGTAGAGCCCGTCCAGCTTCGCCCGGTCCTCGGGCGACTGCAGCCTTTCCTTGCCGGACGGCGCCGGCGTCTCCGCGCGCAGCCACGGCTTGATCGAGGCATATTGGGCGAAGAAGTGGGTGAAGTCGGGGACGAGGTCCTTGACCACGTCCATGTGCGGGAGCGGCGTGATCCGGATCTCGCCCTTATAATCCTCGATCGCGGTCGTGCAGGCGAGGCCGTTACGGCCGGCGATGTTCATCGAGCAGGAGCCGCAAATGCCCTCGCGGCAGGAGCGTCGGAAGGTCAAGGTCGGATCGACCTCGTTCTTGATCTTGATGAGCGCGTCGAGGACCATCGGCCCGGTCTCGTCGAGATCGATCTCGAACTTGTCGTAGCGCGGATTCTCGCCGCTGTCGGGATCGTAGCGGTAGATCTTGAAGCTGCGCACGCGGCTGGCGCCCGGCGGCGCCTTGTGCTCCCGGCCCTTGCCCTTGATCTTGCTGTTCTTGGGGAGCGCGAATTCGGCCATCGATCAGTCCTTTGTCCTTGCCGCCCCGATAATGGCAAGCCGGCGGCCGCTCAAGTGCGGTGGCGCCGTTCGAGGAGGCCGCGGGCGATGTCGTAGGTGCGGGCATTGTCGACGTCGATCGCTTGCGAACCGTCGCTCACCACCAAAGGCTCGAGGCGGATGTTGTAGCGCTTCGACATCCGCTTGGTCGCGCCCTCGATCGTGACCAAAGCGAAGCGGGCGAGCAGCAGGTTGAAGATGCCGAACGCCTCGGCCAGCCGCTTCGGATTCTTGGCGAACTGGCCGCCCGAGCGGAAGGTCTCCGCCATCCTCAGCGCGCGCTCGCCGTTGATGCCGTAGAGGTTGCAGTTGGAATAGGCGCCGCCCTTCAGCTTGTAGAATCGGCGCTGCCCCTCGGGATGGGCGGCGAGCACCGCCTCGCGGGTGGTGACGGTGAGCACGCCCTCGGCGCCGGCCTCCATCATCCGCACCATCTCGGCGACCGTCTCGGGCGCCAGGTTCACATTGTCGCCGGTGGTGACGACGATCGGCCCCTCGATGCCGTGCGCGGCCGCATAGACGCTGTCGGTGAGGGTCGAGGCGGCGGTGACGAACTCGACTGGAATGCCGAGCTCGCCGCGCGCGCCGCGCACCTGCCTCAGCGCCTGGACCGCCTCCTTCTCGACGCTGATGTGGATTTCGCGCAGCCCCGGCACGCGGCTCAGCGCGTCCAGCACCCATTCGAGCAAAGGCTTGCCGACGATCGGCACGAGGCATTTGTGGCTGACGCCGGCGCGGTCGGCGAGCGGATCGAGCCGGCCGCCGCGCTGCGCCGCCAGGACGATCGCGGTGAACCCGCCCTCAGAGGAGGCCATGGCGCCTCAGGCTCTCGCACAGGATCGTCTCGATCAGCTGCGACTGGCTCCAGCCGGCCAGCGCGGCAGACCGCCCATAGACCTTCTCGGACCAGAGATTCGCCTGCAAATTGACCTCGAGGAAGTTGATTGTCCCGGTCTCCAGATCGACCCGGAACTCGAAGCGGCCGTAATCGAACGGCCGGAATTCCTCGGCCATCATCCGCGTATATTCGGCGATCTGCGGCATCAGCTCAGACTGGTCGAACGGCACCAGCCGATACTTGCTCGCCCGGTCGACCAGGTCGCGCTTCTCATAATAGGTGCGCAGATGGGTCGGGTCGGCCTGCTCGAACAGCATCATCGGCATGATCACCGGCTCGCCGTTGATCGTCACCACCGGAACCTCGACGTCCGAGCCGTTGAGGAAGGGCTCGACGATCGCGTCATGGCCTTCGCTGTGGATCTGCGCGACCGCCTTCTCCACGCCGGCCCAGTCGCGCGCGTCCTGGACTCCCCAGCTCGCCGAGCTCGCATTGGGTTTGATCACCAGCCGTTCGCCTTCGGGGCAGCGCGCCTGCTCGACCGGTGCGCCGCGGCGATAGACCGCCCAGGGCGCGGTCGGGATTCCGCGCGCATGCGCCGCCATCTTCGTGAGATGCTTGTCGTCGGCCATGCCGCGGAGGATCGGGCTCGCGCCGAGGAACGGAATTCCGTGCCGCGTGCAGAGCAAAGGCAAAAGCATCTCGCTGTTGAGGAAGCCGCCGCGGTTGAGGAGCGGAAAGACGAAGTCGACGTCGGGCTTGTCGAACAGGGCCTCGTAGCGGTTGGCGATGCTGAGATGCTCGAGGCCGAGCCCCTTTAGGATCTCGCGCACCTCGACATGGTAGACGGCGTGGTTGCCGTCCTCGGGATGCAGGCCGGCGTCCCAAAGGGCGTGCTTGGCAATGAAGAGAATGCGCAGCCGCTGCTTCGCTTCGTCGGGGATGACGAGGGGACGGATGTTTGACACGCGGAAATTCGCCTTTCAGGGAAGTGCCCGCGGGACATAACGTCGGCGCCGCCAAGAGCAAGAGTGAGCAAGCGTGAACCTGTTTGAAACGAGCGGAGCAAGCGCCGCCGAGCTGATGACCGAAGGCGGCGACGCCCGGATCCGGCTCGATCCCGCCACCGGCCTCAACCGCTATCATTCGGCGCCGCGCCCCTCGGACGCGCTCGCTTATGCCTCGTCGACCGCCAACGACGTGTCGGCCGAAGCTTATGCGGCGGTGGAAGCGCTCGGCATCGGCCGCGATCTCTCGCCCCGCGATTATGCGGCGGGCCTCGAATCGCGCCGCGCGCGGATCCGCGCCGCCTACGGCCTCGCCGGGGACGTCGCCATCGTCTTCGCCCCGTCCGGCACCGATCTCGAATATGTCGGCCTTGCAGCGGTCGAAGGGCGCGCCGCCAACGGCACCCACAATATCCTGCTCGGCGCCGACGAGGTCGGAAGCGGGTGCATCC
>JAEWCW010000126.1 GCA_023390415.1 Pseudomonadota bacterium | reverse complement strand
AGCAGTTCATGAACGTGTTCGAGCGGGTGCGCAGCGAATATGTCGACCAGGTCGACGACGAGCGGCTGATCAAGGGCGCGATCGACGGCATGCTCGCGAGCCTCGATCCCCATTCCTCCTATCTCGATGCGCGCAACTTCCGCACGCTGATGACGACGACCGAGGGCAATTATGGCGGCCTCGGCCTCTCGGTGACGCTCGAGGACGGGGCGGTGAAGGTGATCGCGCCGACCCGCGGGACGCCCGCGGACCGGGCCGGGATCAAGGCCGGCGACTATATCACCCATGTCGACGGGCGCCTGTTCTTCGGCGGCACGCTCGACGAGGCGGTCGATGCGATGCGCGGCGAGCCCGGCACCAGCGTTCGGCTGACCATCGTCCGGCCCGGCCGGGAGCGGCCGTTCGACGTCAACATCACCCGCGCGATCATCGACATTCCGGCGGTCCGCTCCGAGGTGAAGGACGGCGTCGGCGTGATCACCGTCACCACCTTCAACCGCAACACCACCGAGGCGGCGCAGAACGCGATCCGCGACATCGAGCGCCAGCTCGGGCGGCCGCCGCTCGGCTACGTGCTCGATCTGCGCTCCAATCCAGGCGGCCTGCTCGACCAGGCCGTGGGCCTCTCCGACCTGTTCCTCGAGCGCGGCGAGATCGTCTCGCAGCGCGGCCGCCGGCGGACCGACATCGAGCGCTTCCACGCCCGGCCGGGCGACGCCACCAACGGCGCGCCGATCGTCGTCCTGGTCGATGCCGGAAGCGCCTCGGCGGCCGAGATCGTCGCAGCGGCGCTGCAGGACCATCGCCGTGCCGTCGTGCTCGGCGAGCGGACCTTCGGCAAGGGCTCGGTCCAGACCCTGCTTCCCCTGGGGCGCGGCGAGACTGCTTTGCGCCTCACCACCGCGCGTTACTACACGCCCTCGGGCCGCTCGGTTCAGGAGGGCGGGATCGCGCCGGACATCCAGGTGCCGCAGCTTTCCGATCCCGACTATCGCTCGCGGACCCGGGTTCGCGAGGCCGATCTCCGTCGCCACCTGATCAACGAGGCTTCGGTCGGCGACGACGTCATCCAGGATGACGGCCGGCCCGATCCGCGCTTCTCGGCCACAGCCGAGGAGCTCCGCCAGCGCGGGGTCACCGATTTCCAGCTGAACTACGCCGTCCAGACGATCGCGCGCCTCGGGCGCACCCAGAGCGCTGCAGCGGCGCCGGCGTCGGCCCGGCCGGCGCAGCGCTAGGAATCGGCGGGGGGACATGGGGATGACGAGCCTCGACCGCGCGCGGCTGCTCGCCGCCCTGGTGCCTGCGGGCCTGCTCGCCGGTGCGCACGGATCCCAATATCTGGGCGGCCTGATCCCGTGCGAGATGTGCTACTGGCAACGCTGGCCGCATTTCGCGGCTTTGGCCTTCGCCCTTCTCTCCTACGCGCTGATGAACCGGCTTCCGGACCGCGGCCGGAGCCTCGTCTGGCTCGCCGCGCTCGCCATCCTCGCCAGCGGCGGGATCGGAATCTATCATGCCGGGGTCGAGCTCGGCATCTTCGAGGGCGTCACCCAGTGCACCTCGACCAGCGGCATGAGCGTTGCCGACATCCTCTCCGCGCCCCTGGTCCGCTGCGACCAGGTGCAGTGGGAGCTGCTCGGCATTTCAATGGCGGGATGGAACGCGATCATTTCGACCGGGTTCGGATTGGTGATCCTATGGCTGAGCCTCAGACGACCCCGGATCCGGCGCTGAGCCGCGGACCCAGCTGGCGGCCGGGAGACCGCAGGCCCGACGTCGCCTCGATGCTGCGCGTCGACCAGGCCGGCGAATATGGCGCGACCCGGATCTACGCCGGCCAGTTGAAGGTGCTCGGCGACGGCCGCAGCGCCGGCCGCCTCGTCGCGCGGATGGCGGCGCAGGAGGAGCGCCACCTCGCCGAGTTCGACCGCATCCTGCCCGCGCGCGGCGTCCGCCCGACCCTTCTCCAGCCCTTCTGGAACCATGCCGGCCATGCGCTCGGCGCGGTCACGGCCCTGATGAGCCCTCGTGCGGCGATGGCCTGCACCGCCGCTGTCGAGACCGAGATCGACCGCCATTATGCGGACCAGCTCGCCACCCTGGGCGACGAGGAGCCGCGCCTCGCCGAGACCATCCGCGACTTCCAGGCCGAGGAGCTCGAGCATCGCGACACGGCGATCGCCCACGGCGCCGAGGACACGGTCGGCTATCCGATCCTCTCCGCCTTCATCCGCGCCGGCTGCCGCGCCGCGATTGCCCTGTCCAAGAGGATCTGATGCAGAACCTGCTGCTTCTCGCCGCCGCCTTCGTCCAGGATCCGGCAGCGGCGCCTGCGCCCGCCGACGCGCGGGTCAACCAGCTCATCGTCTATGGAGACGACGCCTGCCCCGAGAGCAGCGCGGACGAGATCATCGTCTGCGCCCGGCTTCCTGAGGACGAGCGCTACCGAATCCCGCCTTCGCTCCGCGAGCGGCCGGGCGAGCCCGGGAGCCGCAGCTGGACCGACCGGGCGATCGAGCTCTCCTATGTCGGGCGAAGCGGCATCGGCAGCTGCTCGCCCGCCGGCTCGGGCGGCTTCATCGGTTGCCACAACCAGCTCGTCCAGCAGGCCCGCGCCGAACGCCGCGCGGCCGGCGACATCAATTGGGCGCGGCTCGTCGAGGAGGCGCGCGCCGACCGCGACCGTCGCATCGACCGCGAGGCGGAGGCGATCGAACGGGCGCAGGCCGCGCAGGATCAGCCCGAGCGCAATTGAAGGCACGGAACAAAGCGGGCGCCGGCCGGCTTTTTCCCGCAAGGAGGCTCAGATGACACGCCTTGTTCCGATCGCGTTCGCCTTGCTTGCCGGTGTCGGCGCCGCTGCTGCGGCAGCCCAGGCTCCCGAGACGCCCTCCCCGGACGGCCGCCGGGTGAGCCAGCTCATCGTCTATGGCGACGATCCCTGCCCGCCGAGCACCAGCGAGGAGATCGTCGTCTGCGCCCGCCGCTCGGAGGACGAGCGCTACCGGATTCCCGAGCCCTTGCGCGAGCAGGGCCAGCGCCGGGCGGAGAGCTGGGCGGCCCAGGCCCGCAGCCTCGAATATGTCGGCCGCACCGGAATCCAGAGCTGCTCGACCGTCGGCCCGGGCGGATTCACCGGCTGTTGGGCGGAGATGATGCGCCAGGCCCGCGAGGACCGCCGGACCAACCCGGAAGGCCAGCCAATCCCCTGAGGGTGCCGATCACGAAGGCCTGGCCTGAAACCCCGGGATCAAAGGGGGGGGCCGCTTGGGGGACTCGAACCCACGACCCCATCATTACGAATGATGTGCTCTACCATCTGAGCTAAAGCGGCTTTACCCGGGTCACGGGGCCCTATCAGCGGCGCCCGGCGATGACAAGCGCCTCTCTCCCCCCGCTATCTTCCGAGCAATGCGCGCGCCTGGGTGGCGAGCTGGGCAAGCATCGGCGCGGTGGTGACCGCGGCATTGCGGGCGCGTTCGATGGTCCGGCGGAACTGCTCGATGCGCGGCCCGTGCGTGCCGACCCAGCGCTCGACCGAGGCGACCGGATCGCCGCCGCGGCGGCGCTCGAGGAATTCGAGGCGGAGCTGCTCGAAGTCGCGGGCGAGGCCGGCGGTGAGCAGCCGCTCCCACTGGTCGTGCGCCTGGAAGCGGTGCGCCGCCGCCAGCGCCCAGTCGATCCCGAGCACCTCGCCGAGCATCGTGTAGCTATGGGTGAGCTCGATCTCGTCGATGCCCATCTTCTGGGCGAGATTGGCGATCCCGATCGCGCTTCCGAGCTCGATCAGCCGGACGACACGGTCGGCAATCTCTGCCGGCGCGCCGAGACGGATGAGCTGCTGGCGCTGGAGCGCGCCCTCGGCCCGCGGCTCGGGCCTCAGCAGGCTGTCGAGCGCACCGCTGAGCTTGTCGATGCCGGGCTGCAGGCGCGCGACGATCTCGCCCGCCTGCATGTCGGGCGCGGTCGAGCGGAGCAGGTCCGCGACATGGAGCTGGAGCGCCGAGGAGGTCCGGTCGAACAATTCGAGCCGGACCTGCTCGGGCACGTCGATCTCATCCAGCTCTTCCCAGAGCGCGCGCATGTCGAACAGCCGCTCCGCCGCCACGAAGGCGGTGACGGCGTGGCCGAGCGACGCACCTTCCTGCTCGACGAGCGCGAAGGGCGCCACGATGCCCAGGCGGTTGACGAAGCGGTTGGCGACCTTGGTCGCGATGATCTCGCAGCGCAGGCGGTGCTGGAGGATCGCCTCGCGATGCTTCTCCTGCATCTGCGTCGGGAAGGCGGCGAGCAGCTCGGCCTCCATCGTCTCGTCGGATGCGAGGGGACTGGTCTCGGCGGCGTCCTGCAGCGCCATCTTGGCGTGCGAGAGGAGGATTGCGAGCTCGGGGCGGGTGAGGCCCTTATTCTCCTGCGCGCGCCGAAGCAGGTCCTCGTTGGAGGCGAAGCCCTCGACCATCCGGTTGAGCCGCCCGGCCTCCTCGAGCACCTCGAGCACGCGCACCTGCGCCGGAAGCGCCGTCGATCCACCGCGCTCGGCGACCGACAGAGCGAGGGTCTGGAGCCGGTTGTCTTCCAGAACCAGCTCGGCGACCGCGCCGGTCATGTCGGCGAGCAGGGCGTTGCGGTCCTCGAAGCTCAGCCGCCCCTCGACCATTTCGCGGTTGAGCGGGATCTTGATGTTGACCTCGTTGTCCGAGCAATCGACGCCGGCCGAATTGTCGATGAAGTCGGTGTTGATGCGGCCGCCGAGGTCGGCGAACTCGATCCGCGCGGCCTGGGTGACGGCGAGGTTCGCGCCCTCCCCGATCGCCTTGGCGCGGAGCTCCGAAGCGGCGACGCGGATCGGATCGTTGGCGGGATCGCCGACCTCGGCGTTGGTCTCGCTGCGGGCGCGGATGTAGGTGCCGATCCCGCCGAACCAGAGCAGATCGACCTGGGCGCGGAGGATCGCGCTGATCAGGGCGGCCGGCTCGATCTCCTCCGCCTCGATCCCGAGCATCGCACGGATCTCGGCTGTGAGCGGGATCGATTTCTGGCTGCGCGGGAAGACCCCGCCGCCCTTCGAGATCAGCTTCGCATCATAATCCGCCCAGCTCGAGCGCGGCAGTGCGAACAGGCGGTTGCGCTCGTCCCAGCTCGCCGCCGGATCGGGATCCGGATCGATGAAGATGTGGCGGTGATCGAAGGCGGCGACGAGCTTGATCGCCTTGGAAAGCAGCATGCCGTTGCCGAACACGTCGCCCGACATGTCGCCGACGCCCGCGACCCGGATCGGATCGGTCTGGACGTCGATTCCGATCTCGCGGAAGTGGCGCTGGACCGAGACCCAGGCGCCGCGCGCGGTGATCCCCATCGCCTTGTGGTCGTAGCCTTGCGAGCCGCCCGAGGCGAAGGCGTCGCCGAGCCAGAAATTGCGCTCGGCCGAGATTGCGTTGGCGACGTCGGAGAAGGTAGCCGTGCCCTTGTCGGCGGCGACGACGAAATAGGGATCGTCGCCGTCGCGGACCACGACCCTGTCCGGATGGACGATCTCGCCCTCGACGATATTGTCGGTGACCGAAAGCAGCGAGCGGATGAAGATCCGGTAGCTTTCCGTTCCCTCGGCGAGCCAGGCGTCGCGGTCGGAGACGGGCGGCAGATGCTTGGGATAGAAGCCGCCCTTGGCGCCGGTCGGCACGATGACGGCATTCTTCACCACCTGCGCCTTGACGAGTCCGAGGATCTCGGTGCGGAAGTCGTCGCGCCGGTCGGACCAGCGCAGGCCGCCGCGGGCGACCGGGCCGCCGCGCAGGTGGATACCCTCGATGCGCGGGCTGTAGACCCACATCTCGCGCCACGGAACCGGCGCCGGCAGACCCGGAATCCGGGCGCTGTCGAGCTTGAAGGCGAGCGCTTCGACGCCGGCCGGCGCGAAGGCATTGGTACGCAGGGTCGCCGCGATCACCGCGCGGTAGAGGCGCAGGATGCGGTCCTCGTCGATGGCTGCGACCTGGCCGAGGCCGCGGTCGATCGCCTTCTCGACGGCCTTGATCGCCTCGTCGCGCGCACCCTCGAAATCGGGGTCGTGCATCGCATCGAACAGGGCGATCAGGGACCGGGTCACGTCCGGCGCGCGGCGAAGCGCCTCGACCACCGTGATCATCGAGTAAGAGAGGCCGATCTGGCGCAGATAGCGGAACCAGGCGCGGAACAGCACGACCTCGCGCGGCTGAAGCCCGGTCGAGACGATCAGCATGTTGAACGGATCGTTCTCGGCCTTGCCTTCGAGCACGTTGGCGATGGCGCGCTCGACCTGGCGGCCGCGCTTCATCACCTCTTCGGCGTCGCCGCCGCCCGGCATCTCGAGCACGAAATCGTGGATGTAGCCGAGATCGCCCTGATCGAGCGCGGTCGGCACTTCCTCGAGCACCCGGAAGCCGAAATTCTCGAACACCGGCACCGCCTCGGACAGCGGGATGATCCCGGCGAGGCGATAGGTCTTGAGGTGGAGCCGGCTGGGCGCGTCTTCCTCGCGGCGGAACAGGCGCACGTCGCGGCCCGAGGCGCCGGCGAGGCCGGCGATTCGGATGACGTCGAGCGCCGCTTCCTGCGGGCCGGTGCGGATCCGGTAGCCTTCGGGGAAATCGTCGAGATAGGTCAAAGCCAGCCTGGTCGCCCGGGCGGTTCCGAGCAGCTCGCCGATCGCCTCTTCGACGCTCGGTTCCCAGCCTCGGACCATCGCGACCAGGCGCTGGTCGAGCACGGCAACGTCCGGAAGCTCGCGCGCCGCATCCATGTCCAGCGTGTAGCGGACGAGGGCGAGGTCGCCGTCGCCGAGCTCGACGGACCAGCTCGTCATCGTCCCGCCGGCCGCGTCCTCGATCATCCGCGCGATCTCGATCCGGCGCCGCGTGGTGAGCTCGTCGCGCGGCAGCCAGACGAAGGCGAAGAGATGGCCCTTGAGGGCGCTTCGGACGAGCAGCAGGGTCGGCCGCGGCCGATCCGCAAGCGACATCGCCGTCATCACCAGATCGCGCACCGCGGCCGGATCGAGGTTTGCCAGAAGGTCGCGCGGAAGCGACGACATTGCGTGGCGCAGCGCCTTTCCGGAATGGCCCTTCGGATCGAAGCCGAGCTGCGCCTCGAGCTCGTCGAGACGGCGGCGGAGCAAGGGCACCTCGGCGGCCGGGGTGGAGAGCGCCTCGCTGGTCCACAGGCCGGCATAGACGCCGATTCCGGTGATCTTGGACTCCTCGCGGATCGGGACCACGACGAGATCGAGCGGCACGCGGCGGTGGACGGTCGACTTGAGATCGGCCTTGGCGAGCAAGGGCTCGGCGCCCCCCTCCTCGAAATAGCGGATCGCGCCGCCGCAGCCGCCCTCGTCGGTCGGGTCGCCGGGCAGCCGGAACACGCCGAGCGCGCTGGACGGCTGCTCGCCCGGCCGCTCGACATGATAGCCGAGCAAGGTCATCGCGCCGTCGGCGAACCAGCGCAGGAGGGCCGCGCCCTCGTCGTCCGCGATCGCATCGGCGTCCGCGCGCATCTTGGCCTGCATGGCCCGCCAGTCGGTGACCGCGGCGCGGACGTCGGCGAGGACCCGGTGGAGCTCGGCGACCAGCTCGCGCCGCTCGCGGGCGTCGGCGCGGTCCACCTCGATATACATCAGGGATTCGCGGCGCTGGAGCTCGTCGCAGAGCGGCTCGACCTTCTGGAGCGCGCCGCCGGAATCGCGTTCCACGCAGACGACCGGGTGAAGGAGGCGATGGATAGTCAGGCCGCGGCCGGCAATCGCATTGGCGATCGAATCCACCAGGAAGGGCATGTCGGCGTTGACGATGCAGATTCGCATCCGGCGGTGGCCGACCTGCCCGCCGGCGGATTCGAGCCGGACGAGCGCGATTCCGGCGGGACGGCGCTGGGCGCAGACGGAAAGGAAGGTCGCGGCGTCCTTCGCATCCTCCTCCGAGAAGTCCTTGAGCTCGCCGGGCAGCGCACCGTGACGCAGGGCATGGGCAAGCGCATCGATCAGGGGCCCACCGGCGGCGTTCGCCGGGCTGTTGCCGGGATCCCCGCCTCCGGTGGATCCGGAGGTTCCCGCAACAAGGTCCGCACTCATATTTAAGCTCCTGGGCTCGGACGGCGGGACCGCCGTCGGCTGTCGCGCCGCCCTATGCTCCCCGCAGGCCGGAGAGGCAAGGCCGGGCAGCCATGCTCAGGAGGCGGAGGGCCGGATCAGGCCGCGGCTTTGCGGACGGCCTTCTCGGTGAGCTGATCGTCGGCGAGGCCCGCGACGATGGCAATGCGCCCGTCGCCTTCGCGGCGGCCGACGAACAGGACGAACTCGCCGTCCCCTTCCACCGCGAGCTCCACGAAGCCGAGCGGGCCGGCCTCGCGCAGACGGGCGCGGGCGGTCTCGGCGGGATCGACGGTCCGCTCAGGGCGGCGCGCACGGCGCTCGGCCTGGACGATCGCCTTGAGGCCGCCCTGCGTGCGTTCGAGGATCTCCGCGAAGCCGCCCTCGGCGACGCCTTCGCGCTCCGCCCAGGCGAGGGCGGTCGCGAACTCGGTGAGCCTGGTCTTGTCGTAATCCACCCCGAACACGAGCTTGGCGACCGCCGTCATCGGCGCGCGCGCCTGGACCTTGATCCCGGCATCTTCGAGCAATTCGGCATAATCGTCGGGCGCGGCCGCAGCCGCGAGCGCGAAATCATAGGCGCTGCCGATCGCACGGTAGAGCGCGCCGCGGCTGCGATGCTCGGCATCGCGCGCTGCATCGGCGCTGTCGCGGGCGAAGGCGAGGCGATCGCCAAGGCCGGCCTCCGGATCGAGCTCGGGGATCGCGATCTCGGCCTCAGGCCAGACCGACGGCGGCGCCGGCTCCTCGGCCGGCTCGGCCTCGCCCTCGAGCGGCGCATTGGGGCCGTCGGCCCAGACCGGCGCCTCGCTCGCCGGCGGGCGCGCCACGGGCGCGATCCGGTCGACGGCGGCGGAGATTTCACCGGCGGTGCGGCTGTCGGCCAGCTCCTTCCAGTTGATCACGCCGTAGATGAAGTCGATCGTCTCGCCATCCGACGAGAGCGGCATCAGGATCCCGCGGTAGAGCGTATTGTCGCCGCGCCGGTTCACATATTCGGCCTCGAAGCCGATCGGCGCATTGTTGGCGATGATCTGGAGATAATGGTCCGTCAGCCGCGAGAGCAGCGAGCGGGCGGGAACGTCGCTGATCCGGGCGATCGGGGAGCCGATCCCGCATTCCTCGCGGAGCGCGCGGCCGAGGAAGCTGACCGCCGGATTCTCGCTGTCCGCCGAGAAATCGAGGAGCACGCTGTGCGGGCCGAAATCCTCGATGCCCGCCGGATCGAGGTCCTCGATCATCGGGAAATGGCGGCCGTCGAGCAGCGACACCCAGTAATTGTAGGCGCGCACATGCATCCGGCGCTCGTCGACACCGATCGCCGGCGGGCGCTCCATCGCCGGTTCCTCATCGGAAACGGGCGCGAAATCCGCCTCGTCGAAGCCGCGAAGACTATCCATGACTGTTCTTCTCTCCCACGGGACGGCGCACCCTGCCCCGGTTGTGGTTGAGATTGGGTTAAGACTCGGCCCCAAACGGCCCCGTTCAGGCCGCAGCCGTCTGGCGGTTCGCCGCCGCCTTCCTGCGCCACTTGCGCGTGCGCAGCCACATGACGATCCCGGTGACCGCGAGCAGGGCCGGAGCGATCCCGCCGGCGAAGATCACGACCTGCCAGACCGGCCCCATGCCGTCGCCGTCGTGCCAGCGGCGCATGCTGCGCGCCAAGGTCTCTGGGCGCACCGGCTGCGGTTGCGCCTCGCCGCTCGTGTCGTCGATCTTGTATTCGGCGCCGCCGCCTTCTCCCCGAACCACAACCGTCCATTGGGGCGAGCGGTTGGTGGGCCAGGTGACCATCGCCGGTTCGCGCCGGCTCGCGACCACGGCAAAGGCGGCTGCGACATCGGGCCCAAGACGCGTTTCCTGGAGCGGGAGCGGCGGACCCGCGGGCGCCTTCGCGGCGGCAGCAGCGGCGGGCGCGCCGCCGCCGAAGACTCCCGGGAAGGAGATCCAGACGCCGGTAAAGGACAGGATGGCGAGCGGCAGACAGATCCAGAAGCCCACGCTGTGATGGAGATTGGCGTTGGTCGTGTCCTGGCGGCGCCAGCGCAGGCCGCGCCTGAAGCCGCCGAGGTTCGGCCACCACAGCCACAGGCCGGTCAGCGAGGAGACCAGCATGAAGGCCCCGATCCAGCCGACGATCTGGCGGCCCATGCCGGGCACCATCAGGCTTCCGTGGAGGACGTGAAGGAAGCGGACCGCGCCTTCGTTGCCCGAATGGCGATCGAGCAGGCGGGCATCCGCGGGGTCGAGCCAGATGGTGGTGCGCAGCGCGCGGCCTCCGCCGCCCTCCGGCGCGCGTGCGGCCGCCACCACGACCGCGCCCTCGCCGTCGGGAAGCGCGATGCTTGCGATCCGGTCCTGAGGGCCGAGCTGCGTACGCGCGGCGGCGATATAGGTTTCGTAGGGGAGCTCGGCGGGGCCGCTCTCGACCACCCGCTCGGGATTGAGGGTCTCGTCGAGCCACTCGTGCCAGACCAGGGCCGAGCCGCTGAGGGAGACGGGGATGATCAGGATCGCGAGCAGGATCCCGATCCACTTGTGCACCGAGAACCACAGGGAACGGAGGCGAATCTTCGACACGGCCATGCTGGACCCCTTTCGGGTTGCTTAGCGCCTATTGAGAACGCTTCGCAACAGCGCGCTCGAACAGCCAGACCCGGATCGCGCTCGCCAGGTTCGGCATGTCGGCGGCTTCGGCGCGCTCGGCATCGATCCGCGCCACCAGCGCATTGAGCGGAAGCGCCTCCGCCTCGGCAGCCTCGCGCAGCGCCTCCCAGAAGACCGGCTCGAGGCTGATCGAGGTCGAATGCCCGGCGATCATCATCGACCGCTTCACCGGCCCGCTCATCGGCCGGCGATCAATACATGTGCTGGCCGCCGTTGATCGACAGCGTGCTCCCGGTGATGAAGCCGGCGTCTTCGCCGCAGAGGAAGGCGACTCCGCGGGCGATCTCGTCGGCGCGGCCGAGGCGGCCGACCGGAATCCTGGCGACGATCTTCTCGAGCACTTCAGCGGGCACGGCGGCGACCATGTCGGTGTCGATATAGCCCGGCGCGATCGCGTTCACGGTAATCCCGGCGCGGGCGCCTTCCTGGGCGAGCGCCTTGGTGAAGCCATGGATTCCGGACTTGGCGGCGGCGTAGTTGACCTGGCCGTACTGGCCGGCCTGACCATTGATCGAGCCTATGTTGACGATGCGGCCGAACTTGCGCGCGTTCATGCCGTCCCAGACCGCCTTGGCCATGTTGAAGCAGCCGCCGAGATTGACGTCGATCACCTCGTCCCAGGAGCTGCGGTCCATGCGCTTCATCGTGCCATCACGGGTGATGCCGGCGTTATTGACGAGCACGTCGACGGGCCCGAGCTCGGCCTCGACACGGGCGATCCCGTCGACGCAGGCGTCGAAATCGGAGACGTCCCACTTGTACGCGGCGATTCCGGTGCGATCGGTGAACTCGCGGGCGCGCTCCTCATTGCCCGCGAAGTTCGCGGCGACCTTCATGCCCGCGTCGCGCAATGCAATGCTGATCGCCTCGCCGATTCCGCGCGACCCTCCGGTGACGACTGCTACGCGTCCCATTCAGACTCTCCCCAACTTATCGTTATGGGGACGGCTTAGATGGGGCTCGTCCAACCTTCAAGTTCGCGGGCGATCAGGGTGCGCAGCATCGTCATGCCGGGCCCGCTGTCGTTGAGGCAGGGGAGGTAGGCGAAATGCCTGCCGCCAGCCTCGACGAAGCTTTCGCGGCCGCGGATGGCGAGCTCCTCCAGGGTCTCCAGGCAGTCGGCGGAGAAGCCCGGCGCGAAGATGGCGACCTTGGTCACGCCCTGCCCGGGAAGCGCCTCGAGCATCGTGTCGGTCGCCGGCTCGAGCCATTTGGCGCGGCCGAAGCGCGACTGGAAGGCGATGGTGAGCTCGCGGCCGAGCGCCTCGGAGAGCAGCCGCGTCGTCGCCTTGCACTGATCGTAATAGGGATCGCCGAGCTCGTAGGTACGGACCGGCATGCCGTGGAAGGAGGCGATCAGTGCCTCGGGCTGGAAATCGAGCGCTGCAAGGCCCTCGCGAAGGGAGGCGGCGAGCGCCGCGATATAGGCTGGGTCGTCATAATAAGGCGGCAGGGTCCGCACCGCGGGCTGCGCGCGCATCCGGCGGAGCTTGGCGAACGCCTCGTCGTTGGCCGTCGCGGTCGTCGCCGCGCTATACTGCGGATAGAGCGGCGCAAGCAGGATGCGCTCGCAACCCTGGTCCTTCAGCGCCTGCACGCGTTCGGCGATTGCGGGACGCCCGTAGCGCATCGCATGATCGACGATCACATGCGCGCCGAAGGCGCCCTGGAGCGCCCGCGCCTGGCGCGCCGTGATCGCTGCGAGCGGCGAGCCTTCATCCGTCCAGACCTGCTTGTAGGCATGGGCCGACTTCTTCGGACGGGTGTTGAGAATGATCCCCCGAAGGATCGGCTGCCAGACGAGCTGCGGGATCTCGACGACCCGCGGATCGGACAGGAACTCCTTGAGATAGAGCTTCACGGCGCCCGGTTCGGGCGCATTGGGGGTGCCGAGATTGATGAGGAGGACGCCGATCATGAACGCGGTCCGAGGCTGAGTGGGAGGCGGCGCAGGCGCTGGCCGGTGAGAGAGGCGACGGCGTTGGCGATGGCGGGGCCGACCGGCGCAACGCCCAGATCGGTGACTCCGCCGGGGTCGTCTTCGGAAGGGATGACCTCCACGCTGATCTCGGCGGCGTCCGCGAAGCCGGGAAGGCGAAGAGCGCCGAGATCGTCCGCGGTCGGCAGCCCTTGGCCGAATGCGAGCGGCTGCCCGATCGCGCCGGCGAGGCCGTGGACGATCCCGCCCTCGATCTGCTGACGAACGAGATTGGGGTTCACCACCCGCCCGCAATCGACCGCCGCAACCGCACGGAGCAGGCGCGGCCTCTGCTCCTCGCTCATCTCGATCTCGACCAGCAAGGCGATGTAGGAGCCGAAGGCGCTGTGGAGCGCGATGCCCATGCCGCTGCCGGCAGGTCCCCCGTCCCACCCGCCGAGCGTCGCCGCGACGTTCAAAACCTGGGCCGCGCGCGGATTCTCGCCGAGCATCTGCATGCGGAAGCCGACCGGCTCCATCGAGGCGCGGCGGGCGAGCTCGTCGATGAAGCATTCGTTGAAGAAGCAGGTTGCGACATGGGCGCCGCCGCGCGCCATGCCGGTGGCGATTCCGACATCCGCGACCGCGCGCTCGATCCGGATCGCGGGTATGGCATAAGGCGGCGCCGCACCGGCGACATCCGCTGCATCGGACGCGCCAATGAGGGCGCCGGGCCGAAGCCGCTCGAACAGCCCTGAATTGGTCCGAGGCGCCGCGATCTTGGCGCCCAACGCCGCGATCGTCCCGCCGTTGCCGAAGCGCGCGACCATCTTGGCCGCGGCGGGCGGCCGCACCCGATCCTTCTTGATATCCTCGATCCGCGGCCAGGTCAGCTGGATGGGCCGCCCTAAGTTGAGCGCCATCGCCGCCGCCTGGGCGATCGCCTCATTCTCGAGCCTGCGGCCATAGCCGCCGCCGCCGATCGTCGGATGGATGGTGATCCGGTCCTCGGCGAATCCGGTCGCGCGCGCGGCGGCGGCGCGGGCGAGGCCGGGCGCCTGAGTCGCGGCCCACACTTCCATCAAATCGCCGCTGATCCGCACCGTCGCGCTCATCGTCTCCGGCGGCGCGGAGGGCGCCGGATCGACGGCATAATCAGCGCTGATCACGTCGTTCGCCGCGAGCTGCGCCTCGTGGTCCCCCGTCTCGACGAGCATATCGGCCTCGCCGCCCAGCGCGGCTGCGAGCGCGCGATCGATGCTCGCGCTGGTCGCCGCTCCGCTCGGGACTGCAAAGCGGGGCGCCATCAGGCCGAGCGCCTTGTCCGCCGCCCACCAGTTGGTCGCGGCGACCGCAAGCCACTCGGCATTGCGGAAGATTGCGGTGACCCCGGGCACGCGCCCGCCGGCCTCTCGGTCGAAACGCGTGAGGCGCGATCCCGGCGGTCCGCTGCGAACGCTCGCAAACAGCATGCCCGGCAGGCGGACATCGCCGGCGAAGCGGGCCGAGCCGTCGATCTTGGCCGGCGTGTCGATCCGCGGCAGCTCCCGGCCTGCAAGCCTGTTCTCGATGCCGCCGCGCACCGGCAGGTCGTCCGGCGGCGAGCGCCGCGCCGCGCCTGCGGCGAGCTCTGCGAAGGACAGGCGCTGGTCGCCCCGGATCACGAAGCCGCCGGCCGTGTCGAGCTCCTGCCAGTCGGCCCCCCAGCGCTCTGCCGCCTCCATCTGGAGCAAAGCCCGGGCGGCGGCCCCCGCCTGGCGGAGGCGCGGCTCGAAGGCGCGGACCGAGGTCGAGCCGCCGGTCACCATCAAAGCGGAGCGTTCGGCCTGCTCCTCCATCGCCCAGCGGCCGAGCGCTGTCGGCAACGTGCCGGCGGCGAATTCTTCGAGGAACAGGTGGTTCGCATAGAGCGGCGAGAGCGGCGCGGGCTCGACTCCCACCGTGTTCCAGTCCGCGCCGAGCTCGTCGGCGAGGATCTGCGGGAGGGCGGTGTAGCTGCCCTGGCCGAGCTCGGCCTGCGGAACGGCGACGGTGACGCGTCCGTCGGTGCCGATCTTGAGGAAGGCGCCGAACAGGCTCTCCCCTTCGTCGGCGACGAGATTGGGCTCATAGTCGCGCGGCCAGACCTGCCAGGCGACGACAAGGCCGATGGCCGCGCCGCCGCCGATCAGCAGCCCGCGCCGGCTGACGCGGAACCCGCCTCCTCCCCGTCGCTGGCTGGGTGGCGCCACCGGCCGCTCAGCGCGCCGCGCAGCTCGAGCGCGGCCCCTCGATCAGGTCGAGGCAGCGGCCGTCGATCGTCCCGGCGGGGATGGTGATCCCTGCATAAGGCGCGAGCGTGGGCAGGATATCGACCGTCTCGACGCTGAGCGGCTGCTCGAAGCCCGTCATCCCGCGGCGCCAGAAGAGGATCGGGACCCGCCGGTCATATTCCCAGGGGCTGCCATGGGTGGAGACGTAGCCGACGCCCGGCTCCGGGATCGGCGTGACGCGCGGATCGAGGAAGACGATGAAGTCGCCCGAACGCTGCGGATCGAACGAGGCCTTGGCGCGATCGACGAGGCTCCATTCCTCCGGGGTCGTCGTCGGCTGCGGCGCAGCGATCAGCTCCTCGCGGGTCAGCACGCGGGCGACCTGCGGGGAGGCGCGGTAGCGGCGGATCGCCTCGGCGAGAACTCGCGCGCGCACCGGGGCGGGAAGCGCCCGATCGACATAGATGTCGCCGAACGGGCCGTCGCCGTAGAGGGGGCGCTCGCTCTGGATACGCAGGTCTGCGGCGATGGCGCGGCCCATGGCGGTCGGGTGGAGACCGTCCGAGACGCGCTCCGACGGAAGGCCGCCGTCGGCGCGGACTCGCTCGGGCACATCGAGACCGCCATGATCGGCGGTGAGGACCACCATGTAATCGATCCCGGTCCGGTCGAGCCGGGCGAAGAAGTCGCCGAGCGAGCGATCCAGCTCCATCAGCTGGATGCACATTTCGGCGCCCTCGGTGCCGTAGCTGTGGCCGACATAGTCGGTCGCCGAGAGACCCACGATGAGCAGGTCGGTGGCCGGGCCCTGGCCGAGCCGCATCTCGTCGCGAAGGCCCATTGCGAGCGCGAGGGTGGCGCCGTCCAGCTCAGGCGAGGCGCGGAAGGCACGGGAATTCCCGGCCTCGCGGGCGAAGCGGCCGTCGCCGACGCTCATCGGCCGCTCGCTCCCCTGGATCGGAACCGCGCGCGACCGGCCCTGGCAGTAGGCGGAAGGCGCGACTGCAGGCGCGGGCGCGGCCAGCGCCCGGGCGATCGCATCATTGGTGCGGGTGACAACCGGTGTGGGCTGCGCCTCGCGGTTCGAGACGAAACGCTCGTTCTCCCACCACCAGCGCTGATCGACGGCGCGTCCACCCATCATGATCGCCGCCCGGTCCTTGCCGGCGACGACCGCGACCCTGACCTGGGAATTGGTGCGCTTCATGTAGTCGCCGAGCGTCGGCACGCGAAGGAAATGCGGGGAGACAGTGTAGCGCCCGCTCGACGAGGAGGAGCCGGGCACCGACGGATCCTCGGAGCAATAGACGCGCTTGTCCTCGCGCGGCAGGCTGAGATCGAACCAGTTGTTGGCGATGATGCCGCTGCGCGCCGGCCGCGACCCGGTGAGGATGGTCGAATGGCCGGGACAGGTCTCGGTGGCGGCGTGGGCCTGGTAGCCCGAGGGGAAGACCATGCCGGTCGAGAGGCGGCGGAG
>JAEWCW010000205.1 GCA_023390415.1 Pseudomonadota bacterium | reverse complement strand
AGCCGGAGCAGGGGCCGGCGCCGGGGCGGGCGCGGCCTCGGGGGCGGGAGCCGGCGCAGGCGCGGGATCGCCCGGACGGCGAAGAGTCCGAGCCTTCTTGGTCTCCACGATCACCGTGTTCGATCGGCCGTGGCTGAAGCTCTGCTTCACCTTGCCGACCTCGACGGTACGCTTGAGGCCGAGCGGCGCGCGCGCTCCCAGTTTCGGCTTGTCAGTCGTCTCGCTCATTTAAACCCTTCGTCCACACTCAATGCCGACGCATCCGGCGACGTCGCCGCTGCGGCGCTCAGCCCTGCCTCAGATCCGATAAAAACGCGCCACCGATCGAGCGCGTGGCGCACACGCGCGGCGGCAGCGCGATCAATCAATGCGATATGTACCACATTCTGCCGTCCGAGCGCCAACGCCAATATGGTGCGCGCTCCCGGAAAAACCAGCCCCCGGGCCTCGCCGCCCCCCATCCGCCACGCCTGGTCCAGCTTGCGATTGCCGTCCTCGCCGGCATCGCCGGCATGGATCAACAAAGCGACCTCGCCGCGGCGGGTGGCGACCTCGATCTTCTCGGTGCCGGTGATCAGATTGCCGGCGCGTGCCTCGAGTCCAAGCCGGTCGAGCGCCTGCTGGCGAAGAGCCTCCGCGATGCGCTCGCCGAGATCGCCGGGGATCCGGACCTCGTTCGTCTTGAACGCCCGGGCGAGCGCGCCCTTGAGCTTGCCGTTGGCGATCGCCTTGTCGAGCGCCGCTTGGTCGACCCCGATCCAGGCGCCGCGGCCCGGCGCCTTGGCGCGGACGTCGGGCAGCACCTCGCCGTCAGGCGAGAGCGCCAGGCGGATCAAGCTGTCGCGGGGCGCGGTCGTGCGGGTGAGGATGCAGGTCCGCTCCGGACCCGCATCGTCGTCCTTGCCGCGCGCTCTATCTAGCGTTGGCGCCTCATTGGGAGGTTTCCGCAACCGCGTCCTCCTCTTCAAACCAATGCGCACGGGCGGCCATGATGATCTCGTTGCCCTGCTCGTCGCTGAGCCCGTACTCGGCGAGGATCCCGCCCTTGTCCTCCGGGCGATTGCTCTCACGCTGGCGGCGCTGCTCCGGCCGCTTCTTCTGGACGAGCTCGTCAGTGGCGAGATCGGCGAGATCGTCGAGAGTCTTGATGCCGGCCTTGCCCAGGGTCACCAGCATCTGCTCGGTGAGATAGGGGATTTCGGCGAGCTCGTCAGACACGCCGAGCGCCCGGCGCTCCTCGCGGGCGGCGGCCTCGCGGCGCTCGAGCGCCTCGGCCGCGCGGCTCTGAAGCTCGGTGGCGAGATCGTCGTCGAAGCCCTCGATCGAGGCGAGCTCGTCGAGCTCCACGTAAGCCACCTCCTCGAGCGCGCCGAACCCTTCCGCGACGAGCAGCTGGGCGAGCGTCTCGTCTACGTCCAGCTCCTCCTGGAACATCGTCGAGCGCTCGACGAACTCGCGCTGGCGCTTCTCGGACGCGTCGGCCTCGGTCATGATGTCGATCGCCGAGCCGGTGAGCTGGCTGGCGAGGCGGACGTTTTGCCCGCGGCGGCCGATCGCCAGGCTGAGCTGGTCGTCGGGGACGACCACCTCGATCCGGCTCTCCTCCTCGTCGATCACGACTCGGCTGACCGTCGCCGGCTGCAGAGCGTTGACGACGAAGGTGGCGAGGTCCGGCGACCAGGGGATGATGTCGATCTTCTCGCCCTGGAGCTCCTGGACGACGGCCTGGACGCGCGAACCCTTCATGCCGACGCAGGCGCCGACCGGATCGATCGAGCTGTCGTGGCTGATCACGCCGATCTTGGCGCGGCTGCCCGGATCGCGGGCCGCGGCCTTGATCTCGATGATGCCGTCGTAAATTTCCGGCACTTCCTGCGCGAACAGCTTCTTCATGAAGTCGGGATGCGCGCGGGAGAGGAAGATTTGCGGGCCACGATTCTCGCGGCGCACCGCGCTGATCAGCGAGCGGACGCGGTCGCCGACGCGGACGACCTCGCGCGGGATCTGCTGGTCGCGGCGGATGACGCCCTCGGCGCGGCCGAGATCGACGACGACGTGGCCGAACTCGACGCGCTTCACCACTCCGGTGATGATCTCGCCGACGCGGTCCTTGAATTCCTCATATTGGCGCTCGCGCTCGGCATCGCGGACCTTCTGGAAGATGACCTGCTTGGCGGCCTGGGCGGCGATCCGGCCGAACTCGATCGGCGGCAGCGGATCGACGATGAAGTCGCCGATCTGCGCGCCGGGCTGAAGCTTCTCGGCGTCCTTCTGGTTCACCTGCTTGAAATAGTCCTCGACCTCCTCGACGACCTCGACGACCCGCCACAGGCGAAGGTCGCCGCTGTTCGGATCGAGCTTGGCGCGGATGTCGTTCTCGGCGCCGTAGCGGGCGCGGGCGGCGCGCTGGATGGCGTCTTCCATCGCCTCGATGACGATGGCCTTGTCGATCAGCTTCTCGCGCGCGACCGCGTCGGCGATGGCGAGCAGCTCGGCCTTGTTGGCGGAGATCGCGCCCGGAGCGCCAGCGCCTGCAGTAGTGGCCATCAATCCTGTCCTTCTTCCTCAGTCTCAACGATGTCGTCGGCGCCTTCGGCCGACAGCGGTTGGGTTGCGGCGATCAGCCGGTCGGTCATGACCAGCTTGGCCGAATGGATCGCGTCGAACGGGATGCCCATCGGGCCCGCGCCCGCGACGTCGATCAGTATCGTCTCGCCCTCGGTGCCGACGATCGGGCCGCTCAGCACCTTCCGGCCGTTCAGTTTCTCGGCGAGGTTGATCCGGGCGTCGTGGCCCTTCCAATCCTCATAGTCGCCGAGCCGGGTCAGGGGCCGGTCGATCCCCGGCGAGGAGACTTCGAGCCGATAGGCGCCCGCGATCGGATCGCGGCCATCGGCCTCCAGCGCGTCGAGCGCCTCGGAGATGCGCCGCGACAGCCGCGCGCAATCTTCGAGGTCGAGCTGGCGGGTGTCCGGCCGCTCGGCCATTACCTGCAGGGTCGGGTCCGAGGCGCCGCCGATCATCTTGACGCGCACCAGCGCAAGCCCCTCGGCTTCCACCTCAGGTGCGATGATCCTCGTCAGCTCGGCGACGTCCGCCATCCAGGCTCCACATGCAAAAGCTCTCTGCCGCCGGCCCCGCCCCGGGGCCGACCTCAACTTCGTCACCGATGTCGAGAAAGGCACGGGCTATATAGGGAAAGCCGAGAACGGGAGCAAGACGCGAATCCCAGCCCCCGCGGCGCACAAATCACGCCTCCATCACCGCTTCATCACCCTTCGCGTGTAGCGGCCGAACGGACGCAGCCGTCACCCTCGTGCCCGCATGACGCTCATGCGAAATAGGAGGTGATGATGCTGAATCGACGTCTTCATGTGCGCGCCCTCTTGCTCGGCGCGACCGCGGGCACATTGCTCGCCACCGGCGGCACGGCAGCGGCCGATCCGACGCCCGAATGCAATAACGGGGCCGGGACCGCGACCACGGAATGCGGCGCGAACAGCGCAACGACCGGCAACAATTCGACTGCTGTGGGCGCGGGCACCTCGTCCGTCGGAAACGGCACAGCGCTCGGCGCCGGCACCGCCGCGGCCGCGCCCGGCTCGGTGGCGATCGGCGCCGCCAATCCGTTTACCGGCGTGACCACCCAGGCTGCCGGCAATGTGAGCGTCGCGATCGGCGCCGGTGCGCAGACGACGGGCACTGCCCTCGCTTCGACAGCCATCGGTCCGAGCGCGACGGCAGCCGGGACCGGATCGATAGCGGTCGGCGGACGGACATTGGCGGGTTCGGACAGGACAATCGCCATCGGCGGCGAAGCGCTCCCGGCGGGCGCTGCCGCCACCCGACCGGTGTCCGCGTCCACCGCTGGATCGATCGCGATCGGCGCGGGCGCCATCGCCAACAACCCGCCCGCCGCGGCCGCACCCGGAAGCGCCATCGCGATCGGGCAGCTTGCAGAGGCGACGAATGCGCGGGCGGTGGCGCTCGGCGAGAATGCGCGCGCGTCTGGCGAGAATAGCGTCGCGCTCGGCACCGAGACGGTGGCTTCCGGCCTCTCCTCGACCGCGCTCGGCTGGCAGACCGTGGCGAGCGGGACCGCGGCAACCGCGCTCGGGCACAATTCGGACGCGACCGCGCTCGGCTCGACGGCGGTCGGCGTCAGCGCCCAGGCGACTCAGAATTTCGCCACCGCCGTCGGCCGGCTCGCCAATGCCGCCCATGCCGGATCGACCGCGATCGGCCAGAGCGCGACGACCACTGCCGCGAACCAGGTGACGCTCGGCGGGACCGGAAGCTCGGTCCGCATCGGCGACATCGCCGCTAGCACCGCGGCGCAGAGCGGCACGGTGGCGGTGATGACGGTGGATTCGTCGGGCACGGTCGGACGAAGCACGACGATCCTTCCCGGTATCCAGGCGCTCGAAGCGGCGCAGACCGCGATGACCGGGCGGATCGACGAATTGTTCGACCTGCGCGAGCTCGATCGGCGCGACATGCGGCAGGGGATCGCCGCGGCGGTGGCGATGGGCCATCCAGGCATGCCGTCGGCGCCGGGCCGGACCAGCTATGTGCTGAACGGATCGAGCTTCCGCGGCGAGTTCGCGCTCGGCGGATCGCTGATGCACCGCTTCGATACGGAGACTCCGATCGCGCTCGGCATCGGCTTCTCGTTCGCGGGAAACCGCAACAACGCCTTCCGCGTCGGCGTCGCCGGCGAGTTCTAAGGGCTCACCCTTCCCGGCGGTAATCGGGAAGGGTGCCGCTCTCGCGCCAGTAATGCTCAAGCCC
The DNA here is from genome assembly GCA_023390415.1 of Pseudomonadota bacterium. GTDB lineage: Bacteria > Pseudomonadota > Alphaproteobacteria > Sphingomonadales > Sphingomonadaceae > Allosphingosinicella. Next base: position 12,800 of record JAEWCW010000205.1, on the reverse strand, counting down.
GATCCGCTCGAGCAAGGCGGCGAAGCGCGGCTGCCGCCGGAGCGGTGCCATGTTCGGCATGAACAGGAAGGAGGTGTAGCGCCGCTCGAAGCCGGCCGGCGGTGGAACAGCCGGGCCGAGCTCACCCGCAGTGCCGCCGAAATAATAGCGGTCCATCGCCTGATAAGCGAGGTCGGCGTGCCCTAGCAGCAGGAAGAAGGGCACCACGTTCGGGATGGAGCCGGGGAAGGCGGCCTGGCCGCGAAGGTCCGCGATGCTCGCCGCGACATCGGCCGGGGCCCGGGATTCGGCGGCTCTGGTCAGCGTGAGCCGCGACTGGATCGCGTTCGGCCGAAGATTCTCGGGCCAGGTGCTTCGCTCCTGGACGAAGGCCGCCGCCGAATCTGGACGACCGGCGAAGAGCAGGAACGCGAACTTAGCGTTCCACAGCATGTAGTTTGCCGGCCATCGCCGGACCGCGGCGTCGAGCACCGCATCCGCTTCCTGCAGACGGCCGAGGCTCCAAAGGGCGCGAGCCCGGACGGCGTGCGGGATCGGGATATAGGGCTCCAGCGCGAGCTCGCGCTCCGTATAGGGCAGGCCTTCGCGCCAACGGCCGGCCTCGTAGCGGACGAGGCCGAGCTGGGCGAGCGCGAACCAGTGGCGCGGATGATCATCGACGAGGCGCGCGAGCTGCGGCTCGATCGCCGCCCAATTGCGATAATAAGGCCGGATGATCGCCAGCGCGACCTTGGCATCGGCATTGTCCGGGTCGAGCGCGAGCGCCCTGCGCGCGGCGGACTCGATCAGCGCAGGCAGCCCCTCCTGCTCCTCGGCGAAGCCTTCGAGGACGTGGCGGTATGAGAGCGCCAGGCCGCCCCAGGCGGCGGCGAAGAGCGGGTCGATCTCGGTGGCGCGGGTGAAGAAGGCGATCGCCTGGCGGACCTGGTCGCCCGAGCCCTGGCGCTGGGCGATCTGCGCACGGTCGTGGAGCTCGACCGCCTCGGGGTGCGGGACGTGGCCGCGCGGCCGCGCGAGCCAGAACCCCGCCGCGCCGAGACCCACCAGCGCGCCCGCGCCGGCGATGATTCCGCGGCGGCTCCAACGTCGTGGGCTCGGGTCGGCGCGGATAGCCTCCCGCGCCCCGCTTTCCGGCCAGAGCGCTGGCGCCTCGACGGGCTCGGGCACCAGCATCCGGTAGCCGACCTTGGTGATCGTCTCGAGCTGAATGTCATCGGTGCCGAGCTCGGCGGAGAGCTGGCGGATCCTGGAGATGACCCGGTTGATCGCATTCTCGCCGACGATCCGCCCGCCCCAGCAGCGTTCGATCAGCTCGTCGCGCGAAATGACGGCGCCCTGCGCCTCGGCAAGCACCACCAGGACCTGCATGATGCGCGGCTCGAGAAGCGCCTCGCGGTCGCCGCACGAGATGCGCCGCCGCGGTGGATCGACCAAAGCCGCGCCCCACCGGAACGGCGGAACCTGCGCCAGCCTGATGAAACCGCCGTCGTCCCGCAACAGCTCTCCCCCTGGCTGCGAAGACTATCGGAGGCCTGTGCCGAACGCCACCCCGCTCGCCTTTGCGCGGCACCGCGTCTAGGACAGGGCAATGGACTTCGACGATCAGCTGCGCCGCTACTTCGGCACCGACGACCTCTCCGCGCTGAAGCCCGAGGCGGTCGCCGCCGGGGTCAAGCGGATGCGGGTCGATTTCGGCCTCACCAAGGACCGCGACCGCCGGTTCGCCTTGTGGACCCTGATGTACATGCTCGGCGCCGCACCGGACCTCGACGTCGCCTTCGCCGACGAGGAGGACCGCGAAGCCGCGCGCGACTTCATGGATCTGATGGCGGAAGCCGAGGAGGAGGGCGAGGCGGAATGAAGGTCGTCGGCTCCTACGTTTCGCCCTACGTCCGCAAGGTCCTCGCCTGCCTCCACCTCAAGGGCCTCGATTACGAGATCGATCCGGTCACGCCGTTCCTCGCCGACGATCGGCTGGGCGAGATCTCGCCTTTGCGCCGGATCCCGGTCCTGATCCACGGGGATTTCGTGCTCAACGATTCAACGGTGATCTGCGCCTGGCTGGACGAGGCCTTTCCAGGTCATCCGCTGCTACCCCAATCGCCGGAGGATCGCGCCCGGGCCCGCTGGCTGGAGGAATATGCCGACACGCGGATGGGCGACGTCTTCGTCTGGGGCTTCTTCTACCAGAAGTTCGTCCATCCCCTGATCTGGGGCGAGCCCGGCGACCAGGAGCGGATCCAGCGCACCCTGGCCGAGGATGCGCCGGCGGTGCTCGATTATCTCGAGCGCGAGCTTCCGGGACACGGCTTCCTGTTCGGCCCGATCGGGATCGCCGACATCGCTGTCGCCAGCTTCTTCCGCACCGCCTCCTATGCCGGCTTCGAGATCGATGAAGCGCGCTGGCCGCGCACGGCCGGCTTCGTCGCCCGAGCGCTCGAGCATAAGGCGCTCGCCCATCTTCTCCCGCTCGAGCTCGCGCAGGTCGGCACTACGCCGGCCGGTCGGCGCCAGGCGTTGCTCGAGGCGGGCGCCCCGCTCAGCGCCGAGACGATCGCCACCCGCGAGCCCCGCCGCGGGATCATGCCTCTCTAGCGCGACCCCCAGGGCGGCGGAGGCGGAGCGACCGGCCGGGTCAGATCGAACTCAACGCGGAAGAAGCGGTTGGGCCGGCGGAGCTCGTAGGCGAAATGCTCATCCCGAACCTCCATCGCCCAGACATTGTCGGCCGATGCCGGGATGTTGCCGCGCACGAAGATGTCCTTCGAATGCCGGTCGGCCGGAAATTCCTGGCGCTGGGCGGTGCCCGGCGAGGCCGTGTCACCGCCATATTGGGTGAGCGCATCTTCGCTTCCGTCCTCGTGGCGATGGTCGTGCTTGAGGCGCAGGCCGGCGCCGGTGCGGGTGATCACCCATGTGCGCGACCGGTCGGCGCCGACATGGAACGGGATCCGGATCTCGCTGTCGCTGCATTCGCGCACGTGCATCACCAGCCGCTCGCCCGCGAAGCCGCGATCGGCCTCGACCACCGGGCTCGCCACCCGGCCTTCGAAGGCGCGGCCGCAGAGCGCTGAAAGACGGTCGAAGAACAGATCCTGCGGGCCGCTGGCCTGAGGGGCGGTGGCGCAGCCGGCGAGGGTGATGGCAAGGGCGATCGGAACGAACCTGGTCATGAAGCTGGACTCGCGAAAAGGGAGGTTTAGTCGAGGCTGTTTCCGCCGGTATCGACGACCGTGTTGGCCGGGCCGAGCTGGTTGGCGGTCTCGCGGATCAGGGCGTCGGCCTCGTTCATCCGCTCGCGCTCCTCGGCGGCAACGAGATTCTCCGCCTCGGCCTCATATTGCCGGCCCTTATTCTCGACCTCCGCGGCGAGGGTGTTGAACTTCTCGGCGACGGTCGGCTCGTCGCTGCAAGCGGCGAGGGGCGCGAGGGCGATGAGGGGCAGGAGAAGGCGGCGCATCGGCCGACCATAGAAGATGAATCGTGAAGTGGGGAGCTTCTGTTGCTCGGTGCTCCCCGTACCGCCGGTGTCCGCTTCTGTTGCCCGGTGCGGCCCGAACCGCGCTTTTGTCCTTAGTAACTCAGTCCGTGAGGACCTTGTTACGCGGCAATCGCGAGCGCCTCGTTATCGTTGGCACTTGTGTGATGGGCCGTCGCGGTGGTCCCATTCCGGGCAAAAGCAGTGCGTTTCAACACACGTCGATCCTAGTTCGGCCCCATCAGCAACCGAGTCCCAGGGGGCAACCCGCATTAAGCGTGCCGCCCCTGCGGACTCAGCTCTTGGTGGAGCCGCCGGGTACTGCCCCCGGGTCCGCTGTGCCTATTTAACACTACACTTTATCGCCATAGCCGGGCGAACCCGGCACCCACCCATATAAGGGATTATGCGTTAATTTGAAGTGGCTGCGCCGCGGCCAGCCCGAAGCTCGTCGCGGATCTCCCGGAGCAGAACGAGCTCGGCCGGATCGGCGGCCGCTTCGGGCGGCGCCTCGCGCATCGCCTTCTTGAGCGCGCGTACGATCATCCAGACGACGAAGGCGACGACCAGGAAGTTGACGAGAGCGGTGACGAACTGGCCGTAGCCGATCATCGCGACTCCGGCCGCCTTCAGCGCCGAATAGCTGGTCGGATCGACTCCTGCCGGAACTTCACCGAGCAAAATGAAGTAGTTGGAGAAATCCATGTCGCCGGCGATCCAGCCGATGACGGGCATCAGGACGTCATCGGTGAGCGAGGTGACGATGCCCGTGAAGGCGGCGCCGATGATCACCGCGACGGCGAGATCGACGACGTTGCCGCGCATCACGAATTCGCGAAAGCTGCTCATTTTGCCCCCCTCCCGTTGCGCATGCGATATGGAGAGATTACGTCCGCGGAGACGTTCTGCATAGGGAGGGGCTTTCCATGACCCGTACGCGTCTTCTCGCCGTTTTCGCGCCGGTGCTGGTGTTCCTAAGCGCCTGCGGAATCAATTCGGTCCCAACCGCGGAGGAGCAGGCCAAGGCCAAATGGGCGGACGTCCAGGCCGCCTATCAGCGCCGGATGGACACGCTTCCGAGCCTCGCACAGACCGTGACCGCCGCCGCAGGCCATGAGCGCAACCTCCAGACCGGAGTCGCCGAGGCTCGCACCCAGGTCCAGCAGGCGTCGATCTCGCCCGATCAGCTTACCGATCCAGCCGCCGTCCAGCGCTACCAGGCCGCGCAGAACAACGTGACCGCGATGATCGGGCGGTGGCTTCAGGAGGTGCCGCCGGAGAATCGGGCGAACCAGAATTACCTGAACCTGCAGGAGCAGATCGAGGGCTCCAACAACCGGATCACGATCGCCCTTCGCGATTATAACGAGGCGGTGCGCCAGTATAATACGCTGATCCGCACCTTCCCCTCGTCGATCGGCGCCAGCGTCATCCACGGCGCCGAGCCGATGGTGCCGTTCGAGGCGCAGGCCGGCGCCGACCGTGCCCCGGATCTCGGCAACAGCCTGAAGTCGCAATAGCCGCGCGCAAGATGCGGCGCCTCGGGTTCCTCCTGCTGCTCCTCGCCGGCTGCGACGCCTCGTCTCAGCCGCAGGAGCCGCAGGCCCTTGTCGCCAATTCAGCCGCGGCGGCACCGGCCGCCGAGCTGCCGGCGCTGACCGGCCGGGTCGTCGACACGGCGGAGATCCTGTCGCCCGCCGAGGAGAGTGCGCTCACTGAAGCCTCCGCCGCCCTCGAACGCCGGACGACTGATCAGCTCGTCATCGTGACCCTTCCATCCCTTCAAGGCGCGACGATCGAGGCGACCGCGCTGACGCTCGGCAATCGCTGGGCGATCGGCCAGCGAGGCAAGGACAATGGCGTGCTCCTCGTCGTCGCGCCCAACGACCGCAAGGTCCGGATCGAGGTCGGCTACGGACTCGAGCCGATCCTCACGAACGAAAGGGCCCAGACCATCATCGACCGGGACATGCTCCCGCCATTCCGCGAAGGGCGGCTTGCCGACGGGATCGCTGCGGGCACCGATGCGGTCGTGCGCCTCCTGATCGCCAATGCCGCCGCGCCGCGGGAGGGGCGGACATGATCGGCCGCTTCCTGCTCCTCGTGCTGCTGCTCGTCGCCACGCCCGCTGCGGCGCAGGATTTTCCGCAGCTGACGGGGCGGGTGGTCGACGCCGCGGATTTGCTGACGCCGCAGCAGGAGCAGGAGCTGACGCAGCGGCTCGAGGCGCTGGAGCGGACGTCCTCGCGGCAGTTGGTCGTCGCCACCATCCCGAGCCTTCAGGACCGGCCGATCGAGGATTATGGCTATCAGCTGGGCCGCCACTGGGGCATCGGCCAGCAGGGGGCGAATAACGGCGCGATCCTGATCGTCGCGCCGAACCAGCGTAAGGTCCGGGTCGAGGTCGGCTACGGACTCGAGCCGATCCTGACCGACGCCTTCTCCAACACCGTGATCGACCAGCAGATCCTGCCGCGCTTCCGCGACGACGACATGGCGGGCGGGATCATTGCCGGCGCCGACGCGCTGATCGAGCAGCTCGGCGCACCGCCCGAGGAGGCGGAGAGACGCGCCCTTGCGGCGGCGGAGCAGCAGCGCGCCGACGAGACGGACGGCGGCACGCTGCTGGGCGTCCTGTTCTGGATCGTGGTGGTGGTGATCATCGTCATCGCAATGGTCAGGCGCGGCGTTCGGCGCGGCGGGCGGCGTTATGGCACGCGGGGACGGCGGCGGCGGCGGGGACCCTGGGGCGGCGGCCCGGTGATCATCTGGGGTGGCGGAAGCGATTGGGGCGGCGGCTCCGGCGGCGGCTGGGGCGGGTTCGGCGGCGGCGGCGGAGGGGGCTTTGGCGGCTTCTCCGGCGGCGGCGGCTCGTTCGGCGGCGGCGGGGCATCGGGGAGCTGGTGATGGCACGGACCCGATTCACCGAAGCGGACCATCTGCTCGTCACCGAGGCGGTAGCCCGCGCCGAGCGCCGCAGCGACGGCGAGATCGTCACCATCGTCGCCGAGAAATCGGATTCCTATCATGACGTCGCACTCCATTATGGCGTGCTTGCGATGCTGCTCGTGCCGGCCGCTCTGTCGGCTGTGCCCCAGGCGTGGATCGACGACCTTTCGACCCTCCTGCTCGGATGGAATGCGGAACTCAGCCGGCCGGTGGTGATGATCGGCCTGTTCGTGCTGATGATCACCGCCTTCCTGATGGTCCGGCTGGTCCTCGCCTCGATGCCTCTGCGCATGGCCCTGACCCCCGGTGCGACGAAGAGCCGGCGGGTCGGCCGCCGCGCGGTGGAGCTGTTCCGGGTCGCAGCCGAGAAGAAGACCTCCGGCAGGACCGGCGTGCTCCTCTATCTCTCGCTCGCCGAGCATCGGGCCGAGATCGTCGCCGACGAGGCGATCCATTCGAAGGTGAAGCCGGAAGTCTGGGGCGAGGCGATGGAGGTTCTGGTGGAGCATGTCCGCGACGGGCGCCCGGGCGAGGGGATGGCCCAGGCCGTCGACCGCATCGGCGAGGTGCTGGCCACCTGCCTCCCCAAGAGCCTGGACGACCCCAATCAGATCCCGGACCGGCTGATCGAATTGTGAGCGGGGACGAGGGCGAGGAAGAGACGACCTGGGAAGGTCGCTTCATCGCGGCCAAGCGCCGCGGCAAATGGGAATATGTCGCGCGCACCCGCGGTGTCAGCGCGGCAGTCATCGTCGCGATCGACGACGGCCCCTTCGGCGAAGCTCAGGACAGGCACGCGATCCTGGTCGAGCAATATCGCGTGCCGATCCAGAGCCGCTGCCTCGAACTCCCTGCCGGCCTCGTCGGCGACGAGGCGGAAGGCGAGGAGGCTTCGGTCGCAGCCCTGCGCGAGCTGGAGGAGGAAACCGGCTACCGGGCCGAGCGGATGGTCGAGCTCGGCCGCTTCTACGCCTCGTCGGGCATGTCCGCGGAAGGCTTCACCCTGCTCCGCGCCGAGGGGCTGACGAGGGTCGGGAATGGCGGCGGCGTGGCGGGCGAGGACATCATGGTCCACCGCGTCGCGCTGAAGGACCTGCCGGCTTTCGTCGAGGCCAAGCGCGCGGACGGCGTCGCAGTCGACGCCAAGCTGCTAATCTTCCTCGGCGGCGACTATCTGAAATTGTCGGCGTAGGACTGGAGCTTCAGCTTCGGCTGGGCGCCGGGAACGAGATGGTAGTGAATGCCCTCGCGCTCGGCATAGGCCCGCGCTTCCTCGGCGGACTGGAAGACGATCTGGACCTGCGAGGCGGTGTCGCCGCCGCCGGCCCAGCCGGTCAGCGGATCTGCCCTGCGCGGCGACTTGGATTCGAACTCCAGCACCCACTCGTCCTTGAGGGCGCGGCCCGCCTGCATGGCATTGCGATAGCGCTGGTAGATGCGTGCGGCCATTGTCGATCGTCCTTCCGCGGCGCGGAGTGGCCGAAGCGCGAGGCGGAATCAAGCCCGTGCCGGTTGCCGGGCACCCGCCATGATGCCAGTCTCCGCCCATGCTCGAGCCCGAACCGATCGCGCGGACTCCCGAGCCGCCTTATTATGCGGTGATCTTCACCTCGCTTCGGACCGATCTGGACGATGGCTATGGCGACGCGGCCGAGAGGATGGTGGAGCTCGCGGCGACCATGCCCGGTTTCCTCGGCGTCGAATCGGCGCGCGAGGGCGTCGGCATCACGGTCAGCTACTGGGCCGATCTCGAATCGATCGCCGCTTGGCGCCGCCATGCCGAGCATGTCGTGGTCCAGGGTCGCGGCCGACGCGACTGGTATGCGCATTATGCGGTGCGGGTGGCGCGGGTCGACCGCGCATCGGCATTCCAGCGCGAAGGAGAATAGGACGCAGCCCGGGAGCCTTTTCATGGCGGAAGAGTTATAATATAACGTCGCTTGTCAGTGAGGAGAGTGTCCATGGCCGCTTCCGTTTACGACGACGCCCAGCCCATCGCCGAGATCAACACCACGCCCCTGGTGGACGTCATGCTCGTGCTCCTGATCATGTTCATCCTCGTCGTGCCGGTGGCGAGCCACAAGGTGCCGGTCGATCTTCCGGGACCGGGGCCGACGCCGCCTGCGCCGCCGCCCGTCCACCGCCTCGACCTCGACGCCGCCGGGCGCCTCTATTGGGACGGGCAGGCGATCGCTGCAGCGGAGCTCACGCCCCGCCTCGTCGCCCTAGCGGCCGATCCCGCGCAGCCGGTGCTGCACATGAACGCGCATGACGAGACCCGCTATGAGCGGTTCGACGAGACGCTGGCCGCGGTCCGCCGCGCCGGAATCATCCGGCTCGGCTTCGTCGGCCAGCAGCGTTTCGCCGGCGCGCTGGACTGACCCCCTAGGTCGCGGCTCGGCCGTGGACCATCTTGAGCATGACGATGGCCGCGATCAGAGCGAGGATGGTCAGCCAGAAGCCGATCGAAGCGTCGATCGAGATCATCTGGGCGAATTGCTGTTCCATCTGACGCTCGGATGCGCTCGATGCGCTGCTCGATGCGCTGCCCTGGCGCATCGCCTCGCTGACCGCGCCCTTGATCCGGACGAGCACGTCATAGCCGGCGACCAGGATCGCCGCGGCCGAGGTTGCCATGCCGGCGAGAGCGGCAGTGCGACGCGGAAGCACGAACAGCAGGACGAGGCCGATCACGATCAGCGCAGCAGCGATCATCACGAAGATGTCGCCCTCCGTCCCCCGAGTGAAATTCTCGAGCGACGGCGCCTGCGGCGCGCCGGGCATGCCCGCGCCAGGATTGGAGATCGGCGAGACCTGGCCCGTCGCAAGCTGAAGGCCGGTCATTCGCACCAGCGGCGTACCGGCGCAGGAGACCGTGACCCAGGGCAGGAGGAAGCAGGCGAGCGCAATGCCCTTGGCCCCGCGCGCCAGGTTCATCAGCGTCGAGGTGGAGGTCCCTCCGACCGTCGCAGCTTCGCTCGGTGCGGCGGCTGCGGCTGGGCTTGCCGGCGTCTCGGCCGCGAGGACCGGGGTCCCACAGGCCGGGCAGGTCGTCGCGCCGGGCTCGAGCACGGCGCCGCAATTGGTGCACTGGTTCATGGCTATCCCCCTTGTATCTGCAGCCAACCGATCATTTCGGCGGCGGCGAGTCAATGGCGCCGGCTGGACGGGATTGCCGGCGCGCCCTAACCACGATCGATGCTCGACGCCGATCCGCTCGCTCTCTTCTCCTGGACGGAGATGATTCTCCGCCTGGGCCTCGCCGCCGCGCTCGGCCTCCTGCTTGGGTTGGACCGCGAGATGCGGGGGCACGATGCGGGTCTGCGCACCCATGCTCTGGTCTCGCTGAGCTCGGCCATGATCATGGTCTCGTCGCTGATGCTCTACGTCCAGCTCCGCGGCGAGGATGTCGCGCCCGATCCGCTGCGCGCGATCCAGGGGCTGAGCCAGGCAATCGGGTTCATTGCCGCCGGCATCATCTTCGTGCGCGGCGGCACCGTGCGCAACATGACGACGGCGGCCAATATCTGGATCGCCGCGGCGATCGGCATCGCCTGTGGATGCGGCCAATATCGCGTGGTGGTGGTCGGCGCGGTGCTCGCACTGGCCCTGCTCGTCGGCCTCAAGCTTTTCGAACGCTATCTTCCGACCGAAAAGCGCGACGAATCGAACGATGGGGACGAAGCCGGGGCAAGATAATTCATCTCCCGTTTACCCTGTTCGCGGCACTTTTCGGACATGGCCGCGCTCCGCAGATTCACCCATCCTTTCGCCCTCGTCGGACAGGGCTTCGCCGTCGGCGCCTTGATCTTCTTCGCGACCCAGCCGGGCGCGCTCCAGGCAGCGACCGCGGCGGCCCAGACCGTGGTCGGCGTCGACAGCCAGAACGTTCGCGGCTGACGCTTGAACCGGCGCCGCGCCCGTCTATAGGTCGGGCGATGGTTCGCTTTACGTTCTCAGGGGTCGAGCTGGTCGCGCTGCCGCAGGGCGCGCTCTACTGGCCCGCGCGCGAGGCTCTGCTCGTCGCCGATCTCCACCTTGAGAAAGCGAGCTGGTTCGCGCGCCTCGGCCAGATGCTCCCGCCCTATGATTCGATGGCAACGCTCGCCGACCTGACCGCCATCGCCGTCTTGACCGGCGCGCGTGAGATCTGGTGCCTGGGCGACAGTTTCCATGATCGCCACGGCTGCGACCGCCTCCCCGCCAAGGCGCGCGAATTGCTGACCGCGCTCACCGCTTCGACGCGCTGGACCTGGATCACCGGCAATCACGATCCCGGCTTCGCCGATCATTGCGGCGGCGACATCGTCGAGGAGGCGGAGGTGGACGGCCTCGTCCTCCGCCACGAGGCCGATCCCGCCGAGACAAGGCCGGAGCTCAGCGGCCATTTCCATCCCAAGCTCCGCCTCACCCATCGCGGCCGGCACATTTCCCGCCGCTGCTTCGTGGCCACGACAAGCAAGCTGATCCTCCCCGCCTTCGGCTCACTCACTGGCGGCCTCGACGCGCATCATCCCGAGATCGTCCGCGCGGTCGGGCCGAGGGCCGAGGCGCTGGTTCCACTCCAGGACCGTCTGCTGAGATTCCCGGTCGCGGCCTAGGCCGGGACGAAGCGCAGCGCCGCGCCGTTCATGCACCATCGCTGCCCGGTCGGCGGCGGGCCGTCGTCGAAGACGTGGCCGAGATGACCGCCGCAGCGGCGGCAATGGACCTCTGTGCGGTGCATCAGCAGCGAATTGTCGGGGCGGGTACGCACCGCGTTCTGAAGCGGCCGGACGAAGCTCGGCCAGCCGGTGCCGCTGTCATATTTGTCGGCCGCGGAATAGAGCGGCAGGTCGCAACCGGCGCAGCGGAATGTGCCGCGGCGATGCTCGCGGTCGAGAGGGCTGGAGCCCGAGCGTTCGGTCGCGCCTCGGCGGAGCACGCGATAGGCCTCGGGCGACAGGCGCCGCCGCCATTCAGCATCGCTGAGCCGGAATGCGAAGCCTGCATCCGGCACCGCTCCAGCCTCGCTGATGCGCCACAGCAGCAGGCCGCCGCCCGCGAGGCCGGCGACCCCGAGCCCGATGAAGGCACGCCTGCCGAGTCGCATCCTGGGAGTCTGCGCCTCGCCGGCCCCGCCGACAAGTCAGCCGCGCTCTTCATCCTCCTCGTCACGGCGCCGGCGGCGCCGGCCGCGATTGGAGATCGTGTCGAGCACGTCGGGCACCAGGCGCTCGGCGAATCCGGCCAGGAACGCCCAGATCAGGAGCTTGAAGAAGTCGGTCCGGCCCGCGAAACCGAGCGCTTCCGAAAGCTGGATGAAGGGATCGCAGCGCCGGTCGGACGCCTTGCACTGCGGCGGCGACGTCGCGTCCCCGGTGGCGGACTCGCCGAACAGCCAGATGCCGAAGCGTCGCAGGGCGCCCGGTTGCGGGCCGGCCGGCTGCGACGCGGGCTCGCTGGCAGGCTTGTCACGATCTTCCGGCGGCGGGTTGGCGGCTGCCGCTTCCAGCTCGTCGCTCTCGGCATGGGCGGTCGCAATGGCGTCCAGCCGGGCATTGGCGTCTGCCAGCCGCGCACGTGCATCTCGCACGGCCTGCTCCGCCGTGGCGACGTCAGGCGTGACCGACTCCGTCGTCGTGGCCGGTTCGTTGGGTTGGGTCGTCGATTCCGGTTGCGGCGCGGTCGGTGCCGGCGATCCCGCGGCCGGCTCTGCGGGTGCGCGCGCCTGCCGCAGGCGCTCCTCGGCCGTGGTCAGGCCGACCTGAGCCTCGGCGACCCGCTGCCCGGCTGCTGCAAGCTCCTCCCTCCGGGTCACGTTGCGGGCATTCTGCTCGGCAACGGCGAGCGACGGCGCGAGGCCGTCGTCAAAGCCGATCATCGTCGGAATGCCGCTGGCGAAGACGCTGTACATCAGCAGGGCGAACACGCCGCCGCTGAACAGAGCCAGGTTGATTCCGTTCTTGCCCGTCCTGAGCCGCGTCAGCTCGAGGATTGGGTCGGTCGCCAGCACGTTGCTGGAGACGGCGCGCTGGAGCCTCTGGACGACGCTCATCGTCGCGCCGATCCGGCCGACCGCGGCGATGAAGAACAGGCCGACGACGAGACCGGTCAGGTTCACGAATTGCGGTGCCGTCCACCCGACCAGGATCCAGAGCACGAACAGGATGGCGATGATGAAGATATTCGCGCTCCAGAAGCGCATCATCAGCCAGCGCATCAGGTCGCGCACCGCTTTCTCGCGGGCGATCCCCATCAGGTAGCTGGTGTGGATATAGCCGAGCAGGGTCTGGGCGTCGGCGTCCACCGGCGGCTGCTCGCCGCCGCTGCCGGGCGGCGGCGGCGCGCCGCCCGCGTTGGCGGGCTCCTCCGCCGCGGCCTGATCGACGCC
>JAEWCW010000174.1 GCA_023390415.1 Pseudomonadota bacterium | reverse complement strand
GGCGGCGCGGCCGCGCGGGCGAAGCGGGCGGCGCGGCGTCGGGCGCGAACGGCTCCACGGTCGGAATCTCGATCCCGGCGGCTGGCGCTGTCAGCAGCGGTAGCCTGGGCGATGCTGGCCTCGTTCGGGCCGGCGGAGCGGGGACGGGGACGGGGACCGGGGCCGCAGCAACCGGCTTAGGCCGGGGCGGCGCCGGAATCGCGGGCGCAAGCTCGGCAGCCGCGCCGAGGCCGGTCGCGACGATCGAGACGCGGATCCGTCCCTCCAGCTCGGGGCGGAAGGCCGATCCCCAGATGATGTCGGCATCGGGATCGACCATGTCCTTCATGTGGCTCGCCACCTCGTCCACCTCCATCAGGCGGAGATCCTCGCCGCCGCTGATCGAGATGAGCAGGCCGCGCGCGCCTTTCACCGCCTCGTCGAGCAGCGGGTTGGAGACCGCCGCTTCCGCTGCGTGGAGCGCGCGGTCAGCGCCCGAGACCTCGCCGGCGCCGAGCATTGCTCGGCCCATGCCGGCCATCACCGTGCGGACGTCGGCGAAATCGAGGTTGATGAGGCCGGGCGTGGTCATCAGGTCGGTGATCCCGCGGACGCCGTCGGCGAGCACCGAATCGGCGGTCTCGAACGCCTCCTTGAAGGTCGTGCCCGCCGAAGCGATCCGGAACAGATTCTGGTTGGGGATGACGATCACAGTGTCGGCTGCGGCCTCGAGCTCGGCCAGGCCGTCATCGGCTTGCGCGGCGCGGCGCCGGCCCTCGAACGCGAACGGCCGGGTGACGACCGCGACGGTGAGGATTCCCATCCGCCGCGCCTCGGCGGCGATGATCGGCGCTGCGCCGGTGCCCGTGCCCCCGCCGAGGCCGGCAGCGACGAAGCACATATGCGCGCCTTCAAGCGCCGCTTTTATCTCGGGCAGGGCCTCTTCCGCCGCCTCTCGCCCGATTGCGGGACTCGATCCCGCGCCGAGCCCGCCGGTCGTCTTGCGTCCGAGCTGGATGACCGAATCCGCCGAGGAGCGGCGGAGCGCCTGGGCATCGGTGTTCGCGGCGACGAACCGGACTCCGCGGAGGCCGCCGGCCATCATGTTCTCGATCGCATTGCCGCCGGCGCCGCCGGCCCCGAAGACGACGATGTGAGGACGTAAGGGCTCCATGCCCGCGAGCTCGATCATGCGCATTTTTCCCTGATCTGGTGTGGGCGTCACTGGCTCCGGACACCCGCATCTCCGGCGCGACTATATCCTTCAGCGCCTCGGCGAAAACGATGGTATGAATACTAAGCGCCTGGCGTAGCGAGAGAAAACGCCTGCCCCTTGTATTTATACGTCGTCGCGCCGCGCGCGTGGGACCAGCTAAATCATGGTTAATGCGCGGGGCGTGGGGCAATAACGGGCATCCCTTCATGGGCAATGCTCTTTGCGGAGTGGGAGTCGGCGGAAAGCTGGTCCTGCCCCCTTTCGTGCGCGCGGGCCTGGCGCGCCGTTTCGACTCCGACAGGATTCTGATCGGCATTCACGAAAAGGATTCCTGCCTCATCGCCTATGACCGCGGTTTCGCGGAGGCGCTTGCAGCGGATGCCGAGCGGCGGCGGATCGCCGAGGAAGCGAGCGATCCCTGCGCCCATCATGCCCGCGCCCGGCGCCTGTTCGGCTTCGTCGCCGAGGCCGAAGTCGACGCCCGCGGGAGGATCGCGCTCCCGCCGATGATGCGGCGCCGCGCCGGGATCGAAAGCGAGGCGCTTCTCGTCGGGATCGGCGGCGCTTTCGAAATCTGGAGCCCTGAGGCCGCGCTCGGCGCGGGCGATCCGGTGCTCGCCGATCTCGTCGCCTTCCACCACCTCCCTCATGCCGCCTGAAGAGTGAAGATGATGCCCATCGCCTGCCGTTCCGGAAACCATTCCCTCCCCGCCGATCCGATCCTCAACCAGGGCTTCGCCTTCGCCCGCTGCACGCGCTGCGGCCGCGATCTGATGCGCGCCGCCGGCGCCTGGCGAGAACCGCCCAAGGGCTTCCGGATCGTCTGGAAGGACGCCGCCGCCGCTGCTGAGGACGGCGCCGATTCCGCCCAACTCGCCTTCGATCTGGCCCCGCCGGTGCGCGCGCTCGTCGCTCCGCTTCCCGCCGTTCGGCGCGGGCCGCGTGCCCGGTTGCGCGGCGCGGCCGACCTCGTCGCCTCGGCGCTGCGCCTTGCCGCCTGGCATGTGTCCGGTGCTGCGCGTGTCTGGCTGAAGTCGGCGCTTGCGCCGCGGCAGTCCGTGCGACTGATCGGCTCCTCGGGACGCTGAGGGACTTTTTCGTCGCAGCGACCGCCCGAACCCGGTCGATTTCTTGGGAATACTACGATATTGGGCGCTCGATGCCGGACGCTCTCATCGCGATCGTGGACGACGACGAAGCCATCCGGTTATCGACTGGCGGGCTGCTGGAGGGTGCGGGATACCGCGTCCGCCTGTTCGGGAGCGGCGACGATTTTCTCGAGCGGGGCGAGAGCGATCCCGCCGATTGCATCCTGCTCGATCTCCAGATGCCGGGCCGGGACGGGATCGAGGTCCTGCAGGTCCTGAAGCAGCGCGGAGAATCGCCGCCAGTCGTCGTGATCACCGCCCATGGCAGCGTTGCGGTCGCGGTCGAGGCGATGAAGCTCGGCGCCTATCACTTCATGGAGAAGCCCTATTCCGCGGACGAGCTGCTCGATTCGGTCGAGCAGGCGCTTACGAGCCGGTCGAAGCGCGGCGACGCGCTCGCCGAGCGCGCCCGCGCCATCGCCCTGGTCGACGGGCTCTCGGGGCGCCAGCGCCAGGTGCTGCTCGGGATCCTGAAGGGTCTTCCCAACAAGGTGATCGCATTCGAGCTCGGCCTCAGCATCCGCACGATCGAGGCCTATCGCGCGCAATTGCTGGAGAAGCTCGGCGCCCGGGGCACCGCGGAGGCGGTCCGCATCGCGCTCACCGCCGGAATGAGCGCGGCCGACCCGGTCTGACCCTCAATCGCCCGGATCGGGGGCGTTCCGGGGCGCGTCATCGTGCATCGGCAGGGTGAATCGAAAGGTTGCGCCGCCGTCCGGATTGTTGTGCGCCCACATCGCTCCGCCGTGGCTCTCGACCAGGGTGCGCGAGAGGGAGAGGCCGATTCCGAGCCCGCCGGTGGTCGAGCGCACAAAGGCCGCGAAGACGTCCGCGTCCGGCGGCAGGCCGGTGCCGGTGTCGGCGATGCATACCTCGACGAAGCCGTCCTCCCGGCGTCTACTGAAGATGCTGAGCTCGCGGCGCGTGCTTCGCGCCATCGCCTGACAGGCGTTACGGATCAGGTTGAGCAGCACCTGCTCGATCTGGACCGGATCGACGCAGACCATATCGGCCCCCGGATCGAAATGGGTCGCGATCTGCACCTCGGTGCAACCGCCGGTGACTTCGATCAGCTCGAGCGCCCGGGTGACGAGGAGCTCCAGCCCGACCACCTCGTGCGGCGAAGAGTCGCTCATCGCGGTGTCGCGCGCGTTGCGGAGAATGACTCCGGCGCGGGAGATCTGGGCGCGGGCGCGCTCGATCGCCTCGGCGACCGGCTCAGCGCCTGCGCCTTCGAGCGACCGCACCGTCCGCTCGGCGCCGGCGAGATAGTTGCCAGCGGCGGTGAGTGGCTGGCTGAGCTCGTGGGCGATCGTCGCCGCCATCGTTCCCATGGCGCTCACCCGCGACACATGGTGGAGATCGCGCTGCAGCTTTTCCGCCTTCTCCCGGGCGAGATGACGCTCGGTGACGTCCGATCCGACGCAAAGGCTTCCGGTCACCTCCCCGTCGGCGTCGACGATGGGCTGGTAGATGAAATCGAGATAATGCATCTCCGGGCTGCCGTCGGCCTCGTTGTGCAGGATGCAGGGCGCCTCCCAGAAGATCACCGGCTCCTTCGACACGGAGGCCTTGTCCATCAATGCGACGAAGCCCTGCGGCACGAGCTCGGGAAGCGCCTCGGTAGTGCTGAGGCCGATGATATCGCGGTTGCCGACCAGCTTCTGGAAGGCGCGATTCGTATATCGGACGACATAGTCCGGCGGCGGCCCCGCCAGTCCCATGAAAATCGGCGCCTGGTCGAACAGCTCGCGGTGGCGCCGGTTCTCGGCCTCCAGCGCATTCTGAAGCGCGACATGCTCGGTCGTCTCGACCAGCTCGCCCATCACTCCGGCGATCGCGCCCTGGTCGTCGCGGATCGGGGTGAAGGTGATCGCGAAATGGCCGAAATCCTCCTCGCCCGTCCGCCGGACGACGGCCCGCATCTGGACGGTCTCCTTCGGATTGCCGGCAAAGGCGGCCTCGATGAACGGCTTGATCACCGGCCAGACGTGCGGCCTGTATTCCGGATAGTGGCGGCCGATGCCGTGGACCCGCGCCGCGCCCAGAAAGGGCAGATAGGCATCGTTGTAGAAGACGAAATTCTCTTCTCGGCCCCAGACCATGACCTTCATCGCCGCCGAATCGAGCACGATGCCGACCGCGGTTTTCAGGCTCACCGGCCAAGCCTCGATCGGGCCGAGCGGGTGCTTGCTCCAGTCGACGCGGCGAAGGACCTCCGCGGTCTCGCTTCGATTTCCCGGGAAGGGGTCTGCCGCTCGTCCGTTCACGCGCACGCCTCTAATTGTGCTGCGCTCCTAACAGCTTCGCCCGCGGCGCGCGAGGATTGGGATCATTCTCCGGTGGAGCGCTCGGGGCCCCGCCGCCGCCCGCGCGGCTTGCGCGGCTTCCAGACCACCTTCTGCCCGACGGGGACGTGCCAGCTGCCCGAGGGCGTGCGCACGATATCGGCCCCGCAGCGCGTGCAGCGGCTGAAATAATAGCCCTGGTTCCAGACCGGGTCGGGCTCGGCGCTGTGGCGGCCCAGGCGGCAGAGCAGGTTGAGTGCCATGGCGGCGCGGAAATTACGGCAGCCGGGGCGAGGCGGCAAGCCGGCCGAGCGCCCCGTCCCGCCTCGGGACTCCGCGGAACCGGTTGGCGATGCTTCGCTTTTCACCGAGGGTTCGGCTAATATGGCGGCGTCAGGCTTGCGGAGCGCGGCGATGATCGAGAGCGACACGGCGTTCACCGGAAGCATCCCGGGCCTCTACGACCGCTGCCTGGGTCCACTGCTGTTCGAGCCCTATGCCCGGGATCTCGCCGAGCGTGCTGCAGCGCTCGCGCCCCGCCGCATTCTCGAGACCGCGGCCGGCACCGGCATCGTCACCGCAGCGCTCGTCCGCGCGCTGCCGGATGCGGAGATCATCGCGACCGATCTCAATCCGGACATGCTCGTCGTCGCCGCGGCCAAGATCGATTCGCCGCGCGTGATCTTCCAGCCCGCCGATGCCGGGCAGCTGCCGTTCGCGGACGGCGCCTTCGATCTCGTCCTCTGCCAGTTCGGGGCGATGTTCTTCCCGGACAGGGTTGCCGCTTATGCCGAGGCGCGGCGCGTGCTGAAGCGCGGAGGCCTCTTCCTGTTCAACGTCTGGGACCGGCTCGATCGCAACCTGCTGTCGAAGGTCACGGCCGACGCGGTCGCCGCGCTGATGCCGGACGGCGGCGCCTCGTTTATCGAGCGCGTGCCCTTCGGCTATCACGATCAGGCGCGGATCGAGCGTGAGCTGGTCGCCGCCGGCTTCGACGCGATCGGGATCGAGACGGTCGCGACGACGAGCAACGTGCCCGATCCGGCGGCGGCCGCGCACGGAATCTGCGCAGGCTCCCCGCTCGCGCTGGAGCTGGAAGCGCGGGGCGTGACGATCGCCGAGGCCGAGTCGGCGGTCGCCGAAGCGCTTGCCGAACATGCCGGCGCCGACGGCCTCAGCCTTCCAATGTCCGCCTTGGTGATCTCCGCGCGCGCCTGACCCGCTTGCGCGCCGTGCCTCCCTCGCTCTAGATCAGATCGAAATGCCTCGCCCGGACAGCCACTTCCTTGCCTGAACTCAAGGCCTTCCTTGCCGGCGGGGGTGAGACGGGTGCGCTGATCCGCGCCCACGACTGGGCGTCGACTCCGCTCGGCCCGATCCACGATTGGCCGCAGTCGCTGCGCTCGGCGCTCGGCATCGCGCTGCGCTCCACGACCGCCTCGGCCGTCTATTGGGGCCCCGACCATCGTTTTCTCTACAATGACGGCTGGGCAAGGATCCTCGGCGATCGCCACCCCTGGGCGATGGGCCGCCCCGCCTCCGAGACCCTCTCCGACGTCTGGCCGGTTCTGAAGGACCAGTTCGCGCGGGTCCTCCTTGAGGGCGAGGCGGTCAACATGCTCGACACGCTGCTGGTGCGAAACCTGAACGGCGCCGTCTACGACAGCTACTGGTCCTATTCCCTTCTGCCGGTGGCGGGCGAGGACGGCGCGATCGGCGGAATCCTCGCCCAGGTCCGCGAGAGCACGCAATATGTGCTGCGCGCCCGCCGCGACGCCTTGATGCTCCGGCTCGCCGAGCAGCTCCGCTTGCTTCCGACCGTCGAGCAGGTGCTCGACGTCGCGCTCGATCTGATCGCCGAGGAGATGGACGTCGCGCGCCTCTGCTATGCCGAGTTCGACGACAAGGCCGGGACGCTCGCAATCCTCGCCTGCCATTGTAGCGGCGGCGCCGACGACATCAGCGGCATCTATCCGATCCGCGACGCCGGCGAGAACGTGCACGAGGATCTTCGCGCCGGCGGGACGATCCGAATCGACGACGTCGCCGGGAGCCCCCGGATCTCCGACCCGGAGGTCCGCGCGCGCTATGCGGCGATCGAGGTTGGGGCGATCCTCTGCGTGCCGATCATCAACACCCAGGCCGGTCGCGCCATGCTTGTCGCGCATGCCGATCGTCCGCGGGTCTGGACCGACCATCAGGAAGCCCTGCTCGCGTCCGCGATCGAGCACATCTCACGCGAGGTCAGCCGCGCCCGCGCCGAATCCGAGCTTCGCCGAAGCGAGGAGCGCTACCGGCGGATCTTCGAGCAGGCGAACGACCTCATCATCACCGCCGATCTCCAGCGCCGGATCACCGACTGCAACCCGGCCGCGGCCGCCGCGATGGCGATGACCCGCGAGGAGGTGATCGGCCGTCCGATGGACGATTTCCTGACCCCGTCCGGCCGCGCCCAGGCGGCCGACATGCTCGAGCGCAAGCTGCGCGCGGGCGGGACCACGCGGCACGAGCTCGACGTGATCGCGCGCGATGGCCGCGAGATGCAGTGGGAGGTCAATTCGACCCTGACGCTCGACCCGTCGGGCAAGCCCGTCGGCCTCCACGCCATCGCCCGCGACGTCACCGAGCGCCGCCGCGCCGAGGCGCGCCAGCGGCTCCTCGTCAACGAATTGAACCACCGGGTTAAGAACACCCTCGCCCTCGTCCAGGGCCTCGCCCTGCAGAGCTTCAAGGACGATCGCGACATGGGCGAGGCGCGGGGCGCCTTCCAGCACCGCCTCGCCGCCCTCGCGGCCGCCCACGATCTCCTCACCCGCGAAAGCTGGGAGGGCGCGACTCTCGACGAGCTCGTCCACGAGGCGCTCGGCCTCCACAATGGCAGCGGCACCCGGATCGCCTGGTCCGGCCCGCCCGTGCGGCTCAACCCCAAGGCCGCGGTCTCGCTGGTCATGGCGCTCCACGAGCTCTCGACCAATGCCGCCAAATATGGCGCCCTGTCGCGGCCGGAAGGTCGGGTCACAGTCGAGTGGCAGGTCGACGGCGACCAGCTGACGATCGAGTGGGAGGAGCGCGGCGGCCCGCCCGTCACGCCGCCGACCGGCCGCGGCTTCGGCTTCCGGATGATCGAGCGCGCGCTCGCCGCCGACCTTTCGGGCGGCGCCCGGTTCGATTTTCCGCCCGAGGGCCTGACCTGCCGCATCGACGCCTCGCTCGCCGACGCCGCCCCGCGGCCGTCCGGACAATGAGTGCGCTCGCCGGGCTTCGGGTGCTGCTCGTCGAGGACGAGCCGATCATAGCTATGACCGCTGAGGACATGCTCCGCGCCATCGGCTGCGACGTCGTCGCCTGCGCCCAGACACTCGCCGAGGCGCTTGCCGCGGCCAATCGCGGCGGGTTCGACGTCGCGATGCTGGACATCAATCTCAACGGCGAGGCGAGCCTACCCGTCGCCGACGATCTCAAGGCTGCCGGCACGCCCTTCATCTTCTCGACAGGCTACGGCGCCGACGGCTGCGGCCCGCACCGCGACGTGCCCCTGGTCACCAAGCCCTATCGCACGATCGACCTCGAGCAGGCGCTCGCCCGCGCCCTCGGCCGTTGAGCGCCGGCTATTCGGGCCGTAAGCTCGCCGACAAGCTCGGCCTGAAACCCGGCCTCCGCGCCTGGCGCGTCAACATGCCGGCTTCGGTCGCGACGGAGCTGGGCGGCGCTTGGCTCGCGGCGCCCGAGCCCGGCCTCGATTTCGCCTTTGTCTCCACCGCCTCGCGCGCCGAGCTCGAGGCGCTGGTCGCCGAGCTCCGCCCTCTGCTCGCGCCGGCAGGCATGATCTGGGTGTCCTGGCCCAAGAAAGCGTCTAAGGTCGCGACCGACATCACGGAGGATGTCGTGCGCGAGGTCGCGCTCCCGCATGGCCTGGTCGACGTCAAGGTCTGCGCCGTCGACGAGACCTGGTCCGGCCTCAAGCTCGTCATCCGGAAAGCGCTGCGCGAATGATCCGGCTGGCGGTTACTCTGCTCCTCCTGCTCCTTCTCGGGGCCTGCGGGGGAAGCGACCCGCCGCCGACGCCCAACGTCCCGGCGGAGCGGATCGGCACCGCGGTCTTCGCCGGCGGCTGCTTCTGGTGCACCGAATCCGATTTCGAGCATATCCCTGGCGTGATCGATGCCGTTTCCGGCTTTACCGGCGGCCACACCGCCAACCCCACCTATGACGAGGTCTCGGCCGGCGGCACCGGCCATTACGAGTCGGTGCGCGTCCGCTTCGATCGCGGCCGCATCTCTTATGCCGATCTCGTCCGCCGCTTCCTCCGCACCGTCGATCCGACCGACGCCGGCGGGCAGTTCTGCGACCGCGGGGACAGCTACCGCACCGCGATCTTCGTCGCCGATGCCGACCAGCGCCGCGCAGCCGAGGCCGCGCTCGCCGAGGCGAACCGGACCTTGGGCGGCCGAGTCGTCACCCCGATCCTTCCGCTGGGCCCCTTCACCGAGGCCGAGGCGTATCACCAGGATTACGCACGCCGGAATCCGATCCGCTACAATTTCTACCGAGCCCGCTGCGGAAGGGATGCCCGCCTGAGGGAAGTCTGGGGCAGCTGAGCAAAACCGCCGCCGCCGGTGCGACGCTGCCCGGACGCCCGAGCCACACTCGTCATCCCAGCGAAGGCTGGGATCTCAGGACGAGATGACGCCGCCGTTGGTGCAGCGCTGCATTTAGGCCGAGCGAACCCCCGCCGAGATGCCAGCCTTCGCTGGCATGACGATGTTGCACCGGCGCTGCAGCTCCCGCCCCTTACCGCCGCCGCAAAATCCCCGTTGCGGCCGTCACCATCGCCTCGGTCGCGGTCGCGATCACCGTCTCGGCCTCGGGCGCCCAGAAGGGGCTGTGCAGCGAGGGCAGGCGGGAGGTGTCCCCGCCGGCCTCGCGCCATGCCGCCTCGGGCACTCCGCCCACCCAGAAGATCATGCTCTGGATGCTCGGATCGGCGAGGTGGTAGCGGCTGAAATCCTCGCCCCCCATCACCGGCGGCACCTGCTGGACGCGGTTCGCGCCGAAGCGCTCGCGGAACATCGCGGCGACGCTGGTGGTGAACGGATCGGTGTTGACCGTGGCCGGCGTATATTCGGCCTCGCGGATCGTGACGACGGGCATCCGGTCCTCGGGCACGCCCGCGGCGATCGCCTCGCCCCGCGCGATCCGGCGGATGCCGTCAAGCAGGGTGCGCCGCACCTCGGGCGTGAAGCTGCGCACGGTCAGCTGCAGGTTCGCATGGTCGGAGATGATGTTGTGCTTGGTGCCGGCGTGGAAGCTGCCGACCGTCACCACCGCCGAATCGATCGGGTTGATCTCGCGGCTGACCAGGGTCTGGAGGGAGGAAACGATCCGGCTCGCAAGCACGATCGGGTCGCGGGTCGTATGTGGATAGGCGCCGTGGCCGCCGACCCCGCGCACCTCGATGTCCACCGAGTCGACGTTGGCCAGCGCCGGCCCGACCGAATAGCCGATGACGCCGGCCTGGAGGCTCGCCGAATCATGGAAGGCGATGGCGTGGGTCGGCTTGGGGAAGCGGGTGAAGAGCCCGTCCTCGATCATCGCCCGCGCGCCGGTGCCGATCTCCTCGCCGGGCTGGGCGATCATCACCACCGTTCCGGACCATGAGCTGCGGGTCGCTGCAAGCCGCCGGGCGGTGCCGATCCAGGCGGTCATGTGGGTGTCGTGGCCGCAGGCGTGCATCACCGGCGAATCCTCGCCGGTGAGAGTCCGGCCGCGGGCGCGGCTGGCGAAGGGGAGGCCGGTCTGCTCGGCAACCGGGAGCCCGTCCATGTCGGCGCGGATCAGGAGCGTCGGCCCCGGCCCGTTGCGCATCACCGCGACCACGCCCGTCTGTCCGACCCCGGTCGTCACGTCGAAGCCCAGCCGCCGCGCCTCTTCCGCCATGATCCCGG
Organism: Pseudomonadota bacterium; assembly: GCA_023390415.1. Classification (GTDB taxonomy): domain Bacteria; phylum Pseudomonadota; class Alphaproteobacteria; order Sphingomonadales; family Sphingomonadaceae; genus Allosphingosinicella. Next base: position 3,355 of record JAEWCW010000174.1, on the reverse strand, counting down.
CGGAGCGCGTCTCCTGCATGCTGAGCTCGGGATTGGCGTGGAAGTCGCGGTAGATCTCCATCAGCGACGGCAGGTCGCGGCGGACGGCGTCCCCGAGCGGATCGGCGGCGGCCGGGCTGGTCATCGCGGCGCCCGCGAGCGCGAGCGCGATGAGAGTGCGTCTGAACATGGCGGGTGTCCTTTCACGGCGACGGGACGAGCTCGATCACGTCGAGCGTCGATTCGAAATGCGGGTAGGGGAGCAGCATCCGCCAGCGCCGGTCGCCGATGCGTTCGACGATCCCGGCCATGTTGCGCAGCCGGTCGCGACCGTAGCGCAGCGCCTGGCTCTCGTCGCCAAGCTCGAGCGTCCCGAGGAAGATCTGGCGCAAATCGTGCTCGGCAAAGAGCCGTCCCACCGGCCGCTGCGAGCCGTTGAGCTTGGTGAACCGGATGTCGCCATGCGCATCCGGCGCGACCCGGCAGCGGAACCAGGGGTAGGCGATGTAATCGAGCCCGCCTTCGCCCTGGCTGCCGATCTTGATCGTCCGGCAGCGATAGTCGCCGGGCGGAAGCGCCGCCCCGTCGAGCGCCGAATCCGGCTGGAGCAGCGCCCCTTCGCGCGCAATCTCGTCGCCATGGCCCGATCCGCGCGCCTCGCCGAGCGCCTCGACGAACGCGCTCCGCCACTCGCGGATGCGCCGCCGGTCGTCGTCCGTCGCCACCTGTCGCCACGTCCGCTGCCGCTCGCCCCGCGCGCAAGCGGTCTGGCCGGGGGCCGTGCAGCCGGGCTCGGGCTGGTCGGCGGAAGCCGCCGAGGCGATCGCGAGCAAGGCGGCGGCGAGGAGGATCGTCATCCGCGCATTAAGAGCACCGGCGCGACGAAAAAGGAAGCGGTCAAGCCGCCGTCCATCCCCCGTCCATGCTCAGGTTTGCGCCGGTGATCGCGCTTGCCTCGTCGCGGCAGAGGAAGAGGGCGAAGGCGGCGACTTGGTCGACCGTCACGAACTTCTTGGTCGGCTGGGCGGCGAGGAGGACGTCGTTCATCACCTGCTCGCGGGTCAGGCCGCGCGCCTTCATCGTGTCCGGGATCTGGTTCTCGACCAAAGGCGTCCAGACATAGCCTGGGCTGATGCAATTGACGGTAACGCCCGTCGTCGCGGTCTCCAGCGCCACCCCCTTGGTCAGCCCCGCAATGCCGTGTTTGGAGGCGACATAGGGCGCCTTGTTCGGGCTCGCGACCAGGCTGTGCGCCGAGGCGGTGTTGATGATCCGGCCCCAGCCCTTGGCCTTCATCCCCGGCAGCGTCAGCCGGATCGTGTGGAAGGGCGCGGTCAGGTTCAGGGCGATCAGCAAATCCCATTTCTCGGTGGGGAACTGGTCGATCGGCGCGACATGCTGCATGCCGGCATTGTTGACCAGGATGTCGACGCCGCCCAGCGCCTCGGCCTCCGCCACCATCGCCTCGATCTCCTCGGCCTTGGTGAGGTCGGCACCGCTGTAGCGCGCCGGCGCGCCGCTGATCGTCTCCAGCCCGTGGCGGATCTCCTCGATCTGGTCGGCCGGCCCGAAGCCGTTGAGGATCACCGCCGCGCCCTCTGCCGCGAAGGCGCGCGCGATGGCGAGGCCGATGCCCGAGGTCGATCCGGTGACGAGTGCGGTCTTGCCTTTGAGGAACATGGGCGAAGTCTCCTGTACAGCAGCGGCCATTCGCGCGCCGGCGCCCGGTTTGCAACCTCCCGGTGAGCCGCGCATTGTCCCGGCACATCCTCCCCGGAGATCCCGCCATGCGTCTCGACGATTATCGCTTCAGCGACAATGTGGAGGACCAGCGCGGTCAGAATTTTGGCGGCGGCGGGTTCGGGGGCGGTGGCGGCATGTTCGGCCTGCTCTTTGGGCTGGTGCTCAGCCGCTTTGGCATTGGCGGCGCGCTGATCCTGCTGCTCGGCTATTGCGCGCTCAGCACCTTCGGCGGCGGCTCCGGCACCGGGACCGGCGGCTACGCGCCGCAGCAGCAGGCCTCGGGGCAGTCCGGCACCGGCAAAGCGGTCGCCGGGACCGGACCCGCGGCATGCCGGGTCGACGACATCAGCGCCTTCTCCTGCCGCGTCCTCGCGCTCACCGAGGACACGTGGTCCCGGATCTTCCAGGAGCGGGGCGAGACCTATCGCGCGCCGGGCTTCGTCTTCTACGCCGGCACCGGCCAGTCCGGCTGCGGGGTCGCGCAGTCCGCCATGGGCCCCTTTTACTGCCCGACCGACAACCGCATCTTCCTCGACACCAGCTTCTTCGACGAGCTCCACCGCCGCTTCGGCGCGGCGGGCGATTTCGCCCAGGCCTATGTCATCGCGCACGAAGTCGGCCACCATATCCAGTTCCTTACCGGCACGCTGGAGCAGGCCAATCGCGAGCAACGCCGGCTTTCCGCCGCGCAGGGCAACCAGGTCCAGGTCCGGGTCGAGCTCCAGGCCGATTGCTATGCGGGCGTCTGGGCCGGCCGGAATCGCGAGCGGCTCGAGCCCGGCGACATCGAGGAGGGGATGCGCGCCGCCGAGGCGATCGGCGACGACACCCTTCAGCGCCGCTCGCAGGGCCGGGTCGCCCCCGAAAGCTTCACCCACGGCACCTCCGCCCAGCGCATGGCCTGGCTGAGGCGCGGCATTGAAACCGCCGACCCGCGCGCCTGCGACACGTTCAGCGGCGCCGTCTAGGCCGCCCCACCAGAGCGAGACCGTCATCCCAGCGAAGGCTGGGATCTCAGCGGGATTTCACGCGGCCTCGATGCAGCGAGCATCCGGGGCGCCCTCCATCCGCGCCTGCGACCTCTCGTCCTGAGATGCCAGCCTGCGCTGGCATGACGGACTTGGATTGACAGGCCTACTTTCCATGACGTAAGGCATACACGACATTTCGTCGTGAGGTTCTTACATATGGACGGGTTGCCCTGGTCGCGCCGCTACACGATCGCCTCGGTCCTGAACTGGGTCGGCTTCCTCGCCGGCGTTGCCCTGTTGAGCCGGGCGGATCGCAACGATGCCCTTCCGCCTGCCTTGGTCGCGCTCATCGTCATCGTCATGACCCTCTCCGTCGCCCTTCAGTTCGTCGTCGCCTTCCAGGCCATCGCCCGTGCCGACGAGTTCGTCCGCGCGATCACGCTGAAGGGCATCGTCGCCGCGTCCGGGATCACGATGGTCGCCGCGGTCGCGGCGGGGCTCGGCGAGCAGTTCCTTGGCCTTCCGGCGGTGCCGCTGTGGCTCGTCTATCCCCTCTTCTGGGGCGTATTCGGCGCGGTCAGCCCGTTCATCCGGGATTCGCGGCCATGAAGAGCCGCCTGCGCGTGCTCCGCGCCGAGCGCGAATGGACGCAGGAGCAATTG
>JAEWCW010000195.1 GCA_023390415.1 Pseudomonadota bacterium | reverse complement strand
TCCTTCTGACCGAGGAAGGCACCGAGCGGATGGAGCGGGTGCTTGAGGCGGAAGGGCTGCTCGTCGGCACCAACCTCTACGATTACGAGAACACCCAGGTCGTCCACCACCTCAACCAGGCGCTCCGCGCGAACGTCGCGTACAAACGCGACATCGATTACATCGTGAAGGACGATAAGGTCGTCATCATCGATCCGTTCACCGGGCGAATGATGGAGGGCCGGCGCTGGTCCGAGGGTCTCCACCAGGCGGTCGAGGCCAAGGAGGGCGTCAAGATCGAGCCCGAGAACCAGACCCTCGCCTCGATCACCTTCCAGAATTATTTCCGAATGTACCCGAAGCTGTCGGGCATGACCGGCACCGCCGCGACCGAGGCGCCGGAATTCTACGACATCTACAAGATGAGCGTCGTCACCATCCCGACCAACCTGCCCGTCCAGCGCAGGGACGAGGACGACGAATTCTACAAGAACCAGACCGACAAGTTCGGCGCGATCGCCAAGGCGATCAAGGAGAAGCAGCAGTCCGGCCAGCCGGTGCTGGTCGGCACCGTATCGATCGAGAAATCGGAACTGCTGTCCGAATTCCTCAACCGCGACGGAGTGCGCCACGCGGTCCTCAACGCCCGCCACCACGAGCAGGAGGCGCATATCGTCGCCCAGGCGGGCCGGATCGGTGCGGTGACCATCGCCACCAACATGGCCGGTCGCGGCACCGACATTCAGCTTGGCGGCAATGCCGAGTTCCGGATCCAGGACGAGCTGGGCGACATGCCCGAGGGGCCGGAGCGCGAGGCCGCCGAGGAGCGGATCCGCGCCGAGGTCTCCGCCGAGAAGGAGCGCGTGCTCGCCGCCGGCGGCCTGTTCGTGCTCGGCACCGAGCGCCACGAGAGCCGGCGTATCGACAACCAGCTGCGCGGCCGTTCGGGCCGGCAGGGCGACCCTGGCCTCAGCCGCTTCTATCTGTCGCTGGACGACGACCTGCTCCGCATCTTCGGGCCGCAGACCATGTTCGCTCGCCTGATGAACAAGAATCTGGCCGACGGCGAGGCGATCATCTCGCCCTGGATCTCCAAGGCGATCGAGACCGCGCAGAAGAAGGTCGAGGCGCGCAACTACGACATCCGCAAGCAGGTCGTCGAATATGACGACGTCATGAACGACCAGCGCAAGGTCATCTACGAGCAGCGCGCCGAGATCATGGATTCCGAAAGCGTCGGCGACGTCATCGACGACATGCGGATCGAGACGGTGAACAGCATCGTCGGTGAGGCTTGCCCGCCCAACAGCTTCCCGGAGCAGTGGGATATCGCCCATCTCAAGAATCGGCTGGAGACGGTGTTCGCGATCAATCCGCCGATCGACGACTGGCTCAAGGAAGAGGCGGTCGACCCGGAGATGTTCGTCGAGCGCATTCAGGCGATGGTCGATGCCGAGATCGACGCCAAGGTCGCCGAGCTCCAGCCGGGCATGTATCAGCAGATCCAGAAGAGCATCCTCCTCCAGTCGCTCGACCAGCACTGGAAGGACCATCTCGCGATGCTCGATGCGCTCCGCCAGGTCATCCACCTTCGCGCCTATGCGCAGAAGAAGCCGATCGACGAATATAAGCATGAGGCCTTCGCCCAGTTCGAGCGCATGCTGATCGCGATCCGCGAGGACGTGACGGCTACCCTCTCGAAGGCGAGCTTCAGCTTCTCCGAGCCCGAGCTTCCGGAGATGCCGGACTTCATCACCCACCATATCGACCCGTTCACCGGCGAGGACGACACAGCCGACATCGACGCGGCGACCGGCAACATCCTCTCGCGGCTTCCGCCGCTTCAAATCCCGGAGCCAGAGCTGCCGCAGAGCGACGAGGGCGGGGAGACGATCGCGCCGGTCAGCCGTAACGCGCCGTGCCCCTGCGGATCGGGCCAGAAGTACAAGCACTGCCACGGCGCCATCTGAGGGCGTTGCCAGGCCGATAAGGAAAAGGCGCCGGGGGATGACCCCGGCGCCTTTTTCGTGTGCTTGGGCGAAGGTCAGGCGATCTTGGCGCCTTCCTTGTTCATCATCGCCGTCAGCCGGCTCGATTGCGCCTCGCTCAGCGAGGTTGCGAGGGTCGGGAAGACCTCTTCCTCCTCCATCCGCATATGCTCCTCGATCATCGTGCGGAAATCGCGGACCCGCGCCAGCCACTCCGCGCTGCCGTTCGGCATGGTCTCAAGCTCATAGAGATAGGTCTTCACATAGCCGTGCTCGCCCTCGAGCGAGTCGGCGTCGTGCGCGATGTTCGCCTGGCGAAGCGCCGGATAGATGACGTTCTCCTCCTCCAGCGCATGCTTGGTGAGCTGATATTTCAGCTTGGCGAGCAGGTGCGAGCGCATCGTCGTCTGGTCGTCGGAGGTCGCCTCGATCTTGTCGAAGGTCATCAGGGTCATCCGATGCTCGTTGGCCAGCGCCTCGTCCCAGCGCGCGCCGCCCGTGCTCGCGAACTGCACGAACAGCTTGCGGCCCATGTTCGCTGCGAGGCCGACCGCGGCGCCGGCCACCGCTGCCGCGGCGATCACGCCGGTCTGGCCGCGGCCCCAGCTGAAGGCAGAGTTGTTGCTGCTGCCGCTGCGCGACCGGCTCCCGGATTTCGTCTTCGTCGCCATCTCTTTCCTCCATTCGGATTTTGGCGATTCCAACCGCCGGACTTGATCGATGTTCCGACCCGGCGCGGTCGGTTCGGAGGCGCAGCGACAATGCGTGGCGGCGCTCGGACCGGCGCCCCGGCGCCGCTGGCCCCGGGATCAACCAACGGGCGTTCAGGGAGCACCCCAACGGGAGGAACCACAATGAAAGCCCTGGTTTGGCACGGCAAAATGGACGTGCGCTACGACACCGTCCCCGATCCTGCGATCGAGGATCCGAAGGACGCGATCATCAAGGTCACGTCCTGCGCGATCTGCGGGTCCGATCTTCACCTGTTCCACAATTACATTCCAGCGATGAAGCCCGGCGACGTCATGGGCCACGAGATGATGGGCGAGGTGGTCGAGACCGGTTCGGCCGTGAGCAAGCTCAGGAAGGGCGAGCGGGTCGTCATTCCCTTCACGATCAATTGCGACGAATGCGACCAGTGCCGCCGCGGCAATTTCTCGCTCTGCGAGCGCTCGAACCGAAACGGCGAGCTCGCCGACAAGGTCTTCGGCCATCGCACCGCCGGCCTGTTCGGCTACACCCACCTCACCGGCGGCTACCAGGGCGGCCAGGCCGAATATCTGAGGGTGCCGTTCGCCGACGCGACCCACATCAAGATCCCGGATTCGCTCACCGACGAGCAGGCCCTGTTCCTCGGCGACATCTTCCCGACCGGCTGGCAGGCCGCAGTCCAGGCCGACATCAAGCGCACCGACGTCGTCGCCATTTGGGGCGCCGGCCCGGTCGGCCAGATGGCGATCCGAAGCGCCGTGCTGCTCGGCGCCAAGCGCGTCGTCTCGATCGACCGGCTCGGCGACCGGCTGAGCATGTCGGCCGCAGCGGGCGCCGACACGATCAACTTCGAGGAGGAGAGCGTCCTCGAGCGCCTCAACGAGCTCACCGACGGCAAGGGCCCCGACAAGTGCATCGACGCCGTCGGCCTCGAGGCGCACGCCTCCAGCCACGTCGATTCGATGCTGGACCGGGTCAAGCAGTCGGCGATGATGGTCAGCGACCGCGCCCATGTGCTTCGCGAGATGATCTACGTCTGCCGCGGCGGCGGCGTGCTCTCGATCCCCGGGGTCTATTCGGGCCTGGTCGACAAGATCCCGTTCGGCATGGCGATGAACAAGGGCCTGACCTTCCGCATGGGCCAGACCCATGTCCGGCGCTGGACCGACGACCTCACCCGCCGGATCGAGGCCGGCGAGATCGATCCCAGTTTCGTCATCACCCACAAGGCCGATCTCAGCGAAGGGCCCGGCATGTACCGCGTGTTCGAGCAGAAGAACGACAGCTGCATCAAAGTGATGCTGAAGCCCTAAGGAGCCAGTCGACATGAACGAAGCATCGACCTTGGTGACCAAGCGGCCCGACCGCAGCCTCACCACCGCGGACCGGATGGCCCGCAACCTCGGCTGGTTCAGCATCGCCTTGGGCGTCGCCGAGCTGTTCGCACCCGGGCGAGTCGCCCGCGCAACCGGCGTCGAAGGGCGCGAGCGTCTCTTGCAGGGCTATGGCCTGAGAGAAATCCAGTCCGGCATCTGGGCGCTGTCCGACACGCCCGCGCCAGCGATCTGGAGCCGGGTCGCCGGCGACCTCGTCGATCTTGCCACGCTTATGGCGGGGCCGAAGGACGGCAATGCCGGCGACGGCAGCGACCGCAACCGAACGATGGCGATCGCGGCCGTGCTCGGAATCACCGCGATCGACCTCGTCACCGCGCTCACCCTGACCTCGGAGACCACCGAGAAGAAAGGCGAGACCCGCGATTATTCGGAGCGGTCCGGCTTCCCGCGCGGAGTCCAGGCCGCCTGGGGAATCGCCGGCGAGGAGGCGATACCGCGCGACTTCCAGGTCACCGCGACCGAGGAGCGCAGGCGCGAATATGACGCGCGCAAGCCGGAGCTGGCGGAACTGTAGCGGCGATGGAAAATGGCTCCCCGGGCCTGATTCGAACAGGCGACCATTCGATTAACAGTCGAACGCTCTACCGCTGAGCTACCGGGGAGCAGCCGTTGGGCGAGCGGGCCTATAGCAGCGGGTTTCGGCCGGTTGCAAGCGGTTGCGGACGCTTTTTCAGACCGCGAACTGCTCCATGGCGATCCGCTCGTCCAATGCATGCTCGGGGTCGAACAGCAAGGTGAGGACCCGGCTCCGATCCGTCTGCACCTCGACCGATTCGACCTCGCGCACCTCGAGCTGGTCGGCGACTGCCAGAACTGGCCGCTTGACCGGATCGAGCACCCGAAATCCGATCTTCACATCGTCCGCGACGAGGGCCCCGCGCCACCGTCGCGGACGGAACGGGCTGATCGGGGTCAACGCGACCAGCTTCGAGTTGAGCGGGAGGATCGGCCCTTGCGCCGAGAGGTTGTAAGCGGTCGATCCGGCCGGGGTCGCCGCCAGCACGCCGTCGCAGACGAGCTCCGGAAGCACCACGCGGCCATTGACCGATACTTCGATCCACGCCGTCTGCCTGGTCTCGCGGAGCAGGGAGACTTCGTTGATCGCGTGGGTGCGCTGCTCGCTTCCGTCGACCCGGCGCGCGATCATGTGCAGCGGCGCGACCGAGAAGGCCTTGGCAGCAGCGACGCGCTCGGCGAGCCGGTCGATCCGCCACTCGTTCATCAGGAAGCCGACCGTGCCGCGGTTCATGCCGAAGACCGGGCAGACCCGGTCGCGGTCCAGCATCTCGTGCAGGGTTTGGAGCATGAAGCCGTCGCCGCCGAGCGCGATGACCAGCTCCGCCTCCTCCATCGGCACGAACGGGTAGCGCTTGCGCAGCATTTTCTCCGCCGCCATCGCCGCCCTCGCGGTCGATGCGACCAGCGCCATCGCGGGCGCGTCCTTCTCCCCTGTCTGGCCCATGCCCGCTTTGCTAGGGTGAAGGCGGCGAGGCGGCAAGCGGGGACTGTCCCACGCTGGGCCGCGCCCGCGCCGCCCGGTTGGCGCGCTCCAGCGCGCGGGGTAGACCGCGACGATGGGTGTGAACTGGGCAGGGGGCGTGAAGGAGATGGAAGCCGCCGGCCGGGCGCCGCCTCTGTTCATCCTCTCGTTCCGTCATCGCGACGAGCTTTCGGCACTTGCCGAGAGCGCGGGCTGGCAGCCGCTCGCGGCGCGCCGTGCCGCCAATGCCGAGATGCGATTCCTAGCCTCGCGCGCGGCGGTCGCTTTGGTCGATGCCCGCGGCGCGATCGAGGAGGGGCTCGCCGCAGTCCGCGCACTCGGGGACCCGGTCGAGGCCAATGCCGCCGCGATGCTCGTCCTCGTCTCGCGCAACGACGAAGGCGCGCTCGACGAGCTTCGGCAGGCGGGCGCCACCCATTTCCTCGCCAGCCCATTCACCGAACCGCAATTGCTTCAAGCCCTGCTCTTTGCACGCCGTCATGCGGAGCGCGTCGGGGGCGGAGGCGCCCGCCGCGCCATCGACGAAGCCGAATCCGGCTCCTGGCGCTGGGAGCCCGGCTCGCGAACGGTCGAGCTGAGTGCGGCGCTGGCGCGCAAGGCCGGGCTCGGCGACGCCGAAGGTGGGCGGGTGACCTTGCTCGAGCTGTTCCGGAAGCTGGACGCCGAGGGGCGGCAGGCGGCCCGTGCTGCGGTCGACCGGCTGGTCACGACCGGCGAGGCGACCGCCTTCGCGCATGGCGGGGCGGAGGAGGGACGTCTGGCCCACCATGTCCGCCTGGCCGGCTCAGGCAAGGCGGTGGTCGGCCGTACCGAGACTCTCGGCCGAGCGGGGGCGACCCGCGATTCGCTGACCGGCCTTCCCGACGGCGCGGCTGCGCGCGGCTGGGTCTCGCGTCGCTTACCGGAAGGCATTATCGTGCTCCTGGTCGCCGTCAGTCGGTTCGACGCGATCAACGCCGCTTTCGGCCGCTCGACCGGCGATTCCGTGCTCCAGGCGGTCGCGCGGCGGATCGAGCGCCATGTCGAGCCCGACGTCCACCGCCGGCTGGTGGCACGGGTCGCGGGCGCCGAATTCGCAATCCTGCTCTCCGCGCCCGCGTGCCTCGCCGAGGGGCGATTCCTCGCAGGCCAGCTGGTGGAGGCGATCGCGCGGCCTTTCGTGTCCGGCGACCATGCCATAACCCTTGCAAGCCGCGCGGGGGTCGTCGCCTCGGCCGCAGGCGACGACGTCGCCAGCCTGCTTCGCCGGGCGAGCGCCGCGCTTGCCGAAGCGCGAGCCGCCGAGAATGCGCCGGTCAGGGTTCTGGAGGAGGGCGCGGAGCAAGACAGCGCGCTCGGCGACCGGCTCGCCGTCGATCTCCGGCGCGCGCTCGATCAGGACCAGGTCGAAATCCGCTTCCAGCCCCAGGTCTCGATCGCCGGCGGCGCGATCGTCGGTGCCGAGGCACTGGCCCGCTGGCGCCATCCTCTGCTCGGCGAGCTTGGGGCGGGGACCCTGTTCGGGGTCGCCGAGCGCTCGGACTATCTCGCTCAGCTCTCCGACCATGTGCAGCGCAAGGCGATCCAGGCGGCGGCAAACTGGCCCGCGGCGCTCGCGAACCTGCGCCTCTCGGTCAACATCACCGCCGCCGATATAGTGCGCCCTGATTTCGCCGCCCAGTTCCTTGCGATGGTGGGCGACAGCGCCTTCGATCCGGCGCGGCTGACGGTCGAGGTCACCGAGGACGGGCTCATCGAGGATCTCGCCGCAGCCGCGCGCCTGCTCGCCGAGCTTCGCGAAGGCGGGTTGCGCGTCGCCATCGACGATTTCGGCACCGGCTATTCGAGCCTCGCCTATCTGAAGGCGTTGCCGCTCGATTATCTCAAGATCGACAAGCGCCTCAGCGACGACATTTCGGGCTCTCCGCGCGACCGCATCGTTGTGCGCGGCGTCATCGACATGGCGCGCTCATTGGGCCTGGAGGTCATCGCGGAAGGAGTCGAGAGCGACGAGCAGCTCGGACTCCTCGCCCGCGAGGGCTGCACCCTCTATCAGGGCTTTCTCTGCGCGCCTCCGGTCACCGCGGACGATCTCGCCGCGCTGGTCGCAGCTCAGGACGCCGCGCGATAGGGCACGAATTCGGTCAGCGTGCAGCTGCCACCGCGGAGCCCGCCCGGCCCGACCATCTGCACGTCGTCGCCCTGGCAGATGCGCACGTCGGGGGAGGTGAAGCGCAAGGTGTCGGACGGTCCGCCGGTGCAGCTGCCGTGCGGGCGATTGAGATAGGAGGTGCCGCTTCGGCCCTCGAACAGGAAGGCCTCGCCGCCGCCGATTACTTTGGTCGATCTCAGTTCCCTGCGATGGACGCAGGCTTGCGGCGCGCCGGCGCTCATGCCGCTGACCGCCCTGGCCGTATCGGCCTCCGCGCTCGCGACGTCGATGCCGGCATCCGATTGGACGCAGCCCACGCAGGCGAGGGCAAGGAATGGGAGAATGCGCATGGTCGACCTCCAGGCTCCCTTTTTGCGCCTCGTTGGAGGGGAAGCAAAGGGGCCGAATGCTAAACGCGCGGCGAGCGCTTCCGCTGCGCGGCGGCGGCGTCTAAACAGTCGGGCTATGCGCCATCCACGCCTTCACCGGGCCGCACGCCGCCGATGATTTCCTTGAGCCCGATTGCGGTGGCGGCGATCGCCTTCGTCAGCGGTGCGTGGCTGCTGCTCGGGCTCTGGGGCCTCGTCTACGGCCTACGTCGCAGGGACGGCGGCACCCGCGGGATCGATCGGGCCCAGGCCCTGCTCGACGCATCGCCGGCGACGGCCTTGATCGTGGCGCGGGACGGCCGCGTCGCCGGCGCGCGCGCCGCCGGCCTGCTCGGCTTCGACCGGCTGCCGGAGCGGTTCGACGCGCTTGCCCGCGCGACCTTCGACGAGGAGGATGCCGCGGCACTGATCGAAGCGGTCGCCGAGGCGGCGGCAGGCGGCAGTTTCGTCCACGCGCTCCGCCCCGCCGGATCGCGTCGAATCCTGAGGATCGAGGGCGGCCCGGCGCCGGCGCCGTGGCCGGGCGGCACCGCGCTGCTCTGGCTGACCGACGCCACCGAGGGCGAGGACGAGCGAGCGGACCTTCGCGACGATCTCGGCCGCCACGCCGCGGCGCTCGAGGCGCTGACCGGCCTGATCGAGGCCGCGCCGTTCCCGGTCTGGCATCGCGGGCCCGACCAGCGCCTGGCAATGGTCAACGCCGCTTATGTCCGCGCCGTCGAGGCGGCCGACGCCGCCGAGGTCGTCCAGAGCGGGATCGAGCTGATCGAGGATGGTGGCGCCCCGACGACCACCGGCTTCGGCGATCCCTTCGTCCGCACCGTTCCGGCCACCATCGCCGGCGAGCGGCGGACCATGCAGGTGGTCGAGGTCCCGGTCGGGGCCGGAACCGCGGGCTTTGCAATCGACGTTGAGGAGCGCGAGCAGGCGCGGGGCGAGCTCAGCCGGTTCGTCCGCGCCCAGCGCGACATGCTCGATCGCCTGTCCGCGGGGGTCGCCCAGTTCGGGCGCGACCGCAGCCTGATCTTTTACAACCAGCCCTTCTGCCGGCTCTTCTCCTTGTCCGGCGATTTCCTCGGCGATCGGCCCGAGTTCGACCGGGTGATCGACGCGATGCGCGAGAGCGGCAACCTCCCCGAGGTCCGCGACTTCCCCGACTGGAAGGAGGAGCGTCGGGCCTGGTTCACCGCCGGGCTCGCGGCGGTCGAGGAGGATTGGCTTCTCCCCGGCGGCAAGCATCTCCGGGTCGTCGCACAGCCTCTGCCGGACGGCGGCCTCCTCGCGATCTTCGAGGACCGGACCGAGCAGATCCAGCTCGCCTCGGCGCGCGACACGCTTCTGCGCGTCCGCACCGCGACCTTCGACAATCTATTCGAGGCGATCGCCGTCTTCGCCGCGGACGGCCGGCTCCACCTCTGGAACAACCGCTTTCGGGAGCTGTGGGAGTTCGAGGAGGAGCAGCTCGCCGCGCACCCGCGGGTCGATACGCTGACCCCGCAGATCGCGCCCAAGCTGCGCGTGCCCGCCCACGCCGCTTTGGTCCGCGAGCTGGTGCGCAGCGCCACCGTCGAGCGCAAGCAGCGCGCCGGCCGCCTTTCGCTCACCGACGGCCGCGAGTTCGAGTTTGCGGCCGTTCCGCTTCCGGACGGCAACGCGCTCTTCACCATGCTCGACGTCACCGACAGCAGCCGGGTCGAGGCGGCGCTGCGCGACCGGAACGACGCGCTTGAGCAGGCCGACCGGGTGAAGACCGCCTTCGTCTCCAACGTCAGCTATGAGCTTCGGACACCGCTTACCTCGATCGGCGGCTTCGCGGAGATGCTCGCCGGCGGCTATGCCGGGAAGCTCCCTGGGCCGGCGCGCGACTATGTCTCGGCGATTCTCGAAAGCGTCGCCCGCCTCGGCGTCCTGATCGATAACGTCCTCGATCTCACCCAGAGCGACACGGGCAGCTTGCTGCTCGCCGAGGAGGATGTCGCGATCGCAGATCTGTGCACCGAAGCGGCGCACGAATTCCGCCCGCGCGCCGAGCGCAAGACCATCGATTTCGTGCTCGAGGTCGAGGCGACCGTCGGCACCGTCACGGGCGATCGGCGGCGGCTCGGCCAGGCGATCGGCAACATCCTCGCCAATGCCTTCGTCTATACCGAGGCTGGCGGGCGCGTGCTGCTCAAGGCGGACGGCGATGAGTTGGCGGCGCGGATCGTCGTCTCGGACAACGGCCGCGGCATCGCGCCGGCCGACCAGCCCCATGTCTTCGATCGCTTCACGCGCACCGCCGATGGCGACGGCGCCGAAGCGGCGATCGGTCTCGGCCTTCCGCTCGCCAAGCAGTTCGTCGAGGCCCATGGCGGCACGATCGAGCTGCACAGCGCGCTCGGCGAGGGCACGGCCGTGATCATCACCCTGCCGCGCGGCTCCAAATGATCCTTGCGACGGAAGCCGACACGGAATCCGCCGGCGCGCGCCTCGGTGCATTGCTTCGCCCGGGAGACGTGGTCGCGCTGTACGGCGATCTCGGCGCAGGCAAGACGACTCTGGCACGCGGGATCCTGCGCGGCCTCGGTTTCGAAGGGGAGGTTGCGAGCCCGACCTTCCCGATCGTCATCACCTACGACCCGCCCGACGTCCGACTGCCGCTGTGGCACGTCGATCTGTACCGGATCGAGGACCCGTCGGAGATCGAGGAGTTGGCGCTGGAGGAGGCGGCGGACGGCGCTCTGGTGATCGAGTGGCCAGAACGACTCGGCGCGGCTCTGCCCGCATCCGCCCTGCGGCTTCGCCTCGATCGCGATTCTGCGGGCGGCCGCGCCTTGACAGTCGAAGGGCCGTCCTCTTGGGGGGAGCGATGGCCTCCCCGATGATTCCGCCGGCTGCGGCGCCGGATTTTCTCGCCGCCCATGGCTGGGAAGGCGCGCAAATCCTGCCCCTTGCCGGCGACGCCAGCTTCCGCCGCTATTTCCGCGTCGTGCGTGGGCGCGACACTGCCGTGCTGATGGACGCACCCCCCGAGCATGAGGACGTGCGGCCTTTCGTGGCTGTCGCCGAATGGCTTCACTCGGTCGGGCTCAGCGCGCCGGAAATCCTGGCCCGCGACGTCGATCGCGGGCTTCTGCTGCTCGGCGATTTCGGCGATTTTCGGCTGCGCGAATTCCTCGAGAGCGACCCCCATCGCGAGATCGAGCTCTATGAGCTCGCCGTCGACGTCCTCATCCACCTTCACCGCCAGCCGCCGATGCCGGGCCTGCGCGTCCACGACCTTGAGCATTGGCTCGACGAGCTCAGCCTGTTCGTGGACTGGTATTGCCCCACGGTCGGACTGGAGGTCGATAAGCAGGGCTATGCCGCCGCCTGGCAACAGGTGCTCGAGCCGGTCTCAAGGGACGGGCTCGGGCCGGTGACGGTCCTTCGCGACTATCACGCCGAGAATCTGATGCTGGTCGAAGGGCGGGAGGGTGTCTCCCGCTACGGCCTTCTCGACTTCCAGGACGCGCTCATCGGTCACCCCGCTTACGATCTGGCGTCGGTGCTCGAAGATGCCCGCCGCGACGTGCCGACGGAGATCGAGCGCGCGATGATCGACCGCTATGTCGCTGCCACCGGTTGCGACGCGACCTTCGAGCGCGCCTATTGGACGCTGGCCGGCCAGCGCAACGCGCGCATACTTGGAGTCTTCGCTCGTCTCTGGAAGCGCGACGACAAGCCTCGTTACAAGACCTTCCAGCCGCGCATGTGGGGCCTATTCGAGCGCGATCTCGCCCATCCCTCGCTCGCGCCGGTCCGCGCCTGGTTCGACGCCAACGTGCCTGCCGACAAGCGTGCAGCCGCGTGGAGGGAGACCGCGTGACAAAGCGCCAGCGCCGCGCGCTCTCGATCCGGCCGGACCCCGGCGTCCCCGTCCCCGAAGTGGCGATGGTGATGGCCGCCGGTCTGGGCAAAAGGATGCGGCCGTTGACCGCCACCCGCCCGAAGCCGCTGGTCGACGTCGCCGGCAAGCCGCTCATCGACCACGTTCTCGACCGGCTTCGCGCTGCCGGGGTCAGGAAGGCGGTGGTGAATGTCCATTATCTGCCCGACGCGCTCGAAGCGCATCTGAAGCACCGCGTGCAAGGTCTTGAAATCGCTGTCTCGGACGAGCGGGACCAGTTGCTCGAGACTGGCGGCGGGCTGGTCCGGGCGCTACCGCTGATCGACGCTGACCCGTTCCTCGCGGTCAATTCCGACAATCTCTGGGTCGACGGGCCGGTCGATACGTTTCGGCTGCTGGCGTCGAACTGGGATGACGCCAAGATGGACGCTCTGCTCCTCCTCGTCCCTCACGCCAACGCCCATTGCCACAGGGGGCAGGGCGACTTCCACATGAGCGCCGAAGGCAAGCTTCGCCGGCGCAAGACCGGGGTTGCACCCTTCGTCTATACCGGCATCCAGATGGTCTCGAAGCGGCTGTTCGAGGGCGAGCTTCCGGACGGGCCCTTCTCGACCAATCTCCTCTGGAACCGCGCGATCGAGGCAGGCCGGTGCTACGGCACCGTCCACCAGGGCCTGTGGTTCGACATCGGGGCCCCCGCCAACATCGCCAAGGCCGAGGAAATTCTCGGCCAGATGTAGCGCGCCCGCCGCTCAGCCGATACGCTCGGTCTCGTGAGCGCGCCCTCCGTCTACACCATCCCGCCCCACCGCGCCTTCGCCGATGCCTTCGCAGCGGGGCTCCAGGCCCGCTTCGGCAAGGGCCCGACCGACCTCGCCGCGGGACTGGTGCTGGTCCCGAACAACCGCGCCGCCCGGGCGCTTCAGGAGGCGTTCGTCCGTCGCTCCGCGGGGGGCTTGCTGCTGCCGCGGCTGGTGACGATCGGCGATCCGGAGCTCGAGGAGCGAATCGGCGGCGCCCTGGAGCCGCTCGGCGAGGGGGAAGCGATTCCGCCCGCCGTCGCGCCGGTGGAGCGGCTGATGCTGCTCGCGCCTCTCGTCCAGCGGCACCGCGACGTCGATGCCGCCGAGGCCCTTCGGCTCGCCGGCGACCTCGCCCGAACCCTCGATCAATTGCTGTTCGAGGAGATCGAGCCGACGAGGCTGCGGGCCTTTGCCGCGGATATGCCCGATCTATCGGCCCATTGGCAGACCTCGCTCGACCAGCTGGAGCTAATCCTCCGCGACTGGCCGGCCTTGCTCGCCGAACGGGGGCGGATCGATTCGGCCGATCGCCGCAACCGCTTGCTCCGGACCATCGCCGCGCGCTGGCAGTCGAGCCCGCCCCGCGGCTTCGTCGCCGCCGCCGGGATCACCACGGCCGCGCCCGCGGTCGCGCGGCTGCTGCGCACCGTCTCGCGGATGGAGAAGGGCTTCGTCGTCTTCCCGGGCCTCGATCTGCTGATGCCGGACGGGGAGTGGACTGCCCTCGGCCCCCACGATCCCGATCCGGAGACCGGGCGCCGAAAGCCGTCGATCGAGACCCATCCGCAATATCATCTGAAGCTCCTGCTCGATCGGATGGACGTCGCGCGCGGCGAGGTCGAGGGGTGGCGCTGGGGCGGGGGCAGGGACGCTCCGGCGGTGCGCAGCCGGGCGATCGGCAATGCCATGGCGCCGCCGCGCTTCACTGCGAAGTGGCAGCAGCTGAAGCCGGCGGAGCGCCGCCTGACCGGAGTTCGCGCCGCCGAGCTCGCGACGCCGGCCGAGGAAGCGCAGGTCATCGCCATTGCGCTTCGCGAGGCGCTCGAGATGCCCGGCCGTACCGCGGCGCTGGTCACGCCGGACCGGCTGCTCGCTCGGCGGGTCTCGGCGCATCTCCGCCGCTGGGGGATCGAGGCCGACGACAGCGCCGGACGGCCGCTGTCGCTGACACCGCCCGGAACCCTTCTGCTCGCCGCCGCCACGGCCGCGGCGGAACGCTTCGCGCCGGTCGCCTTGCTCACCCTGCTCAAGCATCCCTTGGTCATGCGCGGCGAGGGGCGGCTCGACTGGCTCGACGGAGTCCGCGCCCTGGACGTCGCCTTGCGCGGTCCTCGGCCGCCGGCGGGGCTCGAGGGGATCGCGGAGCGCTTCGACCATCCCTGGTGGCGCAGGGCCGCGGACCTGCTCCGTCCGCTGGAGCAGGCCTTCGCCGCGGGCGCCGATCTCGCAGGCCTGCTCGCCGCCCTCCGAGAAACTGCGTCGCGCCTGTCCGGCGACGCGGTGTGGGCCGGCCCGGCAGGGCGGGCGGCGTCGGACCTCTTCGCCGAGTTGGAGGATGCGGCGGGGGAGGGGCCGGGCCGCCTCTCCGCCGACCATCTGCCGGCCATCATCGAACGCCTGATGGCCGAGACGGCGGTCCGCCCGCCTTACGGCCAGCATCCCCGGATCTTCATCTGGGGCCTGATCGAGGCTCGGCTGCAACAGGCGGACCTCGTCATCCTCGGTGGTCTCAACGAGGGCACCTGGCCGGCACTTCCGACGCCGGATCCCTGGCTCGCGCCGCGACTCCGCCATGAGCTCGGCCTGCCCAGCCTGGAGCGCCGGATCGGCCTCGCTGCCCACGACTTTGCGATGGCGCTAGGCGGTCGCCAGGTCCTGGTCACCCGTGCCCGCCGCGACGCGCGTTCGCCGGCAGTCCCGTCGCGATTCTGGCTGCGACTGGAGGCGATGACCGGCGGAATGACCCGCTCGCCGATCCATGTCAGGTGGGCGAAGGCGATCGACCGTCCGGCCGCCTATCGCCCTTCGAAGCGCCCCGCACCCGCCCCGCCTGTCGCGGCGCGCCCGCGGACGATCTCGGTCACCGATGTCGACCGCCTCAAGGCGGATCCTTACGCCTTCTACGCCCGCAAGCTGCTCAAGCTCGGCGCGCTCGATCCGGTCGACGCCGATCCGAGCGCGGCCTGGCGCGGAAGCGCGGTCCATGCCGTGCTCGAGGCCTGGGCGAAGGAGGATGATTGCGATCCCGAGCGGCTCCGTCCGCGTGCCGAAAAGCTGCTCGCCGAAAGCGCTGCCCACCCGCTCATGCGCGCGCTCTGGCAGCCGCGGCTGCTCGAAGCAATCGACTGGATCGCGGCCGAGGTCGCGGCGAACCGCGAAGCGGGACGGGTGCCGCTGCGCGCCGAGATCAAGGGCAGGGCCGAGATCGCCGGAATCGATCTCCACGGGGTGGCCGATCGGATCGACCGCCTCGCCGAGGGCGGCCTCGCGATCATCGACTACAAGACCGGGACTCCGCCTGGCCCGAAGGCCGTGGCGGAGGGATTCTCACTCCAGCTCGGCCTGCTCGGCCTGATCGCGGAGCGCGGCGGTTTCGAGGGCATCGAGGGCGTGCCCGCTTGCTTCGAATATTGGTCGCTCGCGCGCGACCGCGGCAAGCTCGGCTACGTGAAGAGTCCGGTCAAAGGGCGCAGCGGAATCGATCCTGACATCTTCACAGATCTCGCCGCGCGCCATTTCATCGCCGCCGCCGAAAAATGGCTGACCGGCGACGCGCCCTTCACCGCCAAGCTCCACCCACAATATGCGCCTTATGGCGATTACGACCAGCTGATGCGGCTCGACGAATGGTATGGCCGCGAAGGGTCCGCCGAAGAGCCCTAGATCCCGGGAGTCTCAAGCTCTGCCGGCGGCGTCGGACGCCGCTGCGGCGCGGCCCGCCGAGCCGGACGTGGCGCGCGATCGAAGCGCTGAACACATTCGTCGGTAATCAGGCGCGAGCATTCGGGATAGGCCCCGCGTGGGTCGGCCGGCCCGCCCATGGCGATCCGTTGGCGGCGCATCGCCTCGCGGACGCTGCGCTCGTAGAGCTGGATGCAATTGTCGTCGCTGCGGCTGCGGCAGGGCCGATAGGTACGCGGCGCCGGATAGCCCGCAGTGTCGATCGTCTGTGCCCGGGCGTAGCCACCGAAGACGCTGTCGTCGTAGCTGAGCTTCGAGATCATCTTCGGCGATGCCGCGGCGACTCCGAAGGCCAAGGTCGCGCTCGCAAGGATCAGGGATTTCCGCACCGAATCTTCTCCCCCAAAGATGCCGCGACTCGGGCGCGGCCGATCAAGGTTAACGATTCGGCAGGGATATTTCTCCTCCCGCCTGCTCCCGATTCAGGACAGGGCCCGCCAGACCCCGTAGAGGCTGGTGAGGGTGAGGACGATTCCGACCATCAGCAGGAGCCGCTGCGGCTGGAGCTTTTTGACGACGAAGCCTCCCAGGGGCGCCGCCGCGATCCCGCCGATCAGCAGGCCGACGACCGCAAGCGTAAAGGTCTCGAATCCCAGCGCCGCGATGAAGGTGGCGGAGATCGTCAGGGTCAGGAAGAATTCGGCGGCGTTGACCGTGCCGATCACTCGGCGTGGATCGGCGCCCTGGATGAGGAGGTTGGAGGTGACGATCGGTCCCCAGCCGCCGCCGCCGGCAGCGTCGAGGAAGCCGCCGACCAGGCCGAGCGGGGCGACGACCCGCGGGGTGTGCGCTCCGGGCGGGTGGCCGCTGCCGCGCCAGATCAGGTAAAGTCCGATTGCGCTCAGATAGGCGAGAACCAGGGGCCGGGCGACGTCGGCATGGATCTGGGTAAGAACATAGGCGCCGAGCACGCCGCCGATGATCCCAGGGATCACCAGCCGGCCGAATAGGCGCCAGTCGATGTTGCGGAAGACGGCGTGGCTGAGGCCGGAAGCGCCGGTGGTGAACACCTCGACCGCATGGACGCTGGCCGAGGCCGCGGCCGGCGGCATGCCGAGGCTGATCAGCAAGGTGTTCGAGATCACGCCAAAGGCCATGCCGAGCGCGCCGTCGATCAACTGCGCGGCGAAGCCGATCAGAATGAAGGGCAGCAGATCCATGAGGGTGATGCCGGAGAGATCGATCATCGCGCGGCGCGCCCTGCCTGCCATTCGGCGCGCGACTGGCCCCAGACACGGATTGGATAATGGTCCAGCGGCGGGGGGAGAGTGGCCGGCCCACGCTCGCTCGAGCCGAGACGCTCGGCGACCCGGATCGAAGCCGTGTTGTCCGGATCGATACAGTGGATGACGTCGCTCCAACCGAGCTGGTCGAACGCCCAGTCGATCGCCGCCGCTGCGCCCTCGGGGGCATAGCCCTTGCCCCAATGGGCTGGGTGGATCCCCCACCCGACTTCGGTCCCCGGCCAGCCCTCGGGCTGCCACGGGCCGAGGCGGCCGACCCAGCGCCCGGTCTGCTTCTCGATCACCGAGAACATCGAGAAGCCCTTGAGGGCCCAGGCGCCCGTCATCGTCGCCATCGCGCGCCAGGCCACCGCCCGCGGCTGGGCGCCGCCGAGGAAGCGCGTCGCCTCCTCGTGCGCCATGAACTCCGCCCAGCCGCCGAGGTCGCTTTCCTGCGGGATCCGCAGGATCAGCCGTTCGGTCTCGATGATCGGGCCGGTCATGATGGAAGGATAGACGAGGCGCGGGCCGCCGTCACCGCGCGAAGCGGCGGGGGCTCAGGCGCCCTTCTTGTCCTTGCCGCGCGAGCGGTTGGCGTAGAGCAAGGCGGCGACGAGGGCGGCCGAGCCGATGCCGATCGCCGCGCCGGTCACGAGCTGCTTCTTCTTGCGCGATTCCGTCTTGTCCTGCGCCTCGCCGGTCTCCTGCGGATCGCCGACCGGAGAGTCTTCGGGATAGGATGGTTCGCGAGACATAGGGCCCTCTTGATAATGGGCGTCCGTCTTTAGCCGATTGCGCGCGGATGTGAAGGACGAGGCGCCGGCGCGACCGCCGGACACTGCCGGCGCGCCGCCTCCCGGCGCCTCGCAAACAAGGTCAGATTCGTCCGAGCAGGATCAGGATGATCAGGACGATTAGGATCAGGCCGAGCAGGCCGGACGGCCCATAGCCCCAGCCGCGGCTATAGCCCCAGCTCGGCAGGGCGCCGATCAGCAGGATGATGAGGATGATGAGGAGAATCGTGCTCATGGGACCTCCGTGCAACAAGAGCGGTGCGGAGGCGTAACGAACCCGCCTCGATTCGGTTGCGAACCGTCTTTTGCAGACGTATCTGGGCCATTCCGGGCGTGCCTTGACCGGGGACCACCCGCCGCTTATTGCGCCCCGACACCCCGTGTGGCGATCGTAGCTCAGTTGGTTAGAGCATCGGTTTGTGGTACCGAGGGTCGCGGGTTCAAGTCCCGTCGATCGCCCCATTTTCAAAGACTTACGTCTTCCCGTTCAGGAACGGACCCTCATGCACGCCCTCTGGGACTATCCCGATTTCGACGACCACGAGCTCGTCCATTTCGTCACCGATCGCGAGACCGGCCTGAAGGCGATCATCGCCGTCCATTCGACCCATCTCGGCCCGGGCGCCGGCGGCACCCGCTTCTGGCATTATGCCGATCCGTCGCTCGCCGTCGCCGACGTGCTGCGCCTGTCCCGCGGGATGAGCTACAAGAATGCGATGGCCGGGCTTTCGCTGGGCGGCGGCAAGGCCGTCGTCCTCGCCGACGAGGCCCGGACCAAGACCCCCGAGATGCTCGCCGCCTTCGGCCGCGCGGTCGAAGGGCTGTGCGGGCGCTACGTGACGGCCGAGGATGTCGGAATCGGAGTCGCGGACATGGTCGCGATCGCCCAGGAGACGAAATATATAGCCGGGCTTCCGGCTGAGGATGGCGCGGTCGGTGGCGATCCGGGGCCGCACACCAGCTACGGAGTCTATCTCGGCGTCCGCGCGGCGGTGCGTCGTAAGCTCGGCAAGGACAGCCTTGCCGGGCTCCACATCGCGATCCAGGGCGCGGGCAGCGTCGCGGGCGGGCTCGCCCGCCGTGCCGCGGCCGACGGCGCCCGGATCAGCGTCGCCGACATTGACGGCGCCCGCGCCCAGCGCCTCGCCGACGAGGTCGGCGGAACGGTCGTCGATCCGTCCGCGATCATGACTCTCGAGGCGGACGTGCTCAGCCCGAACGCGCTCGGCGCGATCCTCACCGAGGAGTCGATTGCGGCGCTCGCCGTTCCGATCGTCGCCGGCGGCGCCAACAACCAGCTCGCCACGCCCAAGGACGGCGACCGGATTCACCAGCGCGGCATCCTCTACGCGCCCGATTACGTGATCAACGCCGGCGGGATTATCAACGTCGCCACCGAATATCTGAAGGACGGCGATCAGGACACGGTGCGCAGCCGCATCGAGAACATCCCCGGCCGGCTCGACCAGATCTGGGACGAGAGCGCCTCAACCGGCCGCAACCCCGCCGCGGTTGCCGACGACATCGCCAACCGCCTCATCGGCCGCGGCTAGATCCCCGCGGCCTGCGCCGGCTTCTCCCGGCCGAGCTTGTGCTCGCGGTAGAGCGTGTAGAGGCCGCTGGCGATGATGATCGCGGCGCCGGCCCAGGTCGTCGTCGGCGGCTCGTCGGCGAAGATCAGCCAACCGAGCAGCACCGCCCAGAGCAATTGGGTGTAGTCGAACGGCACCACCACCGAGACCGGCGCATAGCGCAGCGAGCTGGTGAGGAAGAGCTGCCCCAGGCCGCCGAACGTCCCGAGCGCGAGCAGGATCGCCCAAGTCCGCGCATCGTGGAGCTGGCCGTAAGTCGGGAGCAAAGTCCCGAGCGCAAGCATCGAGAGCAGGCTGAACCACAGCACGGTGGTCTGCGGATGCTCGGTGAGCCCGATCTGACGGATGGTGATCGTCACCACGCTGACCCCGAAGGCCGCCGCGACCGCGAGGCCGAGGCCGAGCGCCGGCAGATCCTCGCCCTCCAGCCGCATCACCAGCAGAACGCCGACGAAGCCGAGCACGACCGCGCTCCAGCGGTGGCGCCCGACCTGCTCCTTCAGCACCAGGGCCGAGAGCATCACCGCGAACAGAGGCGCGGCAAAGCCGATCGTGGTCGATTCGGCGAGCGGCAGATAAGCGAGCGCGCTGAAGGCCAGAAGCATGGTCGAGAGGCCGACGACGGCGCGCCAGACATGAGCCATCGGCCGCTTCGTCCGCCACGCGCCACGATTCCCGCTCCACCAGATCCACAGCAGCAAAGGCGGCAGCCCGAAGGCGAAGCGGTAGAAAGCGAGCTCGGGCGTCGAAACCCCGTGCGCGTAGCCGAGCTTGATCGTCGCCGCCATCGCCGCGAAGGCGGTGACCGCGCCCAGGCGAAGGCCGATTCCGAACGCGCGATTCTGATCGGGTCTGCTCGTCGCCATGGTCGGCCGTTTGGGGCTGCGGTCCATCGAGGGCAAGCCCGGGTTTCCCCACGCATCCGCCTCGGCTAAGAACGGCGCGATCTCATGCACGCCTTAGCGAATCCCGCCCGCTTCCTCCGATTTGCGCGCCCGCTCACCGCCTGGCTGGGCTGGGTGGGTGGACTTCTGACCGTGGCCGCGCTTGCCTGGGCGCTCGCCGCCTCCCCGCGCGACTATCTCCAGGGCGACAGCGTCCGGATCATGTACGTCCACGTCCCCGCCGCCTGGCTCGGAATGGCCGGCTGGAGCGGAATTGCGGTGGCGAGCGCGATGCAGCTCGTCTGGCGCCACCCGCTGGCCGCGGTCGCCGCGCGCGCGCTGGCCGTGCCCGGCGCGGTCTTCACCGCCATCTGTCTCGTCACCGGCTCGCTCTGGGGCCGGCCGACCTGGGGCACTTATTGGGAATGGGACGGGCGGATGACCTCGATGCTCGTCCTCCTCTTCCTCTATCTCGGCTACATGGCATTGGGCCAGGCGGATCGCGAGCGGGGCGGGGAGGGGCGCGTCACCGCGATCTTCGGCCTGGTCGGCGCGGTCAACCTGCCGATCATCCATTACAGCGTGGTCTGGTGGAATACGTTGCACCAGGGGCAGAGCATCAGCTTCGTCCGCGGCAGCTCTTCGATCGCGGCGCCGATGCTGTGGCCCTTGCTCGCTGCGGCGCTCGGCTTCTCCTTGCTGTTCGGCGCGGTCGTGCTGATGCGGATGCGCGCGCAGCTCGCCGCGGCCAAGGTCGAGGCGCGGATGAAGCGGATGGCCGCCTGATGAACCACTGGCCGTTCATCCTCGCCGCTTATGCGGCCACCGGGCTCGCCACGTTCGTGCTCGTCGCGCAGAGCTGGCTCGCCATGCGCCGCGCCGAGAAGGCGGCGGCCGAGCTGGGGCGCGACCGGTGAAGCGCAAGAACCAGCGCCTGATCCTCGTCCTGCTCGCCGCCGCCGCCGTGCTCGGCGCGGTGCTGCTGGCAATGTCGGCGCTGCGCGACCAGGTCTCCTATTTCTACGCGCCCAGCGATCTTGCCGACAAAGGCCTTCCGCCCGCCGACCGCTCGGTCCGGATCGGGGGAATGGTACGCTCGATCGAGCGGCTTCCGGACGGAGTCTCGATCCGCTTCGTGGTCGGCGACGACAGCCGCGCGACCATCCCGGTCCAGTTCACCGGGATCACCCCCGAGCTGTTCCGCCAGGACAGCGGCGTGATCGCGGAAGGGCGCTTCCGGCCGGACGGGACCTTCATGGCCTCCGAGATCCTCGCCAAGCACGATGAGAATTACATGCCGCCCGAGCTTGCGCGGACCAACGAGGGGCCGGTCCACAAAACCGACAGCGTCGAATGATCGCCGAGGCCGGCCTTGCCGCTTTGTGGCTGGCTGCGGCCCTGTCGCTGCTCCAGCTCGCGCTCGGCGCAATGGCGCTTCGCCCCGGCGGCGAAGGCCTGATCCGCACGATCCGCCCGATCGCCATCGCCCAGGCCGCGCTCGCCGCTTTGGCGTTCCTCGCGCTCATCATCCTGTTCCTGCGCACCGACCTCTCGGTGGCTCTGGTTGCTGCCAACAGCCATTCGATGAAGCCCTGGATCTACAAGTTCGCGGGCACCTGGGGGAATCACGAAGGCTCGATGCTGCTCTGGATCACGGTGCTCGCTTTGTCGGGCGCGGCGGTGGCCCTGCTCGAGCGTCGCCTCGCCGAGCGCACGCTCACCGCCACGCTCGCCGCCCAGGCGGCGATCGGGCTCGGCTTCTACGCCTTCCTGCTCTTCTCCTCGAACCCGTTCGATCGGCTGGTGCCGGCGCCGGTCGAGGGCAACGGCCTTAATCCGCTGCTTCAGGACCCGGGCCTCGCCTTCCACCCGCCCACCCTCTATTTCGGCTATGTCGGAATCTCGGTCGCCTTTTCCTTCGCAGTCGGGGCCCTGATCACCCGCGACGTCGGGCCCACCTTCGCCCGCGCGATGCGGCCGTGGATTCTCGGCGCCTGGATCTTCCTCACCATCGGCATCGTCGCCGGCTCCTACTGGGCCTATTACGAGCTTGGCTGGGGCGGCTGGTGGTTCTGGGACCCGGTCGAGAATGCGTCGCTCATGCCCTGGCTCGCGGCGACGGCCCTGCTCCATTCGGTCACCGTGCTCGCAACGCGCGGCGCGCTCCGCGCCTGGACCCTGATGCTCGCGGTCGTCGCCTTCTCGATGTCGATGGTCGGCACCTTCCTGGTCCGTTCGGGGATCCTCACCAGCGTCCACGCTTTCGCGGTCGATCCGCAGCGCGGCGCGTTCATCCTGGTGCTGCTCGCTTTGTATATCGGCGGCGCGCTCACCTTGTTCGGCCTGCGCATCTCGACGGTGAAGGAGGGCTCGACCTTCGAGCTGGTCAGCCGCGAAGGTTCGCTGGTCGCCAACAACCTCTTCCTCTCCGTCATCCTGGCGCTGGTGCTGATCGGCACGCTCTACCCGCTGGCGACCGAGGCGCTCGGCGAGCAAATCTCGGTCGGCCCGCCTTATTTCAACGCGGTCACCGGCCCGATCGCGCTTGCCCTCGTCATCGTCATGGCGATGGGCCCGCTTCTGCGCTGGCGCCGCGACCGCTTCGGCGAGCTGGCGCGGCGCCTCGCGCTACCAGTCCTGCTTTCGGCCCTGACCCTCTTCGCCGTGATCCTGCTCGCGCCGGGCATTCGGATCCTGCCTTTGCTCGGCCTGGTCCTTGCCATCGGCGTCGGCCTCGCCAGCCTCGCGCCCTTGTGGAAGCGCAAGCTTCGCCGGACCCCGCTCTTTATCTGGGGCATGGTGATCTCGCATCTCGGGATCGCGGTCAGCCTCGCCGGAATGGCCTCGGAGAGCGCGTTCAGCCAGGAGCGCCTCGTCGCCGCCCGTCCCGGCGAGACGGTCGCGATCGGCCCCTATTCGGTGCGCTTCGACGCGGTCGAGCCGGTCGCCGGGCCGAACTGGACCGCGATCGAGGCGCGGCTGACGGTGCGCAAGGGCGAGGGCGCGCCGTTCGAGCTTCGCCCCCAGGCGCGCATGTTCTGGTCGCCGCCGACCCCGACCAGCGAGGCTGCGATCGCGACCATGTGGAACGGCCAGCTCTACACCGTCCTCGGCGAAGACGATCCGAGCGGGCGCTGGCAGCTGCGCTTGTGGTGGAAGCCATTCGTCACCCTGATCTGGTTCGGCGGGGCGCTGATCGCGCTCGGCGGCCTGCTCTCGCTGATCGGACGGCTGAGGCGCGAGCGCCGCCACGATCCGGTCGCCGGGGAGGCGCTGGCATGAGGCGCAAGCTCATCATCTGGGCGCCGCTCGTCGTCTTCGCCGTCTTCGTGATCGTCGTCGCGATCAACCTCCGCTCCCCCGCCGATCGCACCATCCGCTCCCGCCTCGTCGGCCAGCCGGTGCCCGAGTTCGCGCTCCCCGCAGCTTTGCCAGGGCGCGCGACCGTCGCCGCGCCGGCGCCGGGTCCGCGCATGGTCAACATCTTCGCGAGCTGGTGCGTCCCCTGCATCGCCGAGGCGCCGCACCTGATGACTCTGAAGGCGCGCGGCGTGCCGATCGACGCCGTCGCCATCCGCGACCGGCCCGAGGACATCGCCGATTTCCTCAACCGCTACGGCGATCCCTATCGCGGCATCGGCCTCGACGCCGACAGCCGGGTCCAGGTCTCGCTGGGCTCGTCGGGCGTCCCGGAGACGTTCATCGTCGACGGAAACGGGATCATCCGCTTCCAGCATATCGGCCCGATCGCAGAGTCCGACGTGGCGGTGATCCTCGCGGCTTACGAGGCGGCGCGATGAGGGCATTGCTCCTCCTCGCAGCGCTGACGCTCGCGGCGCCGGCCTTCGCCCAGTCCCGCATGGCGGCGGCCGAATATGCCGATACTCAGCTTCCCGATCCGGCGCAGGAGGCGCGGGCCAAGGCGCTGATGGAGACCCTGCGCTGCATCGTCTGCCAGGGCCAGTCGATCGCCGACAGCGACGCCGACATGGCCGGAGACATGCGCGCGCTCGTCCGGCGGCGGATCGAGGCGGGCGAGGATCCCGAGGCGATCCGCGCCTGGCTGATCGAGCGCTACGGCGCCTGGGTGAGCTACGAGCCGCCGCTCGGCCCTGCCACCTACGCCCTGTGGGCGGCGCCGGTGCTGCTCCTGCTGCTCGGCGCCTGGCTCGCCCGCGGCCGTTTCCGCAAGAGGCGTAGATGACTGGCTGGCTGCTCTTCCTCGGGCTGGCATTGGTCGTGCTCGGCCTGCTCTGGCGCTTCGCCCGCTTCGATACCGGCGCCCTCCAGTTCCTCGGTGCGGCGCTTCTGCTCGCGCTCGCCGGCTATGCCTGGCAGGGCAATCCGGGCCTTTCCGGCCAGCCCAAATCGGCGCCCGAAAGGGTCCAGCTTCCCGACAGTGCCTTCGCGGAGACGCGGGGCGACGTGCTCGGCCGGTTCGACCGCGCCGGCACCTGGCTCACCATCGCCGAGAGCTATCAGCGGCGAGGCGACACGCGTAGCGGCGTCGACATCATCCGCAACGGCCTCCGCAACGGCCAGCGCGATCCGGACCTCTGGGTCGGTCTCGGCAATGCGCTCGTCCTCCATGCCGGCGGGTTGATGACTCCCGCGTCGCAGCTGGCCTTCGCCCGCGCCGAGCAGATCGCGCCCGGTCATCCCGGGCCGCGCTTCTTCTACGGCCTCGCTTTGGCCCAGGGCGGCCGGATCGACGAGGCCGAGCAGGTCTGGCGCCAGTTGCTCGCGACTCTGCCGGAGGACGTTTCCTGGCGCGGCCTTGTCGAGGAGCGGGTGCGCATGATCGAGGAAGCGCGCGCTGCAGGCCGGCTTCCCGCGCCGCGCCAGCCCCAGCCCCCGGCCCAGCCCTAGCGCCGGTTCGGCCGCTGCGGCTCCTGCGTCTGCGGCCGCTGCTCCTGCGCCGGCTCGATCCGAACGCCTGCCGGGCAGCGGATCAGGCGGTTGCGTCCGTCCAGGCATACGCCGCCCACG
>JAEWCW010000142.1 GCA_023390415.1 Pseudomonadota bacterium | reverse complement strand
GGGTACGGATATGGGCGCCGTCGACGTCGGCGTCCGTCATGATCACGATCTTGTGGTAGCGAAGCTTCTCGATGTTGAAGTCGTCGCGGCCAATCCCGGTGCCCATCGCCTGAATGAGGGTGCCGACCTCCTTGGACGAGAGCATCCGGTCGAAGCGCGCGCGCTCGACGTTCAGGATCTTGCCCTTCAAGGGGAGGATCGCCTGGTTGTGCCGGTTGCGGCCCTGCTTGGCGGAGCCGCCGGCCGAGTCACCCTCGACCAGGAACAATTCCGACTTGGCCGGATCGCGCTCCTGGCAATCGGCGAGCTTGCCGGGAAGGGACGCGACTCCGAGCACCGACTTGCGGCTCGCCTCGCGCGCCTTGCGCGCCGCCTCGCGGGCGGCGGCGGCATCGATGATCTTCTGGATGATCGTCCGCGCATGGCCGGGATTCTCCTCCAGCCACTCCGACATCTTGTCGGCCATCAGGCTTTCGAGCGGCTGGCGGACCTCGGAGCTGACGAGCTTGTCCTTGGTCTGCGATCCGAACTTGGGATCGGGCAGCTTGACCGAGACGATCGCGGTCAGGCCTTCGCGCATGTCGTCGCCGGTGAGGCTCACCTTCTCGCGCTTCATCATGCCGGACTTGTCGGCATAATTGTTGAGCGTGCGGGTCAGCGCCGCGCGGAAGGCGGCGAGGTGGGTGCCGCCGTCGCGCTGCGGGATGTTGTTGGTGAAGCAGAGGACCTGCTCGTAATAGGAGTCGTTCCACTCGAGCGCGACCTCGATGCCGATATCGTCGCGCTGGCCGGTGACGGCGATCGGATCGGGGATGAGCGCGGTCTTGGCGCGATCGAGATAGCGCACGAAGGCGGCGATCCCGCCCTCGTAGAACAGTTCGACCTCCTTCTCCTCCTCGTGGCGCTCGTCCTTGAGAACGAGGCGCACGCCGGAGTTCAGGAAGGCGAGCTCGCGGAAGCGGTGCTCGAGCCGGTCCCAGTCGAACTCGGTGATCTTGAACGTCTCGGGGCTGGGCAGGAAGGTGACGCGCGTGCCCTTCTTCGAGCCCGCCTCGCCGGTGACCTTGAGCGGCGCTTCGGCGTCGCCGTGGCGGAAGCGCATCCAATGCTCCTGGCCGTCGCGCCAGATGGTCAGCTCCAGCCACTCGCTCAGCGCATTCACGACCGAGACTCCGACGCCGTGGAGGCCGCCCGAGACCTTGTAGGCATTGTCGTCCGACGTGTTCTCGAACTTCCCGCCCGCATGGAGCTGGGTCATGATCACCTCGGCGGCGGAGACTCCCTCCTCCGGGTGGATCCCGGTGGGGATTCCGCGGCCATTGTCCTCGACCGTGACCGAACCGTCGGCGTTGAGGACGATCAGGATCCGGTCGCAATGGCCGGCAAGCGCCTCGTCGATCGCATTGTCGGAGACCTCGAACACCATGTGGTGCAGGCCCGAACCGTCGTCCGTGTCGCCAATATACATGCCCGGCCGCTTGCGGACCGCATCGAGGCCTTTCAGCACCTTGATCGATTCGGCGCCGTAGGAGTTTTCGCTGGGGGGATTTGCCATGCGAAGGATATAGGGATTCAGGGGGCGAAACCCAAGGAAAATGCGCCCTTCAGGCCGGCTTCTTTCGCAGGTGCAGCAGGCGCGTCAGCAAGCCTGGCGAACGGCGCCGTCCTTGACCTCGAACCAGCTTGCCGAGGGGCCGGCAGCGGCGAACAGTTCGGGCTCGGTGCCGGTGACCCAGACCTGGCCGCCGGCCGCCTCGAGCCGCTCGAACAGGGCCTCGCGGCGGCTTGGGTCGAGATGGGCGGCGATCTCGTCGAGGAGGAGGATCGGGCGGCGGCCGGCGCGCTCGGCAACGAGCTCGGCATGGGCGAGGATGAGGCCGATCAGCAGCGCCTTCTGCTCGCCGGTCGAGCAGAGCGCGGCGGCCTGGCCCTTGCCGAGATGGGTGACGACGAGGTCGGTGCGGTGTGGGCCGGCGAGGGTGCGGCCAGCGGCGGAGTCGCGAGCGCGGCCGGCGGCAAGGGCCGCAGCGAGGTCTGGCTCCATGCCACCCTCGAGGGCCAGTCCGGCACGGGCGAAAGGGCCTTCGGGAGCGTCAGCGAGGCGCTGAGACAGCCCATCGACAGCAGCGGCGCGGGCCGACGCGATGGCCGCGCCATGCTCGGCCATCCGTGCTTCAAGCGCGGCAAGCCAGGCCTCGTCGCGCGGCCCCTCCTCAGCGAGCAGTTTGTTGCGCGCGCGCATCGCCGCCTCATAGCGGGCGGCGTGGACCGCGTGGCCCGGGTAAAGGGCCAGCGCCAGGCGATCGAGGAAGCGGCGGCGGCCGCCTGCTGAATCCGTGAAGAGCCGATCCATCGCCGGGGTCAGCCAGAGGACGGAGAGCCATTCGCCCAGCGAGTTGGCCGAAGCCTGGGCGCCGTTGATGCGGACCTGGCGGCGATCGGGCGCCGCCGCGGTGGTGCCGGTGCCGATGTCGTCCTCGCCCAGCCGCGCCGCGACGGCGAAGCCGCCGGGGCCGCCTTGCCGCGCCATCTCCCCGAGCGCGGCCCCGCGCAGGCCGCGGCCGGGGGCGAGCAGCGAAACGGCTTCGAGGAGGTTGGTCTTGCCCGCACCATTGTCGCCGGTGAGCACGACCAAGCCCGGCCCCGGCGCGAGCATTGCGTCCGCATAGGAGCGGAAATCGCTGAGGCTGAGGCGGGCGAGGGCCATGCCTGCCCCTATCGCCAATGCCAGTGACGGCCAAGCGCGTCGCTGCTAGCTTCTCCCGGAAGGAGAGGAGACATGCGCGTCGCACGGCTTGGCGCTTTGCTGGCTGCGCTCCTGTTCGCGTCGCCGTCGGCCGCCGACATCACCGCGCGCTATGCGCTGGAAGGCGGGCGGAGCATCACGGTCCGGGTGAGTGACAGCGGCGACAGCCGAGTCAGCCTCGGCAACGAAGTCTCGGTGATCACGATCGGCGGCGTGAGCTATGCGCTGATGAGCGATACGCAAGGCATGTTTGCGATCCGCCAGGAGGAGATGCTCGCGGCATTGCGCCGGGTTGTACACGGAACCGCCAATGTTCTCGTGACGGAAGCTCCGGCGGATTTGCAGCCTGAGCTGACAGCCCACCGCTTCGGCGAGGAACGGGTCGCGGGGCGGAGCGGGACACGCTGGGTGCTCGACTTCGCGGGTGGGGAGCCTGTCGAAAATCCCCATTGGACCTTCGTGATCAGCGACGATCCCGAGCTCGCGCCGGTCGGGCGCGCGCTGGCGCGGCAGTATCTGACCGATACGGTCGACCTCCAGCTGGCGATCGGTCTCGGCACGCCCTTCGGCAGCGTGCCGCGCGCGCTCCACCCGCAAATTCGAACCGGTACCCTCATCCGCATGGATGGAATGACGTTGGAGAGCGTGGACCCCGACCCAGTCCCGGCCGCTGCCTTCGTGCTTCCCGTCACGATCCTGGACGGCAACCAGTTCCTGGCGCGCATCGGCCTTTCGCTCGCGGAGGCCGATTAGCTGCCGCTTCCCCGCGGCGAACGGCGCGGGTAAGCCGAGCGCCATGCAAGAGGTCGAGACCGCTTCCGAACCGTTGATCTCGATGGAGGTCGCCGGCAACCGGCTGACGGTCCATACGGAAGGTCCCGAGCGGCTCGACGCGCTGATCGCTTTGATCGACGGCGCCAAGACTTCGCTTCGAATCCTCTATTATATCTGGCTGAACGACGCGACCGGGCGGCGGGTGCGCGATGCCTTGGTGGCGGCGGCGGAGCGCGGCGTCGAGGTCTCGATGCTGCTCGACGGCTTCGGCGCATCGGCCGCGACGGCGGGCTTCTTCAAGCCGCTCTCGGACGCGGGCGCGCGCTTCTGCCGCTTCGTTCCGCGCTGGGGCCGTCGCTATCTGCTCCGCAACCACCAGAAGCTGGCGCTTGCCGACGGCGAGCGCGCGATCGTCGGCGGATTCAATATCGGCGACGAATATTTCGGGACGATCGAGGACAATGCCTGGCGCGATCTCGGCCTGCTGGTCGAGGGGCCGAGCGTCGCCTGCCTCGCCGATTATTTCGACGAATTGTTCGGGTGGGCGGAGAGCGAGGAGGTCTCGATCCGCAAGCTGAGGCGGATGCTGAGCCGGCACAGCGTCCGCTATGAGCGGCTCCACTGGCTGTTCGGCGGCCCCACCCGGCGGCTGAGCCCCTGGGCGCAGGCGGTGCGCGAGGATCTCAGCCGGGCGACCAACGCCGATTTCCTGATTGCCTATTTCGTGCCGAGCCTGTCGATGCTCCGGCGCATCTACGGGGTGGCACGACGCGGGCGGGTGCGGATGGTGACGGCGGGCCAGTCCGACATCAAATCGACGATGTGGGCGGCGCGCTTCTTCTACTGGCGGCTGATCAAGCACCGGGTCCAGGTCTACGAATATCAGCCGACCAAGCTCCACACCAAGCTGATCGTGATCGACGACGCGGTCCATGTCGGATCGGCCAATTTCGACATGCGCAGCCTCTATCTCAATCTCGAGATGATGCTGAGGATCGACGATCCCGTCTTCGCCGCGGCGATGCGCGGCTTCATCGACCGCGAGATCCAGGACAGCCGCAGGATCATGCCGGCCGAGCATCGCAAGAGCATGACCCTGCTCAACCGGCTGCGCTGGGCCTTCGGCTATTTCATGATGGTGACAGCGGACTACAATCTCGCCCGGCGGCTGAACCTGGGGAGCCGCAAGCGGTTGCATTGAGCGAGACCGTCATCCCAGCGAAGGCTGGGATCTCAGTGGGGATGGGCACGAACGTCGATGCAGCGCTCCACTCGCGCCTGCGTCATCTCGTCCTGAGATGCCAGCCTTCGCTGGCATGACGGCTTTGGACGGCCTTCGGGCCGTCCTCGCCCTCAGTCCTTCCAGGCCCAGAAGAGCTGGGCGGGGGGGACGTTGATCCATTCCATGCCCTTGTCGATCCGCTTGAAATGCGGCGCGATGAAATCGCGGACCTTGGGCGAAAATTGGTAGACCAGGAAGGCGCCGTCCTTGCGCAGGGCGGCATGGGTCTCGGCGGCGATGGCCGGGCCGACGCCCGCGGGAAGGGTGGAGAAGGGGAGGCCGGAGAGGATGTAGTCCGCCTCCTCGAAGCCGGCCTCGGCCATGATCTTGCGCGTGTCCGCGGCCGAGCCGGTGACCGCGATCAGGCGGCTGTCGCGGAACTTGCGGTTCAGATAATCGGTGAAATCCGGATTGGTGTCGATCGCGATCAGGGTCGCGTCCGCCGGCATCCGGCGGAGAACATGCTCGGTGAAGGTGCCGACGCCCGGGCCATATTCGACGAACAGGCGGCATTCGTCCCACTTCACCGGGGCGAGCATCTTGTCGATCAGCTGCTTCGACGAGGGAATGATCGATCCGACCATCACCGGATGCTTGATGAAGCCGCGCAGGAACATCATCATCGGCCCGCCGACCGGCCCCCGCCTCCGCTCGCCTTGGGCTTCATTCATCGATGCACTCATTCCCCTGATGTCCCGCGATATTTCGTGAAGGCAGACGCGTGCGTTGGCAAATCGCCGCGGCAATGGCAAGGGCGCCCGTGCGGCCAGGCCGACTCCACCTGCCGGATCGGAGCACCCAACGGATGGACAGCGAAAAAGGCTCCCGCCCGATGAGCCGGGCTCCGGCCGGAAGCGGCTGAGACGATGCGGGATTACGGCATCCCGACCGGGCGCTTCCTGCTGCTGTTTGCGGTGATGCTGGTCGCCGCCTCCGGGAATACCGCGATGCAGTCGCTGATGCCGGCGATCGGGCGTGGGCTCGGCATCCCTGACGTCTGGGTGGCAGTGGCGTTCAGCCTGTCCGCGGTTCTTTGGGTGGCGACAGCGCCTTACTGGGCGCACCGCGCCGATCACCGCGGCCGCCGCGCCTTGATGCGACGCGGGCTTTACGGGTTCATCTTCTCGATGGCGATCTGCGGCGCGGCGCTTGCCGCCGGGCTTGCCGGCATCCTCTCCGCGGGAATCGCGTTCCTGATCTTCACCCTCGGCCGGACGATCTACGGCGCCTGGGGCTCGGCCTCGCCGCCGGCGGTCCAGGCCTATATCGCCGCGCGGACCGAGGGCGAGCAACGCACCGCGGCGATCGCCGCGCTCGCCTCCTCCTTCGGGCTCGGCACGATCATCGGACCGGCGATCGCGCCGCTCTTCATCATCCACCCGTTCGGGCTCGCCGGGCCGCTCGTCGCCTTCGCCCTGATCGCCGGCATCGTGCTCGCGGCAGTCATCCTGCGCCTTCCCGACGACACGCCGAAGAGCGAGGCGCGCGGGCCGCTGGCCGATTTTCCGTCCATCGCCGGAGGCGGGACTGCGCCGGCGGCCGAGCGCGGTGCGGAGACGAGGCGCCTCGCCTGGCGCGACCCGCGGGTGCTGCCCTGGCACATGATCGGGACGGTCGGTGGCCACGGCCATGCCGCTTTGCTCGGCGTCATCGGCTTCCTGGTGATCGACCGGCTCGCTCTGCCGATCGAGGCCGCGCAGCATTCGATCGCGATCGTGCTGATCGCCGGGGCGGCGGCGAGCCTGCTCGCGCAATGGTGGCTGATCCCGTTGCTGGCGCTGACCCCGCGCCAGCTCGTTGTCTGGGGCTCGCTCGTCGCCGCGGCGGGAACGGTGCTCACCGGGATGGCGAGCGGCCTCTACGGCCTGACCATGGCCTTCATGGTCGCGTCCCTCGGTTTCTCGCTGTTTCGCCCCGGCTTCACCGCCGGCGCGTCGCTTGCGGTCACGCCCGAGGAGCAGAATGCCGTGGCCGGCATGGTGACGTCGGTCAACGGCGTCGCCTTCATCGCCGCGCCGGCATTGGGCGTGTGGCTCTACACGCTCTGGATGCCGTTGCCGCTCCTGGTCACCGGCGCCCTGATGCTCGCGCTCGCTTTCTGGACCTGGCGCAGGTTCAGCCCTTCGGACCCCGCGGCGTGAGCATGCCCGGCGCGATGAAGCCGATCCCGCCGGAGGTCGCCGCCATCGCGTCCTGCTTCAGCTTCTCCTGGATCTGCTCGTAGTCGCGCTCCATTTCGGGCGTGACCGAGGCGCGGGTCTCCTCGAGGGCGCGCTCGAATTCGGCCATCGTCACCTCCTTCGCCTCGATCGAGCCGCGAAGCGCGAACAGGCCGGCGCGGCGGACGAGGTCCTCCAGGTCGGCGCCGGTGAAGCGCTCGGTGCGCGCCGCCAGCTTGTCCAGATCGACGTCGGTCGCCAGCGGCATGCCCTCAGTGTGGATCCCGAGGATGTGGCGCCGGCCGGCCTCGTCGGGCACGGCGACGTAGATCAATTCGTCGAACCGGCCGGGCCGTAACAGGGCCGGGTCGATCAGGTTGGGCCGATTGGTCGCGCCGATCACGACCACCGACTGCAATTCCTCGAGCCCGTCCATCTCGGCGAGGATGGTGTTGACGACGCGCTCGGTCACCTGCGGCTCGCCGAGGCCGCCGCCCCGCGCGGGGACGAGGCTGTCGAGCTCGTCGATGAAGATGACGGTCGGCGCCACCTGGCGGGCGCGGGCGAACAGGCGGGCGATCTGCTGCTCGCTCTCGCCATACCATTTGGAGAGCAGGTCGGACGACTTGGTGGCGATGAAATTCGCCTCCGCCTCGCGCGCCGTCGCCTTGGCGAGCAATGTCTTGCCGGTGCCGGGTGGGCCATAGAGCAGGAAGCCCTTGGCCGGCCGGATCCCGAGCCTACGGAAGGCGTCCGGGAACTTCAGCGGAAGCTCGATCCCCTCGCGAAGCCGCTCGCGCGCCTCGTCGACTCCGCCGATATCGTCCCAGCCGACATTCGGCGCTTGCACCATGACTTCGCGCATGGCGGAGGGCTGGACGCGCTTCAGCGCCTCCTCGAAATCCTCGCGGGACACGGAGAGGCTGTCGAGCACCTCGGGCGGGATCGTCCCTTCCTCGAGGTTGATCCTGGGCATGATCCTCCGCACCGCCTCGATCGCCGCCTCGCGGGTCAAGGCGGCGAGATCGGCGCCGACGAAGCCGTAGGTCTGCCGCGCCAGCTGCTTCAAGTCGACGCCCTCGCCGAGCGGCATGCCGCGCGTGTGGATCCCGAGAATCTCGCGCCGGCCATTCTCGTCCGGAACGCCGATGATGATCTCGCGGTCGAAGCGGCCCGGGCGGCGAAGCGCCTCGTCGAGCGCCTCGGGCCGGTTGGTCGCGGCGATCACGATCAGGTTCGCGCG
This sequence comes from Pseudomonadota bacterium, assembly GCA_023390415.1. GTDB lineage: Bacteria > Pseudomonadota > Alphaproteobacteria > Sphingomonadales > Sphingomonadaceae > Allosphingosinicella. Next base: position 12,634 of record JAEWCW010000142.1, on the reverse strand, counting down.
CGGCTCCAGCCCGTCGAGCAGGGTGAGCAACTGGGCGACCAGCCTTTTCTCGGTCTCGCCCTGGACCTGCCCGCGCTTGGGCGCGATCGAATCAATCTCGTCGATGAAGATGATCGAGGGCGCCGACTTGGCCGCCTCCTCGAAGATCTCGCGCAGCCGGCGCTCGGATTCGCCATAAGCCGAGCCCATCACCTCGGGCCCGGCAATGTGGAAGAACTGGGCGTCGCTCTCGTTGGCGACGGCGCGCGCGAGCCGCGTCTTGCCGGTGCCGGGCGGGCCGTGGAGGAGAACGCCCTTGGGCGGATCGACCCCGAGCCGCTCGAAGATTTCGGGATAGCGCAGGGGCAGCTCGACCATCTCGCGGAGCTGGTCGATGGTCGCGCCCATACCGCCGAGATCGTCATAGGTGACGTCGGCGCGGCGGGCGTCGCGCGGCTCGGCATATTCGGGGAGGAGCTCGACCTCGGTGTTGGCGTCGATGTGGACGATGCCCTTGGGCACGGTCGAGACGACGGACAGGCGGATCTCCTGGAGCGCATAGGCCGGGGCCGACAGCATCTGGCGGAGCTCGGGCGGGATGTCGCCGCGCTGGACCTGCTGCTGGCCGGTGGTCGCGACGATGTCGCCGGCGACGATCGGCTTCATGCCGAAGCTGCGCTTCAGCGCCTGCGCCGAGCCCTGGAGCCGAAGGTTCTTCTGCGCGGGCGCGAAGACGACGCGCTGGGCGGGCTTGGATTCGGCCTTGGAGACCTCGACATAATCGCCCGATCCGATCTCGGCATTGGCGCGCTGGAGGCCGTCGAGGCGGATGATGTCGAGCCCCTCGTCCTCGGGATAGGGGCCAACGGCGCGGGCGGCGGTGGCGCGCTTTCCGGTCAGCTCGATGACGTCGCCGTCCTTGAGCGCCAGGGCGGTCATCAGCGTGCGCGGAAGCCGGGCAAGGCCGCGCCCGCTATCCTCGGGCCGCATCGTCGCCACCTGCAGCCGCAGGGGCTGCTGCCTGTCTTCGTCCGCCATCATGCCTCCGGAGGGTTTCGGGAGAGATAGGCACGAACAACGGCGCGTCCAGCCGGGAGGGTCCGAGGGGGGCGGAAAAAAGGCGGCGGCGGGGTGGGGTGGTGGTTCGGGTTTGGGGTTCGGGGGTTGGGGTTCGGGCGTTGGGGGTTGGCGAGGTGGACGCGCGGCGGGGCTGGTTGTCCCAAGCCGTCATGCCAGCGAAGGCTGGCATCTCAGGACGAGAAGGCGCCGGCGTATGTGGAGCGCTCCATCCACGCTTGTGCCCTTCACCCGCTGAGATCCCAGCCTGCGCTGGGATGACGGTCTCGGTCAGCCGTTGAGATCCTCGAAGAGGTCGCGCCAGTCGGGGTTATGCTCCTGGATGAGGCGCAGCTTCCAGAGCCTTGGCCACGCCTTCACCGTCTTCTCGCGGGCGATGGCGTCGGGCATCGTTTCATGCGCCTCGGCATAGACCAGGCGGGTGGCGTTGTATTTTCGAGCGAACTTGCTGCCGCTCTTCCCGCGATGCTGGAAGGCGCGCTCGGGGAGGCGGGCGGTGACGCCGGTGTAGAGGATTCCGTGCGGCTTGTTGGTGACGATGTAGACCCAGCCCCCCATGGGTGGGGTGTAGCATATGGACCGGGCCTTGGGAGCGCTCCATTGGCGCCGGCGCTCTTCACCCGCTGAGATCCCAGCCTGCGCTGGGATGACGGTTTGGACCATGCGGCCTTCAAACCAGGACCGTCATGCCAGCGCAGGCTGGCATCTCAGGACGAAAAGTCTCGGCGTGAGGGGAGCGCTCCATCGGCGCTTGCGCTTTTCACCCGCTGAGATCCCAGCCTTCGCTGGGATGACGGTGTCGGCCTGCGCCTGCGAGGCGCGTGCGGGGGACAAAAAAAGGGCCGGCGGAGGGGGTCTGCCGGCCCGGAAAGTTTTGGAGAGGATGCCTGAAAGGCGCGATCTTTCTGCGCCTGCGAAGATCATTGTGCAATTGCGAAGAGCTGCGCTACAGATGCAGTTTATGCAATCATTCCACGCCTGAAAACGGGGATGATTGCGCAGGCGGCACGTGGTGCAGCGCACAATGAAAGGCATGTGGGGCGATGAAGAGGCTGCCGCCGCTGACCGCCCTCGAGGCGTTCGTCCAGGTCGCCCGGCTGGGCTCGGTCAAGGCCGCGGCCGAGGCTTTGTCTCTGTCCTCGCCCGCGCTCAGCCGCCGGATCCAGGCGCTCGAGCGCTCGGTCGGCCGGCCCCTGTTCGAGCGCCGCCACCAGGCGCTCGCGCTCAATGCGGAAGGGGAGGCGCTGCTCGCCGAGATCGGGCCGCCGATCGACGCGCTCGGGACGGCGCTGGACCGTGCGGCGGGTGCCGAGCTTCGCCTGCGGCTCGCGGTGCCGTCGCTCTTCGCGGCGCAGCGGCTGATGCCCAACCTGCCCAAGCTGCGCGCGCTCCATCCCGAGCTGCACATCGACCTCGACACCGCGCCGAACCGGCTCGCCCGGCTCGACGACGGGCTCGACGCCGCGATCGTGATCACGACGGACATCGACCCCGCGCTCCATGCGCGGCGGATCGAGAGCAACCGGGTGATCGCGATCGGCGCGCGGCGGCTGCTCGAGGGGCCGGACGCGCTGAAGCGGCCCGCCGACCTCGCGCGCATGAACGTCCTCCTCCACAGCGATCTCGGCGCCGCCTTCGACCATTGGTGCCGCGCCGCCGGCGTGCCCGGGCTCGAGCCGGCGGCGGCCGACTTCTACGATGCCGGCCAGCTCATCCTCGACGCGGCCGCATCGGGCCTGGGCGTCGCCTTCATGCTCGAAAGCCACCTCGCTTACGCCGCGGACCCGCGCCTCGTGCGCCTCTTCGACGTCGCCGCCGAGAGCCCCTACAGCTACTGGTTCGCCTGCCGCAGGTCGGCGCTGAAGCGGCGGCCGGTGAAGCTGTTTCAGGACTGGCTGTTCGGGGAGTTGGTTGAGGCGGATTAACCTATCTGGCACATTTTGCTTGACAGCGTGACGATGATGTGGTACTAAAAGAGCAGGATGGGGGTAGGGCCGGGAGTAGCGGCGCCGACGAATTGTAGCAGCTCTAACTGGTAGCGCGAGCCGGGCGGCGAGACCGGCCCGACTTACATTTGGCGTAAGTCACTGAAAACGACTCGGTCTTAGAGCTTGCTAAGCGGCTGGATTTCCACGATTCTACGCCGGCACTTCCGGGGTGATTTGTGGCCCAGCTTTCGAAGATCGAATGGACGGACGCAACCTGGAACCCGGTTGCCGGCTGCACCATGGCGACGGCAGGATGCACGAACTGCTATGCCATGCGCATGGCTGCGCGCCTCGAGGCGATGGGGCTTCCGAAGTACACTGGCCTGACACGCAAGAGCGGTGGTCGCGCCGTGTGGACCGGGCGGGTGAATCTTGATGCGAAAGCGCTCGTCGCGCCGTATCGCTGGCGTTCGCCTCGAAAAGTGTTTGTGAACTCTATGTCTGACCTCTTCCATGAAGCGGTCCCCGACGAGTTCATCGCGCGCGTATGGACCGTGATGACGGAAACGCCACGGCACACTTACCAAGTGCTGACGAAGCGACCTGCCCGCATGCGGCAGCTTCTGAGCGGCCAGGGCTTTCACCGGGCTCCGAATATCTGGATCGGCACAAGTGTCGAAGATGGCGCGGTATTGGATCGGATTGAGGAACTGCGCTCGGCACCTGCGTTCATTCGCTTCATCTCGTTCGAGCCGCTGATTGGATCCGTTGGCGCTGCTGATCTCCGAGGCATCGACTGGGCTATCGTGGGGGGAGAGTCGGGGCCCAAATCGCGCCCGATAGAGCAAAGCTGGGTCGAGGAGATCGAGTCACTCTGTCGAGCTTCGGGTACAGCCTTTTTCTTCAAGCAGTGGGGCGGTCGGAACAAACGATTATCCGGACGGCTCTTCAGAGGGCGCACCTTCGATGAGATGCCTGCTTATATCTCTGGATAACCCAGTCCGCGCCCTTCTTGATCAGCGCCCGCGCGGCCGGGCTCTTATTGTTACTCATGCAATAGAGCAAAAAGTAATCGTCCATCCCGCCTACGGCGAGAGGTAGTGGCTCCGAGACATAGCCAAACAACTTGCGCAACTGCTTCCGATGAAAAGCTGCGACATCATGCTTGGTGGCGTCTCGCTCCTTCCGTGCTTCCATTATGCCCAAAAGGCCGCTCTCCTCAATCTCTCGATAAAATTCAGCTTCCCAGGTGTCAGTGCCAAAATATTCGCCAAGTGCCCGTCGTTTGTCGGCGTCCAGCTTTCGATGGTCACGTGACAGCTGCTGCACCGCCGCCTTGAGGTTAGCGAGAAACCAAACGTCTGCTTTCTCGGACGCAGCGAGCACCTCAAGCGTTCGCCATTTCACTTCCAACCCATAGGGGTCCAGAAAAACCAACGCTCGCGAGCCTTTTCCCCTACCTTTGGGATCGGTCCAGAAGGGATGGCCAAACATGAACTGCACATATGCGTTCGCATCCTCTCGAATGACCTTCGCGTCCCGATCGGGATAAAGGGCAACCAGCTCCTCCAGCGCCTTGATGTGACTCTTCTTGGTGTCCCCGAACCGAAGGTGATTGAACGGCGGTGCAACGCTCAATGCCCGAGAGGCGCTTCCTGGATATTGCCTTTCTATCGTTGAGATAGGCCGGCCTTCGAATAGCCCTCCGATCTCTTCCTCAGCAAAGCGAGATCCGCTGCCAGCGAAAGGATCGATGTACCATAGGTCAAACTTCCCCCCAATCGCCCCAGTGAAGAATTCGCTGTAGGCGCTGATCGCGTCCAGCTTGATTTCAGTCCAAACGCCACCGAACCGATGCTCCGCCGCCACCGCTTTGCCTCCCCATGCATCGAGCGTCAGTCTCCAAATAGCGTGCCGCGTGCCATTTTCACAATTTTCCACCCGCGGGGCATCATTCCAGTCTCCTAAGAATGCTTTTGTGAAGAACACCGTTCCGGACATTTTGGACGTCGTGAGCATGTCCGAGAGGCTTCGGCACGAATATTAAACGCCGAGGAGTGAGAGACATGCGCAAGGCATTCGACAAGATCGCTGCTGGTTTCGAAGACGCGATCGCGTTCGCGCAGGGCGACGGCTCTCGCGGCTGCATCGCCAGGCCAGGAGGCCTAAGCTCGGGTCTCCGGAAGGAGCCATCGCAGGAGGACCTCGCAGTCGGAAAGTGGACGGAAACGAAGCGGCCGCCTGCATGAGGCGCAACGCTAGTTCGATAGGACCGGACGGGTCGGCGCTCGCCGGCCCTTTTTCTTTGCGCGGGAGAGGCCGGAGATGAGCGATTCCGACTCCGACTGGATCGTGCCCGGGAAGAACCGGCGGTTGGTGAAGCCGCGCGGGGTCGATCGGCGGGTGAAGTTCGGGAAGGCGCGGCGGGAGGCGTTTCTCGAGCATCTGGCGGCGACCTGCAACGTCACCGCCTCGGCGGCGGCGGTGGGGATCTCGTTCACTGCCGTCTATCGCTGCCGGATGCGCGATCCGGAGTTTCGCGAGGCGTGGGTGCAGGCGCTGGAGCAGGGCTATGCGCGGCTGGAGGCGGCGTTGCTGCTGCGGGCGACGAGCGGAAGTGCGGCGCCGGAGGTCCGCGGCGATCTGGCCGATGCGGGGCCCGAGACGGTCGAGGAGATCGACTGGGTGAAGGGGCTGGAGCTGATGCGGCTGCGTGCGCGCCTTCCCGACGGGCGGGTGCCCGGAGGCGGCGCGCCGCAGCGGGCGCCGTTCGACGAGGTGGCGGCGAAGCTGGTCAAGCGGCTGAAGGCAATGGGGGTGGCGGGGGAGTAGGGGGGCGACACTGGGCGTCTCGCGCGCTCCCTCTCCCCTTGGGGGGAGAGGGTAGGGAGAGGGGTCAGCGGCCGGATCGGCTCGATGCCGAGCCGGGCGCTCTCTCGACCGCCAACCCCCTCTCCCAGCTCCGCCTAAGCTCGCCAAGGGGCTCGCTAAGGCTGCGCAACCCTCTCCCCCAGGGGAGAGGGGATTATGGGGTTCGGAGGCGACATGGACGGAGCTGAGCTGCTGCGGTGGCTGCTGGCGGCGGAGCGGCAGTTGGGGGAGGCTGCGCTCGTGCAGACGCTGGCGGCGCTGAAGCCGCGGGAGCGGCGGGCGCTGGAGGAGCATTGGCCGATCTGGGCGCATCGCGGCCAGGTTCCGACGAGCGACGACTGGCGGGTGTGGCTGATCATGGCCGGGCGCGGCTTCGGCAAGACCAGGGCCGGGGCCGAGTGGATCTCGGCGCGGGCGCGCGAAGTGCCGGGGGCGCGGATCGCTTTGGTCGGCGCAACGATCGAGGAGACGATCGGGATCATGATCCGCGGCAGGAGCGGGCTGATCGCGGTCGCGCGCGAGGACGAGAGGCCGAAATGGTCGCCGTCGATCGGCGAGCTCGCCTGGCCGAACGGATCGCGCGCCTTCGCTTATTCGGGCGCGCGGCCGGCGAAGCTGCGCGGGCCGGAGCATCATTTCGCCTGGTGCGACGAGCTCGCCAAATGGCGGCGGCCGCAGGAGGCCTGGGACAATCTGGCGATGGGGCTGAGGCTCGGCACGCGGCCGCGCACCGTGGTGACGACGACCCCGAAGCAGGTGGCGGCGCTGACCGCGATCGTCGGTGACGACGGGACGTTGGTGACCGGCGGCCGGACCGCGGACAATCCGCACCTTCCCGAGGACTTCCGCGCGGCGATGAAGCGCATCTACGGCGGGACTCGGCTCGGCCGGCAGGAGCTGGACGGCGAGCTGATCGGCGAGGCGGAAGGGGCGCTGTGGACCCGGGCGCTGATCGAGGGGTGCCGGGCGGCGGCATGCGAGCCGCACGCCGACTCCGCCCTAGAAGGGACGCCGCTGGTTCGGGTGGTGATCGGCGTGGACCCGCCGGCGAGTGCAGTGGGCGACGAATGCGGCATCGTCGTGTGCGGGCGCGGCGCGGACGGGCGCGGCTATGTGCTGGCCGATCACAGCGGCGCCGGCCTGTCGCCCAAAAGCTGGGCGGCGAAGGTGGCCGGGGCTGCGGACCTGTGGGGCGCGGACCGGGTGGTCGCGGAAGCGAACAATGGCGGCGAGATGGTCGGCGAGGTGCTGAAGGGGGCGAGCCTGTCGCTGCCGGTCAGGCTCGTCCACGCGTCGCGCGGCAAGAGCGCGCGGGCCGAGCCGGTCGCAGCCCTGTTCGAGAGCGGGCAGGCGCGGTTCGCCGGGCGCTTCCCGGCGCTCGAGGACCAATTGTGCGGGATGATCGCGGGCGGCGGCTATGAGGGGCCGGGACGCTCCTCGGACCGCGCCGACGCGCTCGTCTGGGCGCTCACCGAGCTGATTCTGCGGCGGCGCGCAGCGCCGCGGGTGGCGGCGCTCTGAGGGCGGTGCGGCCGAAGCTGCAGGCGAGCGCGCGCGCGCGATTTTTCGACATCGTCTCCGACATTTACGCAAATTTTACGCGGGCTGCCCGACAGCGGGATCCTTGGGGGGTGACTCTAAACAGGGGCACCGGGTGGGAAGCAGGAAAGCGAATCTCGGTCTCGAGGAGATCGCCGAGCGATATCGCCTGGTCGGGCGAGCGACCAAGGACCTTGTCTGGGACTGGGACTTCGCCACCGACGTGGTGACGTGGAACGAGTCGCTCGACCGCGACTGGTACGACGAGGCGGGCACCGGCGACAGGGTCACGCCGATCGGGTGGTGGGAAGCCCAGGTCCACCCGGACGACCGCGCGCAAACCCTCGACAAGGTCCAGCACGCGATCGACTCGGGCGAGCGGTTCGAGGCCGAATATCGCTTCCGCCGCGCCGACGGCAGCTATGCCGACATCTACGACCGCGGCTTCGTCATGCGCGACGCGCACGGGCGGCCGGTGCGGATGGTCGGCGCAATGCAGGACAATAGCGAACGCCGGCGCGCGGCGGCGGCGCTCCAGGAGCGGGAGCGGCAGCTCGCCACGATCCTCGGCCAGGCGATGGTCGGAATCATGCATCTCGACCCCGATGGCCAGCTGCTGATCGCGAACCAGCGCTTTTGCGAGATCCTCGGCCGCACCGAGGAGGAGCTCAAGAGGATCAGCTTCACCGAATATGTCCATCCCGACGACCTGCCGCGCAACCAGGCGCTCTGGAACGACAGCCGCTCGCGCGCCGAGCCCTTCCAGCTGGAGAAGCGCTATTTGCGGCCGGACGGGACCATCGTCTGGTGCGCGACGCAGGTCTCGTTCGTCGGAGAGCCCGGCAATATCACGGGAAGCATCGTCGTCGCCGAGGACATCACGGCGCACAAGCTCGCCGAGGAGGAGGCCGAACGGCACAAGGCGCTCCTCCAGAGCGTCGTCGACAGCGTCTCGGACCTGATCTTCGTCAAGGCGGCCGACGGCCGCTTCGTCCTGACCAACCGCGCGCTGGACGAGGGCTGCGGGGTTTTGACCGGTCTCCGGACCGAGGACCGGTTCGACGAAGATCTCGTCGAGGGTTACGAGTCTCTGGACGCCGAAGTGATGCGCACGCGCGAGCCGCGCGAGGTTGAGGAGGTCATCCCTTTTCACGGCGAGCGGCGGCTGTTCGAGACGGTGAAGGTGCCGTGGATCCAGGGCGGCGAGCCGGTCGGGATCATCGGCGTCTCGCGCGACATCACCCAGCGCAAGCAGGCCGAGCTCGCCCTGCGCGAGAGCGAGCTGCTCTACCGGAGCGTCCTCCAGGCGAGCGCGGACTGCATCAAGATCGTCGGCCTGGACGGGACGATCGTGCTGGTCAACGAGCCCGGCCTCTGCGCGATGGAGCTCGAAACGGCCGAGCAGGTCACCGGCAAGGCCTGGGAGTCGATCTGGCCGAGCGAGTCCGGCACGACCATCGCCTCGGCCCTTGCGCAGGCGCTCGGCGGCAATGTCGCGCGCTTCACCGGCTACTGCCCGACCGCAAAGGGCACGCCGAAATGGTGGGACGTCGTGGTCAGCCCGATGCGCGACGAGGATGGGAAGGTCTGCCGGCTCCTCGCCATCTCCCGCGACATCACCCGGAGCCGCGAGACGGCCGAGGAGCTGCGCTGGGCGAGCGAGCATGACGCGCTCACGACGCTGCCCAATCGCCGAACCTTCCAGGCGCACCTCCAGGCCGCGACGATCCGCGCGATGGAATCGGGCGGCATGCTCGGCCTGCTGCTGATGGACCTCGACCACTTCAAGCACGTCAACGACACGCTCGGCCATGCCGCAGGCGACATCTTGCTCTCCACCTTCGGGCAGCGGCTCAAGTCGACGGTGCGCTCGACCGATTTCATCGCCCGGCTCGGCGGCGACGAGTTCGCCGTCATCCTCGAAGGGGTCACCGACGCCGAAGACCTTGTGCGGGCGGGAAAGTCGATCCTCTCCCGCGCCGGCGTTCCGATCCGGATCGACGGCCGCGCGGTCAGCACCAGCGCAAGCATCGGCGGCGCCCTCTTCCCGCGCGATGCCGCAACCGCGCAGGAACTCTTCAACAACGCCGACACCGCCCTCTACGCGCTCAAGCAGTCCGGGCGCGGCGGCACCAAGATGTTCCACAACCACATGCGCGAGCAGGCGCAGAACATCGCCTCGCAGCTCCGTCTCGCCCGCTTCGCCCTATCGGAACGGTCGGTGCTTCCGCACTATCAGCCGAAAGTCGAGCTGGCGTCGGGCCGGGCGCTCGGCTTCGAGGCCCTGCTCCGCTGGAATCACCCGCGCTACGGCGTTCAGCAGCCGGATACGATCGCCGAAGCCTTCAAGGATTATGAGCTCGCGTCGAGGATCGGCGAGCTCATGCAGGTGAAGGTGATGCGGGACATACGCGGCTGGTCCGAGGCCGGTCTCGACGTCGGCCGGGTCTCGATCAACGCCGCCCCCGCCGAGTTCATGAGGGACGATTATGCGGAGAGGCTGCTGGGCAATCTCGACCGGGCCGGAATCTCGCCTTCCTGCATCGAGATCGAGGTGACCGAGCACGTCTTCCTGGACCGCGCGTCCGATTATGTCGGACGCGCCCTCGAGACCCTCAACAAGGCCGGGGTGCTCATCGCGCTCGACGATTTCGGCACCGGCTATTCGTCGCTCTCGCACCTTCGCGACTTCCCGGTGGACGTGGTGAAGATCGATCGCTCCTTCGTCCAGAGGATGATCGACGAGCCCGAGATCGGCGCCATCGTCTCGGCGGTGATCGATCTCGGACGGAGCCTCTCGATGACCGTGGTCGCAGAAGGCGTGGAGAGCGAAGAGCAGCGCGCGGCACTCGCCGCGAGAGGCTGCACGCTCGGCCAAGGCTATCTGTTCGGCAGGGCGGCGCCGGCCGACGAAATCGCAGCCCTGCTCAAGATGGCCCGCGCTGCCGCCTGAGGGGCTCTATCGGAAGGACGGCGGCCGCGTCAGGCGCAGCGGCGGAAGCGGTTCTTGCGGCCGCCCAAGTCCGCTTCGACCTCCTCCGGACCGACGAACGGAAGGCGCCCGTCCTCGTCCAACGCCATGAGCTCCGGCAGCCCGCTCAGGAACAACACGGTCGGCTGTTCGACGACCTCGATGTGCAGAACATTGTCGCGCACGAACCACCGCCCGCGGCCGCCTTCTTCCTCATAGGTGCCGTCGGGATGGAGGATCGTGACGTGTAACGGGAGCTCGCAATAGGAGGACCAACGCTGAGAGGCCTGCGATGCGGGCTCCTGCCGATTGGACTCGGACGACGCGACATCGCCCGAGCAGCCAGCCGCGCAGGCAATCAGCGCCGATGCGAGAAGCCTTCCCATGCGGCCGTCCTAGGAGATCGAAGCGCGGTTCGCCGTGCCGGCGCTCACTGGCCGCCCGGGATTGGCACCGTGGGAGTCGCCGGTGTGCGCGGCTCGGGCTGGCCGGGGCGGCCGAGGCTGTAGGTGAGGGAGAGCTTCACGCGCGGGCCGTCTGACCAGTTGGTGGTGCGCGTGAGCGCAGTGTCCGAGACGGTGCGGTTGCGGAATTCGGTGGGGCCGAAAATGTCGTCGAGGGTGAGCACGCCCGAGATTCGATCGGTGATCGCATGCGACCAGGAGGCGCTGGCTCGGAAGAAGGAGGAGCGGCGCACCAGGCCGTCATCATACGGGCCGGAGAAGGTGCCGGTGAGGGTCACCCGGTCGGCGCCCTTCCGGCCGTCGGTCCCGTCGCGATAGTCGAGCTGGGCGTTGCCGGAATAATTGGTGCTGCGCTGGACGCTGAGGATGCCGAATGACTCGCGCTCGACCCGGCGATCGATGAGATTGGCGTTGAGGGTATAGGTGAGGCCCTCGGCGAGCGGGCCCTGCACGGCGAGGCTTGCGCCAAGATCGGTGCGGTCGCCGACATTGACCGGCTGGGTCACGAACAGGCCGTCGTCGGTGAGCGTGCCGAGGGTCGAGAAGAGATTGTCGGTGAGCCGCGCGAACATGGTCAGCGAGACCGTCTGGCGCTCGACCTCGGCGCGGAGCCGGGCCTCGAACGAGTCGGTGAGCTCGGGCTCGAGATCAGGATTGCCGCTGAAGGCGGTGGTCGAATCCTGGAAGCGCAGCGCCGGGCTGAGCTGCTGGACCGCCGGCCAGGAGATGCGCCGCGAGTAGCTGAGATTGCCCATCAGCCAGGGCGAGAGCCGGCGTTCGAGGTGCAGGCTGGGGAAGAAATGGACCTCGCTCGGCCCCTCGCCGAGCGCGGGATCGGCAAAGCCATAATCGCGGCCCTCGACCCGGAGGCCGGCGAGCAAGGTGCCGCCGAGCATCGGGAACTGGTAGCTCGCATAAGCGGCGCCTTCGAGGCTGGTCCCGTCGATGACCGACGCGGGCGGGAAGGGATTGCCGCCGAGCGGCAGGTCTCCGCCCTGCTCGATCCGGGCGAAATCGCGGGTCTGGTTGACCGAGCCGCCGGCGAGGAGCCGCCGGCCGCGCTCGAGCGGGCGGACGATGTCGAGCTTGGCGATCCGGGCGCGGGAGAAGGCGTCGGAGCGGAAGCTGAAGCTTCCGGCGCCGAAATCGGTGGTGAGGGTGTTCGTCGGATCGAACCGGAATTGCTGGATCGAGGCGACCAGCGACTGGCCCGGCCGGCTGCCCTCGGCGCGATATTCGAGCGAGGCGGTGTAGGCGTTGTAGTCGAAATCGGTGACGGTGCTCTGGGCGAGCGGGGCGCCGGCAACGCCCTCGATGACGAGCTCGGACTCGTTCCGCGAGCGGCCGTCGGCGGTGATCGCGCCGCCCTGGAAGGTGATCGTCTTCTTCGGCGTCACCCTATAGCTGATCTGGCCGTTGGCATTGGCGAATTCGAACCGGTTGCGGGTTTCGACCGTCTCCAGCGTGTCGGGCGCCGGGCTCGCCGGATCGAGCGTGATCCGCTCGCGCTCAGATTCCGTCTCGCTGCCCTGGCGGGTGAAGCCGAGATTGCCCGACACCGTGAGCGGGCCGCTGGTCCAGCTCGGCGCGGCGCGCAGCTCGTAGCCGCCGTAACGGCTGACGCCCGCGGTCACCGAGCCGCGCAGGCCGTCCAGCGCATTGCGGCGGGTGATGATGTTGATCACGCCGCCGGTCCCGGAGGCGGAGAATTGCGCGCTGGGGTTCGACACCACCTCGATGCGGGCGATCTCCGAGCCCTGGATGTCGCGGAGCACGTTCGGGTTGGGCGAGGGGCGGCCGTCGAC
>JAEWCW010000141.1 GCA_023390415.1 Pseudomonadota bacterium | reverse complement strand
GTGGTCGTAGGAGAGCGCGAGGTACATCATCGGGCGCGCGACGATCTCGCCGTTCCGCACCACCGGCCGCTCCTCGAGCCGGTGCATGCCGAGCACGGCCGATTGCGGCGGGTTGATGATCGGCGTCGAGAGCCGCGAGACCTTGGGCGGGACCTGCCTCAACGTCGGCTGCATTCCGTCGAAGGCCTTGCTCCACGCTTCCGAGTTGTTCGAAGACGCGGCACATGGAACGCTCGCCAAGTGGGGCGTGAAGGTCGGCTCGGTCGAGGTCGACCTCGAGGCGATGCACGGCGGCCGCAAGGAAGCGGTCTCGGGCCTCACCAAGGGCATCGAATTCCTGTTCAAGAAGAACAAGGTGACCTGGCTGAAGGGCCAGGGCCGGTTCACCGACGCCAAGACGCTCGACGTCGCCGGGACCGCCTACACGGCCAAGAATTTCGTCATCGCCACCGGCTCGTCGGTCACGCCGCTTCCGGGCGTCGAGATCGACCAGGAAAGGATCGTCGATTCGACCGGCGCGCTCGAGCTGGCCAAGGTGCCGGGCCATCTCGTCGTGATCGGCGGCGGCGTCATCGGGCTGGAGCTCGGCTCGGTTTGGCGGCGGCTCGGGGCGAAGGTCACCGTGGTCGAGTTCCTCGACCAGATCCTGCCCGGAATGGACGGCGAGGTCCGCAAGGAAGCGGCCAAGATCTTCAAGAAGCAGGGCTTCGACATCCGCACCTCGACCAAGGTGACCGGCGCCGAGAAGACGGGCGACGGCGTCTCCCTCACCGTCGAGCCGGCAAACGGCGGCGCGGCCGAGACGATCGCTGCCGACGTCGTGCTGGTCGCGATCGGCCGCCGCCCGAACACCGAGGGGCTCGGCCTCGACGCGGCGGGTCTCACCGCCAACAAGCGCGGCCAGATCGAGGTCGACCACGATTTCCGCACCTCCGTCCCCGGAATCTACGCGATCGGCGACGTGACCCCGGGCCCGATGCTCGCCCACAAGGCCGAGGACGAGGGCGTCGCGGTCGCGGAAATCCTCGCCGGCCAGGTCGGCATCGTGAACCACGAGGTCATCCCGGCGGTCGTCTATACTCATCCGGAGATCGCCTCGGTCGGCAAAACCGAGGAGGAGCTCAAGGAAGCGGGAGTCGAGATCAAGGTCGGCAAGTTCCCGATGATGGCGAACAGCCGCGCCAAGACCAACCGCGACACGGACGGCTTCGTGAAGGTGATCGCCGACGCGCGGTCCGACCGGGTTCTGGGCGTACACATCGTCGCCTCGGTCGCCGGAACGATGATCGCCCAGGCCGCGCAGGCGATGGAGTTCGGCGCTACATCCGAGGACATCGCCTATACCTGCCACGCGCACCCGACCCATTCGGAGGCGGTCAAGGAAGCGGCGATGGCGGTGACGGGGCTTCCGATCCACATCTGAGCGGGAAAGGGGGGCGGCGATGTCCAACACGGCGACCGTCCTCCCGGAAGCCGTCGGGCCGGCGCTCGATGCGCTCGACCTCGCCGGGGTCGCGGTGTTCGCGCTTTCGGGCGCGCTCGCCGCGGCGGAGAAGCGCCAGACGCTCGTCACCTTCATCTTCTTTGCCGCGATCACCGGTGTCGGCGGGGGCACGGTGCGCGACCTGCTGATCGGCGCGCCGGTCTTCTGGATTCGCGAGAATGCGATCCTGCTCATCTGCATCGCCGCAGGCCTCGCCGCCTGGTTCGCGCCGCGGCGGTGGCTCTCGGAGCGGGCCCTGCTGTGGCTCGATGCGGTCGGACTCGCCGCTTATGCGAGCTTCGGCGCGGCCAAGGGCCTCGCCTATGGCGTCGCCCCGATCCCCGCGATCGGCATGGGCGTGCTCACGGCCTGCCTCGGCGGAATCATCCGCGACGTGCTCGCCGGCGAGCCCTCGATCCTGATGCGGCCGGAGCTGTACGTGACCGCGGCGGCGCTGTCGGCGGCGCTGACGGTTGGGCTGCTTCTGGTCGGCGTGCCCGGTGCGATCGCCGGACCGTTCGCGGCTTTGCTCGGCTTCGCGCTCAGGGGCGCCGCCATCGCCAAGGGGCTGCGGCTTCCGGAATATCGCTCTTGACTTGATTGAACGTTCAATCAACACTCGTCGCATGCGGAGAGGCGAGACTCGCGAGCGGATCGTCGGCGCGGCGATGGAGCTGTTCTGGGAGAAGGGCTACGGCTCGACCTCCATCGCCGACATCCTCTCCCGCGCCCAGGTCAACAGCGGCAGCCTCTATCATTATTTCCCCGGCAAGCAGGATCTGCTTCTCGCCGTGCTCGAAACCTATCGCGACGGTATCTGGCCGATGCTGCTGGAGCCGGCATGCGGCGCCATCGCCGATCCGGTGGAGCGGGTCTTCGCGCTTCTCGCCAAATATCGCGAGCTGATCGTCCAGACCGACTGCACCTATGGCTGCCCGATCGGCAGCCTCGCCCTGGAAATCCACGAGCCCGATCCGGCGGTGCGCGAGCGCATGGCGGAGAATTTCGCCGCCTGGACCGCAGCGGTTCGGGGCTGGCTCGAGGAAGCTGCCGTGGACGACGCCGAAGCGGTCGCCCAGTTCGTCCTCACCGTCATGGAAGGGGCGGTGATGCAGGCCCGCACCTATCGCGACGTCGGCTATTTCGACCGCGCCGTCGCCCAGCTTCGCCGCCACATCGATTCTCTCGTGATGGAGAAGGCCTAATGCTGACCCTGATCGCCGCTTTGGCCGCCGCCGCCGACCAGCCTCCCGCCTTGCGCCGGGGCCTCGAGCCGCTCGCCTTCCTGATCGGACGCTGCTGGGAGGGGCGGTTCGAGAATGGCGAGACCGACCGCCACTGCTTCGAGAGCGCCTATGGCGGCCAGCATGTCCGCGACGTCCACGAGGTGACCGGCGGCGGGCGCCCCTATCGCGGCGAGACGCTCTACAGCTGGGACGGCACCGCCAACGTCGTCACCTATACCTATTGGAACTCTTCGGGTGGGGTCAGCCGGGGCACCATGCGGCCGGGCGAGGGCGGGCGGCTGGACTTCGGCGACGAGACCTATACCGACCCGCAGGGCCGGCGGATCACCATCTCCACCCACTGGCGCCGCGACGGCGAGGCCTATGAGGCGGTGATGGCTTCGCCCCAGGCGCCGAGCATGAACCGCACGGTGCGCTACGCGGCCGCCCCGGCCGTCTCGATCTCGGTGCGGCCGCGCGCCGACGGCAAGAGCGACCTGGTCCACGAGGCGGTGGTCGAGGCGCCGGTCGCGGAGGTCTGGCGGGCGATCTCGACCGCCGAGGGCTGGCGGAGCTGGGCGGTGCCGGTCTCCTGGACTCCGGAAGCGGACGTGATCGAGACCAGCTACACGCCGACCGCGCGGCCCGGCGACCCCTCGACGATCCGCCAGCGTATCGTCGCTGCCGTTCCGGAGCGGCTGCTCGTCTTCCGGACGATCCGCGCGCCGCAGGGCTTTCCGGACTTCGAGACCTATGCGGCCGTCACCAGCGTCTTCGAGCTCGAGCCGGTCGGCGCGGATCGCACCCGCGTGCGGCTCACCGGCGCCGGCTATGCCGACAGCGACGCCGGACGTCGCCTGCTCGGCTTCTTCCGCGAGGGCAACCGGGTCTCGATGGAGCGCCTCGCCCAGCGCTTCAGGACCGGCCCCCTCGACTGGGCGGCGGTCCTTCGCGCGGGCGACTAGAGGCCGACGAAGGCGAGCAGCCGCGCCAGGATCGAGTCGCTTTCCCTGCGGGTCAGGGTGACCGGCGGCAGCGCCGGGGCGCATTCGAGGCAGCGGGCCTGGATGGCGGGGCCGCGGAGCAGGGACCGGGCGTCGCCCAGCGCCCGCGCAACGAGCGCGTCGGGGCGCTCGGCGAGACGGCTGTAGGCATCGCGGGCGCGCGCTTCGTCGGTGCCGGCCATTCCGGCGAGCATGCGCTCCCAGAAGCCGGGCTCGCGCTCCAGCCAGACCACGCCGACCTCGGCCGGATCGACCTGCGCGCGGCGGCCGGCCTCGGCGATCGCGTCCTGGAGGGAGCCGAAGCGGTCGACGAGGCCGAGCTGGCGGGCGGTGCCGCCGTCCCAGATCCGGCCCTGGCCGATCTCGTTCACACGCTGCGGCGGAAGCCGCCGGGCCTGGCTGACGATTCCGATGAAGCGGCGATAGGTGTTCTCGACGCCCATCTGGAGCAGGCGGTTGACCTCGGGCGAGGGGCCGCGGAGCAGGTCCGGCTCGCCGGAAAGCGGCGTGGTGCGGACTCCGTCGGCGCCGATGCCGATCCGCTCAAGCGTCCCCTGGAAGCTCGGCAGGATCCCGAACACGCCGATCGAGCCGGTGATGGTGGAGGGCTCGGCGAAGATCTGGTCGCCCGCAGTCGCGATCCAGTAGCCCCCGCTCGCCGCGACCGAGCCGAACGAGACGATGACCGGGATCCGCCGCTCGCGCGCTGCAAGCATGGCGCGGCGGATGCGCTCGGAGCCGGTCACCGATCCGCCCGGCGAATCGACCCGGACGACGAGCGCCGCGAGATCATGGTCGCGGAGGCCCCGCTCGATATCCTCGGCGACCTTGCCGGCGCTCCCGCCGCCGTCGCCCATGTCGGTGATCTCGCCGTTGACGGTGACGACACCGATCCGCCCGCGCTGCTGCGAGGGGGGATTGTCGTCGAGCCAGGCGGCGAGGGTGACTGCGCGATAGCTTCCCGGCACGCGCTCGTCGCGGCCGGCGCCGACGATCTCGGCGACCCGACGGCCGAAGGCGGTGCGGTCGCCGATCCGGTCGACGAGGCCGGCCTGCTGCGCCGCTTGGGCGGCATCGCCGTTGGCGGCGGCGACACGATCCGGGGTGGCGCCTGCATAAGCGGCGATCTGGGCGCGCGGCCGCGCCGCGCTGACGTCGCGGATCCACTCCTGCCAGAGCGCATTGGCGACGCCCTGCGTGGCCTCGCGCGCCTCGGGCGACATGTCGCTCCGCGTATAGGGCTCGACCGCCGACTTGTAGGTGCCGACCCGGTAGACGTTGGCGGTGATCCCGAGCCGCTCGAGCAGCCCCGCATAATAGAGATTGGAGCCGCCGCGGCCCTGGACGACGACCGCGCCCAGCGGATCCAGCCAGATTTCGCTGGCATGGGCGGCGAGCGCATAGCTGTCGTCGCTATAGCCGGTGGCGAAGGCGAGCACCGGCTTGTTGGCGCGGCGCACGCGATCGAGCGCGTCGCCGACATTGGCGACGGTCGCCTGGCCGCCGCCGACGAGCAGGTCGAGATCGAGGACGACGGCCTTGATCCGGTCGTCTTCGGCGGCGCGGTCGAGCGCGTGGATGAGGTCGCGGGCGCGATGTTCGCGCGCGACGTCGCCGGCGATCAAGGCCGCGGCCGAGGCTTCGCTGGTCTGCTCGACGATCGCTCCGGTGAGATCGAGGACGAGCGCGCCGTCCGGGGCGCTGTCCCGATGCGGGCTGGCCGAGAGCGCGGCGTAGAGGCCGCCGAAGAAGAGCAGCATCAGGATGAGGACGAGCCCGTCCTTGATCCCGACCAGCAGCCGCCAAACCTTGCCCGCCATGCCTCTTTCCCTTCGTGCGTCCTCGCCCGGGCTATCCCAGCCCCGAAGCCCTGTAAATGGCGACTCGGCCGCCGCCCGCTGCACGCGAAAATTCGCCCAGCCCAAGCCCTTGACCGCGGATGAACAGCGCCTAGATGGAGTGCATTGGCACTCACCGGACGTGAGTGCTAGCAAGTTTCAACCCATGCCGCGGCGCGCACCTGAGGGGGGCAAGCCGCCGGCTCGAAAAGAGGGAAAGCCTATGACCTTCCGTCCACTGCATGACCGCGTGCTCGTGCGCCGCGTCGAGGCCGAAGAGAAGACGGCCGGCGGGATCATCATCCCCGACACCGCCAAGGAAAAGCCGCAGGAAGGCGAAGTGATCGCCGTCGGCACCGGCACCCGCGACGAATCCGGCAAGCTGGTCCCGCTCGACGTCAAGGTCGGCGACCGCATCCTGTTCGGCAAGTGGTCCGGCACCGAGGTGCGCCTCGACGGCGAGGATCTCCTGATCATGAAGGAGAGCGACATCCTCGGCATCACCGGCGGCGCCGCCTGAACCGGTTTCCCGTTTTCAATTTCTAGAGAGGAACACAGAACATGGCAGCGAAAGACGTTCGCTTTTCGCGTGACGCCCGTGAGCGCATCCTGCGCGGCGTCGACATCCTCGCCGACGCGGTGAAGGTCACCCTCGGCCCCAAGGGCCGCAACGTCGTCATCGACAAGAGCTTCGGCGCGCCGCGCATCACCAAGGACGGCGTCACCGTCGCCAAGGAGATCGAGCTCAAGGACAAGTTCGAGAATATGGGCGCGCAGATGCTGCGCGAGGTTGCGTCCAAGACCAACGACCTCGCCGGCGACGGCACCACCACCGCCACCGTGCTCGCCCAGTCGATCGTCCGCGAGGGCATGAAGTCGGTCGCGGCCGGCATGAACCCGATGGACCTGAAGCGCGGCATCGACATCGCGGTCGGCAAGATCGTCGATAACCTCAAGAGCCGCTCCAAGGAGGTCGCCAACTCCAACGAGATCGCCCAGGTCGGAATCATCTCGGCCAACGGCGACACCGTCGTCGGCGAGAAGATCGCCGAGGCGATGGAGAAGGTCGGCAAGGAAGGCGTGATCACGG
>JAEWCW010000203.1 GCA_023390415.1 Pseudomonadota bacterium | reverse complement strand
AATAATCCTTGCCCGCGGCCTCGGCCGGCTCGTCGAAGATCAGCTGGTCGGCACCGCCGCGGACGGGCCGCCGCCACCATTGGCGATATTGCGCGCCGGCCTCGAACGCCCACCAATAGAGAAAGTCGCCGTCCTTCACCGGCACCGAGCGGTCGTCCTCCTTGATCCGCCCCTTCATCTCCTCGAACAGCTTCTCGACCAGGCCGGCATGGGGCGCCATCGCCGCTTCGAAATAGGCGTTCTCGGCCTTGAGATAGGCGAGCACTTCCTCGTCCTTGACGTCCGGATAGCCGGGATCGCGAAGCCAGGCCCAGGGATCCTCGATCGTGACGCCATGATGGGTGAAGCTGTGCGGACGGGTCGCTGCGACGGGGGGCGGGGGCAGGTCGGTCATGCTCTCTTTCTTGGGAAAGGCGGACGGACTATCTGAGTTCCAAATAGAACGCGCCGAGGAAATATCCATGTCGACCTACGAAGACCGCCTGAAGGCGCTCCGGGAGCAGCTCAGGGAGGACCGGCTCGACGGCTTCGTCGTTCCGCTCACCGACGAGCATATGTCCGAATATGTCGGAAGCTATGCGCAGCGGCTCGCCTGGCTGACCGGCTTCCAGGGCTCGGCTGGTTCGGCCGTGGTGCTGCCCGAGCAAGCGGCGATCTTCACCGACGGGCGCTATACCTTGCAGGTGCGCGAGCAGGTGGACGGGGCCCACTGGTCGTACCTGTCCATTCCCGAGACCAGCGTCGCCGACTGGCTG
This sequence comes from Pseudomonadota bacterium, assembly GCA_023390415.1. Classification (GTDB taxonomy): domain Bacteria; phylum Pseudomonadota; class Alphaproteobacteria; order Sphingomonadales; family Sphingomonadaceae; genus Allosphingosinicella. Next base: position 10,147 of record JAEWCW010000203.1, on the reverse strand, counting down.
AAGGAGCATGCGCCGAACGGCGGCCGGATCGGCTACGATCCGTGGCTCCACACCAGGGACTGGGTGAAGAAGGCTTCTGCGGCGCTCGCCGAGCGCGGCGCCGAGCTGGTCGCCGTCCGCCGCAACCCGATCGACGCGGTCTGGGCCGACAAGCCGGAGCCGTCCAAGGCGCGGCTGATCGTCCATCCGGACGACTATGCCGGCAAGTCCTCGCCCGCGAAGCGGCAGGAGATGGCGGACTGGCTGAGGGAGCAGAAGGCGGATTCGGCGGTGCTCTCCGCGCTCGATTCGATCGCCTGGACCTTCAACGTGCGCGGCGCCGATGTTGAGCATACGCCGGTCGCCCTCTCCTTCGCTTTGGTCCATGAGGACGGGACCGCCGACCTGTTCGTGGCGCCGGAGAAGATCGGCGACGACGTCCGCCAGCATCTCGGCAACGGCGTCCGGATCCACGACCGCGACGCGTTCGAGCCCCATTTGCGCGGCCTCGCCGGCAAGCGCGTGGTCGCCGATCCGGAGCGGGCGGTGGCGGCGATCTTCGAGGCGTTGTCTGACGCTGGCGCCAAGATCGTCGAGAAGCGCGATCCGGCGGTCCTTCCCAAGGCGATCAAGAACGCGGCGGAGATTTCGGGCCACCGCGCCGCCCAGGCCCGCGACGGCGCCGCGGTCAGCCGGTTCCTCCATTGGCTCTCGGTCGAGGCGCCGAAAGGCGGGCTGGACGAGCTCAAGGCATCCGACCGGCTGCTCCAGTTTCGTCAGGAAGCTGGAGACCTCCGCGACACCAGCTTCGACACCATTTCCGGCGCCGGGCCCAACGGCGCGATCGTCCATTATCGCGCGAGTGAGGAGACCAACCGGCCGCTCGAGATGGATTCGCTCTATCTCGTCGATTCGGGCGGCCAGTATCCGGACGGCACCACCGACATCACCCGCACGGTCGCGATCGGAACGCCGACCGACGAGATGCGCGACCGCTTCACGCGGGTGCTCAAGGGCCATATCGCCATCGCCCGGGCGCTGTTCCCGGCCGGCACGCGCGGCAGCCAGCTCGACAGCTTCGCCCGCCAATATCTGTGGGAGGCGGGCCTCGATTACGCCCATGGCACCGGCCACGGCGTCGGCTCCTTCCTCGCCGTCCACGAGGGACCGCAGCGCATCTCGCCGGTGGGATCGAGCCAGTCGGGCGGCGACGAGCCCTTGAAGGCCGGGATGATCCTCTCCAACGAGCCCGGCTATTACAAGACGGGCGCCTACGGCATCCGGATCGAGAATCTGGTGCTGGTCGTCGAGCGGCCGGACATTGCGGGCGAGAAGCCGGTGCTGGGGTTCGAGACGCTCACCTTTGCGCCGATCGCGCGGGATCTCATCGCGGCCGAGATGCTGACCGCGGACGAGCGCGCCTGGCTCGACGCCTATCATGGCGAGGTGCGAGAGATCGTCGGCCCGCAGCTGGACGGGGATGCGCTGGCCTGGCTCGAGGGCGCAACCGCGCCGCTCTAGCCTTCCTTGCCGTCGGCTGGCGAAGCCTCGACCGCCTCGCCACGCGCCTGCGCCTTGCGCTTGCGGAGGTTCGCGCGCAGCGCCTCGGCGAGGCGCTTCTTTCGCTCTTCGTCCTGTGCATTCATGCGATGCGCCTATGCGCGGGCAGGGTCAGGCCGCAAGGTTGTTGACATAACCGGCTCCGCACGGCCATAGGCCCCCGTCCCCGCGACTGGTGATGCTGCCGTAGCTCAGTGGTAGAGCGCATCCTTGGTAAGGCTGAGGTCGTGAGTTCAATCCTCACCGGCAGCACCATTCGCCCCCTCGCGAGCGAGACGACGAACCGCCGACGGATCGCTCAGGTCGCGGCCTGAACCAGTCTCGGCGCGCGCTGCTCTGCCTTGGCAGCGAACATCACTGCAAGCTCGGCATGGCGCTCGCGCGCAGCATTGGTCACCGAACGCTGGGCAGCGCGCCGCTCTTCGGAGGCGCGACGCAAATAGTAACGATAATCCGATTCCATTTTACGCTCGCCCTCCCCAAAGCGATTCGAGGGTCGTAGCATAATCGAAACGATTCACGGAATCGGCTCGGCGGCGGGAGGAAACGGCCCGCCTTGCGCTCATCTGCCTGCGTTCCGGACGATCATCTCGAGCACCGCGGGGTGAAGCGGGCGGACGAATTCGCAGCCGACCTGCTGCCCGCGAGTCCAGACCGCACGGGCGTGGACCGGCTCGATCCCGGGCATGCGCAGCCAGACGTCGGTGCCGCGTTGAAGCTGGAGATGGGTGGTCGCGCGGAAGCCCTTGGTCGAGAGATCGGCGATCTGTACGGAAACGCCGCTCGCGCCGCGCTGGCGCAGCGCCGCCGGCATCGAAACGTTGACCCGTTCGGCGCCACGCTCGTGGGCCGTCTGGCTGCTGCTGGTCGAAAGCTGCGCGTAGAAGCTCTTCACCTCGGCCTTGGCCGGAGAGCGCAATTTGGAGTCCCAGGCCTCCATCGCCGCGCCCCCCTCAGAGGCCGTGCGGCAGCGCGATGCCCACCGTCACGCCCCAGGCGCGGGCCGCTTCGCGAGCATCGTCGCTGATCCGTTCGGAAAGGCCGGCGCGGCGGAACCGGCCGGTAGATGGCGCCGCGGTCGGCGCCAAGCGTGCAGCCGGTGCCTTCTTCAGCTGCACCAGCACGGCATTCTCGTCGATCGGGAAGGCGAATTCCAGGCCGACTCGGCCGGCGGCGACCCACACCACCCGCGCTGGGACGACGGTCGAGCCGCGCGAGAAGACGACCTCGCTGCCGGGCGGCGGAAGGGTCGCGCATTCGACCAGCGCGCCCCGACTGGAAATATCGCGAAGCCGCGCATCGATCTCGCCATAGGGCGTCTGCAGCTTGCCGGCGAGAAGCACGCGCGCGCGCTTCGCCTGACGCTGGCTCGATAGCTGAGAGTTCACGATATTCTCTGCGCCCATTCCGACCTTCCCTTGTCCCCCAAGCCCGAACTTACCCCTCCATCCCTAATTCGAGGTTAAGTCCGCGCCGTCCGCCACACGAAAATTCGCGGATTTCGGCGGGGATTCCGTCGCCCCTCAAGCCGAGGCTGCCACCGCTGGAGATCGAACCCGATCTCCCGCGCGAGATGGATCAGAGACGCCGGGCACTGACCGTTCGGCTCGCGGAGCTTCAGATTGCCGCCGGCGACGTGCGAGCCGCACAGGCGACCGGGCGCAGCGCGGGAATGGCAGCGACCGACTGCCGGCGGCTGCAGCGCATCGTGTGGCGCCTCCCGAGCAACGACGACAACGACTTCGAGCCGCTCGCGCCCCTGCCGTTCGACCCCTACACCACCTAGCGATTGACCTCGCGGGCGGCTGGACTAAGGCGCAGCCATGCGCTTCTTTTCGGACAATGCCGCCCCCGCCTGCCCCGAGGTGATGGACGCGATCGCGGCCGCCAATCGGCTCGACACCGCTTATGACGGCGACGCGCTGAGCCAGGGCCTTTCGGCGCGCTTCTCGGACCTGTTCGGAACCGAGGTCGCGGCGATGTGGGTGGCGACGGGAACGGCCGCGAACAGCCTCGCCCTCGCCGCGCTCTGCCCGCCGCACGGCTCGATCGTCTGCCACCGCGACGCCCATATCCAGAATGACGAGTGCGGCGCGCCGGAATTCTACACCCACGGCGCCAAGCTGATCCTCGCCGAGGGCGAGGGCGCGAAGGTCACGCCGGAGACGGTGACGGCGGCGCTGGCGACGATCCGGGACGACGTCCACCAGGTCCAGCCGCACGCCCTCTCGATCACCAACGCGACCGAATATGGCCTGGTCTACACGCCGGACGAGACCGCCGCGCTCGGCGAGCTGGCGCGGGCGCGGGGGCTCGGCTTCCATGTCGACGGCGCGCGATTCGCCAATGCGGTCGCGCGGCTCGGCTGCAGCCCGGCAGACCTCACCTGGAAGGCGGGAGTCGACGCGCTGTCGTTCGGCTTCGTCAAGAATGGCGGCTTCTCGGCCGAGATGCTGGTCTTCTTCCGGACCGAGCTCGCCGCGGCGACGCTCTTCCGGCGCAAGCGGGCGGGGCATCTCCTCTCGAAGGGCCGCTATCTGGCCGCGCAGGTGGTCGCGATGCTCGACGGCGACGTGTGGCTGCGCAATGCGCGCCAGGCCAACGACGCCGCGGCCCGGCTCGCCGCGGCCGCCGGCGCCGAGCGGCTGCTGCTTCCGGTCGAGGCCAACGAGGTGTTCGTTCGGGTCACGCCCGAAGAGGCTGCGCGGCTGCGCGCCCAGGGCTTCGATTTCTACGATTGGGGCCCGGGCGAGGCGCGGCTGGTGACGAGCTGGGACAGCGATCCCGCAGCGGTCGACGCGCTGGCCGCCGCAATAAGCGCGCTGTGAAGCAGGGCTTTCGCGACCCGAAGGTCCTCGCCTCCTTCATCGCGATCACCCTGATCTGGGGCTCGACCTGGATCGTCATCAAGGACCAGCTCGGCGCGGTGCCGGCGACCTGGTCGGTCACCTACCGCTTCGTCATCGCCGGCAGCGCGATGTTCGCCTTCGCTCTCTGGTCCGGCGCGTCGCTCCGGATGGGCTGGCGCGGCCATCTGATGGCGGTCGGCTTCGGCATCCCGCAGTTCATGCTGAACTTCAACCTGGTCTACGCCGCCGAGCATCACGTCACGAGCGGCCTGGTCGCGGTCGTCTTCGCGCTTCTGATGGTGCCGAACAGCGCGCTCGCCTGGCTGTTCCTGAAGCATGCTGTCTCGCGCCGCTTCATCCTCGGCTCGGCGATCGCCTGCGTCGGCGTCGGCCTGCTCTTCCTCCAGGAGATCAGATCGAGCCCGGTCAGCGCCACCGCCGCGGCGATGGGAATCGGCCTCACCCTGCTCGCAGTCCTCGCCGCATCGGCGGCGAACATCATGCAGGCGCACCCGCGCGTCGCGAGGCGGCCGATCGCGGTAAACCTCGCCTGGGGGATGTTCTACGGAACCCTCGCCAACGCCGCGGCCGCCTGGATCCTGTTCGGGCCGCCGGTGGTGGAGGCCCGGATCGGCTATTGGGCGGGGCTGCTCTATCTCGGCCTCGCCGCCTCGGCGCTCGCCTTCACCCTCTATTTCGTCGTCATCCGCTCGGTCGGCCCGGGCAAGGCGGCTTATTCGAGCCTGATCGTGCCGGTCATTGCGATGGCGATCTCGACCCTGGTCGAGGATTATGTGTGGAGCCCGCTGGCGATCGCCGGCGGAATCGTCGCGCTCGCCGGGATGGTCATCGCGCTGCTTGCGGAGCGGCCGGCGCGATCGGTCCCGCCGGAGGCCTGACGATCCCGCGCTGGCCGGGCGGGAGCTCGGCGAGGTGGCGCGCCTTCCATTCCATCGCCATCCGCACCCGCGAGCGGCCCGAGGGATGATCGAAGAAGATGATCTCCTCGAGCGGCGAGGGCTCGATCTTGCGATATTCGGAGAGCTTCATCGCGGTCGAGGCGAAGCCGTCCGGCTCCCGCGCGGTATCGAGGCCGAAGGCGTCGGCCTCGCTCTCGACGGTGCGGACCAGGCTGTTTGTGACCGGAGTCGCGGCCAGCATGTAGAGTCCGAAGATCAGCAGCAGCAAAGGCGCCGAGGCGGGATCGGCGATGTCCCGCACCCCCCAGCGGCCGCCGAAGCGCGCGAGCAGGCGCGGGGTCAGCCATTTGAGCAGCAGGAAGCCGAGAACCATGATCAGGCCGAGGCCGATCAGCAGCTTCCAGACATCGCCGAGCACATAATGGCCGAGCTCGTGGCCCATCACCGCCTTCACCTCGGCGGTCGAGCCGCGATTGAGCAGATTGTCGTTGAGCGAGATCCGGATGGTCGGGCCGAGCCCCGAGACGTTGGCCGAGATCCGATCATGCTGCTTCGACTGGTCGAAGACGTAGACATTGTCGGCCGGGACGCCGTGGGCGTTGGCCATTGCCAGGATCTGCTCGCGGACCGGGCCCGGCTCCATCGGCCGATAATCGTTGAACAGGGGCGCGACGAAGACCGGCGCGATCAGGATCGAGAAAGCGAGGAAGGCGACCACCGCGCCGCTGCCCCACAGCCACCAGGTCCGCGGCGCCTTGCGGATCACGGCATAGACGATGGCGAGTAGGATCGCGCCGCTCAGTGTCGAGATCGCGAGCATGATCGCCTGCTCGCCGAGCCAGCCGCCGAACGAGAGGTTCATCAGGCCATATTGGCGCTCGCGGAAGAAGCCGGTGTAGATCGTCCAGGGAAAGACGAGCAGCGACGAGACGATCAGGAAAGGGAAAGCGTAGAGCAAGGGCTGCAGCCAGCGCCGCTTCGTCACCCGGCCCGCCCAGCGGCTCCAGGCTGCCGACCAGCCGAAATGGAGGATCGCCCAGAGGACGAGGCTGCTCACCAGAGTGCCCCAGAGCAGAAGCCAATAGCCGCCCTCGAAATAGGAATCCGAGCGCTCCCGCGCGGCGCCGTGCAAAGTGTCGAGATAGGCGCGCGTCGCAGCCTCGACGTCGAACGGAACCGCCGTCGCGACCGCAAGCATGTCCATGGCCATAAGCTCCCCTCCCGCAGCGGAGGTTAGCGGAACGGGGCCGAAAGGAAAGCGCCCCGGATCGACAGGGTCCTTGGATGTTGGCGCGCCCGAGTCTAACGCGCGCCGGATGAACGATCCGATGACGATCCGCCGGCTCTACGGCCGCCGCGCAGGGCACAAGCTCCGCCAGGGCCAGGCCGCCTTGCTCGAGGAGCTGCTGCCGGCGATCGCCGTACCCGACGAGGGACCGGCCGACGCCGCCTCACTGTTCGGATCGGAGCGGCCGCTCCATTTCGAGATCGGCTTCGGATCCGGCGAGCATCTCGCCTATCGCGCCGATCTGCTTCCGGATCACGGCTTCATCGGCGCGGAGCCCTTTCTCAACGGGGTCGTCGGCGCGCTTGGCCATGTCCGCGACAAGCATCTGACCAACGTGCGCTTGCACATGGGCGACGCGCTGCAGGTGCTGGAGCGGGTTCCGGACGGGGCGCTGAGCTTCGTCTATCTGCTCCACCCCGATCCCTGGCCGAAGGCGCGTCACGCCAAGCGGCGGATGCTCAACCACGGCCCGCTCGACCTGATCGCGGCCAAGCTCAAGCCGGGCGGCGAGTTCCGGCTCGGCACCGACGATCCCACCTATTGCCGCTGGTCGATGATGGTGATGAGCCAGCGCAGCGACTTCGAATGGCTCGCCGAAAGCGCAAAGGACTTCCTCACCCGCCCCGGCGGCTGGCCGGAAACGCGCTACGAGGCGAAAGCGCGTCGCAAAGGCCATGAAGTGTGGTATTTCCGCTATCGGAGGGGCTGATGCGGAAACTCATGCTCGCGATCCTGCTGGCCGCCGCTGCCGAGACGGTGGCGCTCGCCTGCACCTGCATCCCGATTCCGACCGACGCAGCCGAGCGGCAGAGCATCGCCAGCGATGTCGCGACTGGCGCTCTCGCTCTGGTCGAGGTCGAGCTGGTCAGGGCCTACGATCAGGTGTCGGGACGGGGCGAAGGGCTTCGCGTGGTCCAGACAATCGCCGGAACCGCGCCGACCACCTTCGAGGCGGAGCGCGCGCGGGCGCCGAGCAGCGCCAGCTGCGACGTCGAGTTCCGTAGCGGCGAGCGGGTCATGGTCCTGCTCTATCCGCCTTATGTCGCTGGCACGGGAGCAGAGCCTCGCTTCCGCCTCGCCGACAGCTGCCTCAGCCCGCTGCTGAGCGACCAGGCGTTCCGGGAGGCGCTGATCGCTGCAATGGCCCGCGGCGAGCGGGGCTGACCCTCAGCGCGCCGGCGTGAGTCGGAGCAGTCGCCCGCCCGAGCCGTTGCGCGAATCCTCGAGGACGTAGATCGCCCCGTCCGGGCCTTCCTCGACCTCGCGGATCCGCGCGCCCATCGGCCAGCGATTGGCCTCGCGGGCATTGGCGCCGTCGAGGTCGATCCGGATCAACGCCTGGCCCGAAAGCGCGCCCATGAAGGCATCGCCGCGCCATTGCGGGAAGAGCCGCCCCGAATAGATCATCAGGCCGGCCGGCGAGACAGACGGGTTCCACGAAATTCTCGGCGCTGCGAATTCGGGCCGCGTCGAATGATCCGGAATGTCGCGGCCATCATAATGGGAGCCGTTGGAGACGATCGGGTAGCCATAATTGCGGCCGCGCTCGATCAGGTTGAACTCGTCGCCGCCCTGAGGCCCCATCTCATGCTCCCAGAGCCGGCCTTGGGCGTCGAAGGCGAGCCCCAGGGGATTGCGGTGGCCCGTCGTCCAGAGCTGGGCGGCCACCCCGCCCTGGGCCGCCCAGGGATTGTCGGACGGCGTCCGCCCGTCCTCGTGGAGGCGAACGACCTTGCCGAGATGCTGGTTCATGTCCTGCGCCGGATCGAAGAGCTGGCGATCGCCGTTCGAGATGAAGAGATAGCCGCCGCGAAGCGCGAGGCGGTGGCCGTAATGGCCGCGCCCCTCGGTCTTCGGGCTCTGCCGCCAGATGACCTGGAGGTTGCGCAGCTCGGCCGAGCCCTCGCCCATGCTGTCGATGACCAGCTCGGCCCGGCCGACGGCGGCGCCGCGGGTGTTCCCCGGTCCGGCCTCGGCCCAGCTCAGATAGACGAGGTTGTTCCGCGCGAAATCGGGATGGGCGATGACGTCGCCGAGCCCGCCCTGGCCCCCGGCATCGACCTGCGGCACGCCGCTGACGGCGATCCGGCTGCCGTCGTGAGGGTGCCAGACCCACAAACGTCCCGGCTTCTCGGTGACCAGCGCGGTGTTGGCCGAGACGAAGGTCATCGCCCACGGCTGGTCGAACGTGCCGACCACCTCGGTGCGGAAAGCATCGCCGGGCGCGGAGGAATCGCCTGCGACGCTGGCATTGCCATTGCCGACCGCCACGGAGGTATCGGCATTGCAGGCGGCGAGGAGGACGAGGCTGGCGACGGCGGCAAGGCGCATAAGGGCATCTCCTGTTGTCCCGGCTCCTTAGGAGGCCCGCGCGGCCCTGGGCAAGCGGAGCTCGTCGTCGCCGGCCTAACGCGCGCGCGCAGCGATGATCCGCGTCGCCTCGATCAGACAGGAATACATGCCGAGATGGCCGAAGCCGGCGCCTTGCGCGTCCCCGTCAGCCGCATCGACCACATCCCGCCGCCGTCCGATCAGTGTCACGTCGGCGGCATAGGAGGCGTGCTGGTCACGGAGTGCGGGGCTGGGTGCCAGCGCCTCGAGGTCAGCAAGGGAAGAGCCCCTGAAGTCCAGCCAACAATTGTCGAAGGACTGGCGCTCGAATCCGAGACCGAGGACGCCCGTATAGCTGCGCTCCGGGCCGAAGGGTCCTTGGCTCGGAAAGACCGGAACCGGAGTCGTCGCGCAGCCTGCCGAGGCAAGGAGTGTTAGGAGACTCATCCAGCGCATATGCAAAGGCCTCCCGACTGCACACCATCGATGGCTAGGTCAGGCGGGCGACAGTGACAATCCGCAAAGAAAAAGGCCCCGCGGTTTCCCGCGGGGCCTCTTCGTTTCGGCCTGGCCGCGACGATCAGTCGTCGTTGCGGGTCAGGAAGGCGGGGGCGAATTCGGGCTCGGGGCCGTCGTCATTCCCGCCTTCGCGCTGCGGACGGTCGCCGCGGTCGCGGTTGCGGTCGCCTTCGGCGCGCTCGCCGCGACCACCGCCATCCCGGCGCGGGCCACGATCGCGGTCGCCGCCGCGTCCGCCACGGTCGCCGCCGTCGCGGCGCGGGCCGCGATCACGGCCGCCGCGGTCACCCCGATCGCCGCGATCGCCACGGGGACCACGATCCTCGCGCGGAGGACGGGTGTCCTCGAGCTCGGCGCCGGTCTCCTGGTCGACGACGCGCATCGACAGGCGAACCTTGCCGCGCGGATCGATCTCGAGGACCTTGACCTTCACTTCCTGGCCTTCGGAGACGACGTCGGTCGGCTTCTCGACCCGCTCGTTCCTCATCTCGGAGACGTGGACGAGCCCGTCCTTGCCGCCCATGAAGTTCACGAACGCGCCGAAATCGACGATGTTGACGACCTTGCCGCTGTAGATCTTGCCGACTTCGGCCTCCTCGACGATCCCGGCGATCCACTTGCGGGCCGCCTCGATCTGCGAGAGGTCCGAGGATGAGATCTTGATCACGCCCTCGTCGTCGATGTCGACCTTGGCGCCGGTC
>JAEWCW010000178.1 GCA_023390415.1 Pseudomonadota bacterium | reverse complement strand
CGGGTCGGCAGCGAGATGTGTCGATGTCAGAGCGAGCGCCACGGCACCGCTGATCAGGAACGTGTTCATGTCAGACGCCTTTCTTTCGACAAGATCAACATGCCACTCCGGCAACGCGTTCCCTGCGCCCTGGAGCCAAGGAAAGGGAGCGTGCCAAACCTGTCCTGGTCGGCCGTGGGACGACGCTGACCGCGGCAGAGCTTATCGGAAAGGTCCTGACCGATTTCGGCTATGACCAGCATCGCGCCGAGAGGACCTTGGAGCATCTCGCTAAAGCACCCGGCACTGCCAACGGCCGCAGTGTCGCGACAAGCAGGAACAGGAACTGCACGGGGGATGAAGCGTTCCTGACACCGATCACCGAAAGACCTCCGAATGGAGTGGGGCCGACACATGCACTCAACGCAAGGCCCTATCATCGAGAGGATGGTCTTCGAGCAGGCAAAGAAGGGAAACAGCGCATAATGAAGATCCTCATGGTTCTCACTTCCCATGATCAACTGGGAAACACCGGCAAGAAGACCGGCTTCTGGCTGGAGGAGCTTGCTGCACCCTACTACGTCTTCAAGGATGCAGGTGCCGAGATCGTGCTGGCATCTCCAAAGGGCGGCCAGCCGCCGCTCGCCCCCAAGAGCAACGAGCCTGACTCCAGGACAGACGCAACCAACCGCTTCGAGGCCGACGCCGAAGCCCAGGCAAAGCTGGCTTCGACGGAAAAGCTGTCGGCCATCAACCCGCATGACTTCGATGGCATCTTCTATCCGGGCGGCCATGGTCCACTCTGGGACCTTGCCGAGGATCCTGCCTCGATCTCGCTGATCGAGACGTTCATCGGCGCTGACAAACCCGTTGCCCTGGTCTGCCACGCCCCCGGCGTTCTGCGGCATGTGAAGGGTCAAGACGGCAAGCCGCTTGTCCAAGGCAAGGAGGTCACGGGCTTTACGAACACCGAAGAGGAAGCCGTGGGTCTCACCCGGATCGTTCCCTTCCTTGTGGAGGATGAACTGGCCGCAAAAGGCGGACGCTTCACCCGGGCAGACGACTGGGCCTCCTATGTGGTGCAGGACGGCCTTCTGATCACCGGTCAGAACCCGGGTTCCTCCGAGGAAACGGCGCAGCGGCTTCTGAGCGCCCTGAAGAACTCGCAGAACAGCTGATCAGCAGAGGGCGAAAAGGAAAGGGACCCACCCTGCACACGGATGCCTTCGTGGTGCGGTCACATCCTCAACGCCGGTCGCAAACTACCTGACGCGGACAGAGCTACCGGCGGCGTCTGCTTCACCGCAGCCATTCATCGAACCGTCTTTCCCCTTCCGGATGAAAGACGATCACCCGCGATGCAGGCAGGCGGCGCGCCCATGACACGGCAAGAATACGATCGAGCACGGCCTTCCCGAGCCGTCCGGCCAGATGATGCCGCCGCTGGCTCCAGTCAAGGCAGGCGCGGCAAAGCGGACGGTTGCTGGCGGGCAAGTCACCTTGCTGCAGCCCCAGGACAGCCAGCTTCGTCCATCCCTTGTCCGTCACGTCCAGATCGCGGCCCAGCCAGCCCTCCTCCAGCATCCGGTCATAGAGCATGACGCCCATCTCTCCAGCCAGGTGGTCGTAGCAGATCCGTGCCTTGCGGAGGGAGAGGTCCTTGGGACCTGTGCGGAGTGGGGGAGCGGCATCGCTGGAGAAGACCATCAGCGCTTCCAGAAGCGCAGCCACATGGGAACCCGCCAGCCGGAAGTAGCGGTGCCGCCCCTGCGCTTCGGCGACCAGGACCTCGCTCTCGACCAGCTTGGCCAGATGGCTGCTGGCGGTCTGCTTGGTGATCCCGCCAACACTTGCCAGCTCGGTTGCGGTCAGGGCGCGCCCGTCCATCAGGGCCAGCAGCATGGCGCTGCGGACAGGATCGGCAACCAGGGCGGCGATGCGGGCAATCTCGGGACCTTCCCTCATGGTTCGACGCTAATCGAACCATCCCGCGACGGCAATCGGTTAGCAGGAAGGACAGCATGAAGGGGGAGCCATGATCACCTGCATCATCACCTATGACATCGACCCGAACCGGCGCGAGCTGTTTGACCAATACGCCCGGACCTGGGGCCAGTGCATTCCCCGCTGCGGCGCTGATCTGGTCGGATACTTCGCCCCGCACGAAGGCTCGGCAAGCACCGCCTATGGCATCTACTCGCTGCCGTCCCTGGCCGAATACGAGACCTATCGCGCAAAGCTTGCTGCTGATCCCCTGGGTCGGCAGAATTATGACTTCGCCCGGCGCGAGGGCTTCATCCGCCGCGAGGACCGGCTGTTTGTCAGACTGGCCTCGGCACCCCATGGTGAGCGCGCATGATCGCCGTCATCTTCGAGGCTTGGGTGCCTGGCGAAGCCCAGGAGGAATATCTGGAGCTTGCCGCCAAGTTGCGGCCCCTGCTGGCTGACATCGACGGGTTCATAGCCATCGAGCGGTTTCAGAGCCTGACCACACCGGGCAAGGTGCTGTCCCTGTCCTTCTGGCACGACGAGGCAGCCATTGCGCAATGGCGTAATCTGCCCGAGCACCGCCGGGTGCAGGCTGCCGGGCGGGATCACGTGTTTGCCGACTATCGCCTGCGCATCGCCGCTGTCGTTCGCGATTACGGCATGACCTCCAGAGATGAGGCACCAGCCGACAGCCGCCTGATCCATGCCGAGGGCAGGCAATCCCCCAACGCCGCGCAAACATAGGCAGGCGAGTCGCAACCGGACTGAATGTCCGTTCAACTGCCCTGCCCTGGTCGTTCTAAACGATCCTTCGTGGGCCAAGAGCAATCAGGGAGTTCGAGGCACTTCAGTGACGAGGCCTCTCGCTCATCCCCGCGTAATCCTCTGCGGTCATGATCCTGTCGTAGCTGGATGGAGCAGCGATGTGCGTCCGTAGCTTTTAAGATCTGCGCGAAAATGGATGCGCGGCGTATAATTCTATGCACAGATAGGTATCTGTGCGTCTGCTCGTTTATTTGATTGCACGCGCGGTCATCCGAGCTTCTGGATATCTACGAACATCAGCGCAGTTGCGGTCCAGGAACGTCTGACCCTCGGCTGCAGTCGGCGTTCTGAACCTCAAGCATGCTCAGGTAGGATCAGTTTTTCAGCCACCGTTTCGGTCAGCCATTCGCATAGACGTGCGTATGGCCCTATGCACAGATAATTATCTGTGCGCCTACACACTTGTTCGGTTGCACGCATGGTCATCCGAGCTTCTGGATATCTGCGAACATCAGCGCAGTTGCGGTCCAGGAGCGTCTGACCCTCGGCTGCAGTCGGCGTTCTGAACCTCAAGCATGCTCAGGAAGGATCAGTTTCCAGCCACCGTTTCGCTCAGCCACTCCCATAGACGTGCGTATGGCCCCATGCACAGATAATTATCTGTGCGCCTACACACTTGTTCGGTCGCACGCGTGGTCATCCGAACTTCCGGATATCTGCGAACATCAGCGCAGTTGCGGTCCAGGAGCGTCTGACCCTCGGCTGCAGTCGGCGTTCTGAACCTCAAGCATGCTCAGGAAGGATCAGTTTCCAGCCTCTGTTTCGGTCAGCCACTCCCATAGACGTGCGTATGGCCCTATGCACAGATAATTATCTGTGCGCCTACACACTTGTTCGGTTGCACGCATGGTCATCCGAGCTTCTGGATATCTGCGAACATCAGCGCGATTGAGCGCTCCAAGAACGTCTGCCGATCAATGTCTAGCTCAGCGCAGGCAATTCGGATCTTACGGTAAAGCTCGCCGTCGACCGTCACTGCAATGCGCCGGGCATTTTCGCGTGGAGGAATCGGGGGACGGCCGGGGCTTTTCTTGGCAGAGACGGTAGCAGGAGGCGGCGGGGCAGGGACCGGCACAGCATCAGCGCCAATGTCCAGTGATAGATTGAGCGGCTGCTTTTTCATGCCAGTTCCTTCGTTACATAGTCTACCAAGGCACGAACCTCCTCATAAGCTGCTACATTACCAGTCTCTGCGGCTGTAAGGCCACGCGTGGCTGCTTCTCCATGCGCGACCCTGGCACCTATCAAAGCTGGTGCCACGCGGCCATGTGCAGCCAAGAGGCGTCCTACCTCATCCACAATCCGGGCACGGGTCGTGCGGGAAAGCACGAATATAAACTTGGCACCAGCTTCTTTGATTTCGGCAACCGTTGGTCCGACGGCGTCCAAATCATCCTGCGAGGGATGAACCGGCACGAGCACTAGGTCAGCGGAGTGGAGGGCGATGCGGGTCGCCTCGTCCCGAGCGCCAGGAGTGTCAATGATCAGCCAGTCAAATCCCTGCTCCCGAAGCGTATCCACCGCTTTAGCGATCTGGTCGGCGCGCGTTAGACCTGTCACAAGCTGCAGGTCATCAGCCTCACGCCGCTGCCACCATTTCGTTAGTGAACCCTGTGGATCTAAATCTAACATGGCAACACGGCCCCGGCCGGTCATCTCCGCTGCAATCGAGCGTGCTAAGGTAGACTTGCCGGACCCCCCCTTTTGCGTTGCAAGCACGATCACTTGCATGGCTGTTCACCTGTCCCTGTGTGCATTCGAATTTCCCCTCGTTTGGTTTTCTGTGTATTTAATTATATGAGCAGCTTTAGACGTGTGCGTCCATTCTTGGTAGTTATCCGCCGGCGCGTTCGATTAATGCTTCCGGCAAGGCAGTAGGGAACAACTCGGCTTGCTGTTCCTTCCGAGCCTCCCACTGCGTCTTCATTTCATCTACTGACTTCACCCACCAGCGGAGACGAACTTTTGTCACCTTTCGCCCCACGTGCTCGCAAGGTTCGATGGTGCAGGAGAAGGGGGCGAGCTTGACCACCTCGCTGATCGCGGGATCGATCGCCTTCTGTCGAAGATTGCCGAAACTGGGCAGCTTGCCCTCAGGCACGCCCAACAGATTTCGGAAGGCGTCCACTTCGAAATCTTCGTGGAAGACATGGTGAAGCCGGACACGCCTGGACAGCGCCTCATAGAGCGCTAGCCCATACTTGGTTCCAAATGCCTGCAGAGCAGCCAACTCAAGCTTAGCGAACACGACGCTTTCGCGGAGAAGGGGTGCAAGACGCTTGTCAAAGCTATAGGTCAGCATCCCGTGCCGCCGTTCGCTGTCGACCATGTCGTTACCGCCCAGTAGCTGCACGCGAGTCGTTCGACCATCGATCCCCCGGACGATGACCACCGTCTTCATCAACGCCTCGATACTGTCACTGATCCGTTCATTGCCCGCATGGGTGCCGCGCAGTTCTGACAGCGGAATGCAGAAGTCTCGCCCTTCGAAGCCCATATCCGGCCCGAAGGCATTGGCTAGCAAGCGATTATAGAGGCGACGCGCGGCCAACGATAAGCCTGTAGCACCTTGAATATCGATCAGTTCCGCGGGCTTGATCATTTCACCATCAAGAGGCCGGACTTCAAGGGTCCGGCGTCTATCGTAACTTTTAGGGTGATTTTCCGATTGATCCATGCCTGTCCGCCCCATTTTTTTGGGCAATGATAGCTATTTTTGCGGTTCGGAGAACCCCTAGATGAGAAATCACCCCGTTGGTTACATTGCTGGAAGATCCGCTCGAACCCATATCACCCCGTTGGTTACAATGGTCAGAAATCTCTCCGGGCTAGTATCACCCTATTGGTTACCGTGAATCACCCCGAAAGTTATCGCAAATCACCCGAGATGTTTTGATAGATCACCCTATTGGTTACCGTCAGGCTAATTTCCATTTTATTTTCAAAGGTATAAAGCTGCAGAAGAAGAAGAAAGAGAAGAAAGAAGATCCTGTCGCAGAGCAGGATAGCCTGTGGATAAATAGACACTAAAGCCTGTCAACGCGCTGTGACAGCCAAGGTGCGGACACCACAGCAGTAGCA